>JAGRBF010000224.1:0-6494 GCA_020434205.1 Calditrichota bacterium | reverse complement strand
TTGTTGATGACGATCCCGGACAGGGAGATCACCCCCAGAAAGGCCATAAAACCCAGGGGCTGCTGGGTAATCAGCATCCCGATAAATACCCCGATCAGGCCCAGGGGAATGGTGAGCAGGATAATCAGCGGCCGGCGCAGGCTGTCGAACTGGAAGACCAGCAGCAGAATGATCACCAGCAGCCCGATCGGCATCTTGGCCCCGATGGAAGCGTTGGCCTCTCCGGCCGATTCCAGCTCCCCGCCCTGTTCGAAGAGATAACCCACCGGCCATTCCTGCTGATCCGTCTCCAACCAGCTCTGGAGCGCGTTGGCCAGGGAGATGGCGTTGTAACCCGGCAGTAAATTGGCGTTGATGGTCACCGTCTGCAAGCCGTCCCGCCGCAGAATTTTGGAGGTCTGGAAGGCCACCTCCACATCGGCAACCTGTTTGAGGGGCACCGATCGTCCGGTGGCCTGGACAAAGATGTTATGGCTTTCCAGCTTGCCGATATCGCGGCGGTCTGCTGCTACCGAACGCAGGACAATCGGGATAACGTCCTCGTTTTCCCGGTAGTCGGAAATCTCGATGCCGGTCAGGATGGATTGCAGGGAAATGGCGATGTCCTGACTGGTGAGACCCACCCGCTGGGCGCGAGGCTGGTTGATGCGCACGAACAGCTTTTTAATGCGCGGACCCCAATCGTCCCGGATATTGGTGAGCCCGTCGATGCTTTGCAGATGCCCTTTTACCCGGTCTACCAGTTGGAAAACCGCTTCGGTGGTTTTGCCGGAAATGCGCACCTGGATGGGGGCCACCACCGGGGGACCGAGCAGCAAGGGGGCAATGGTGGTGGAAATATCGGGGAAATTCTGGAAAGCAAAGGCTTCCAGGCGGGGAATGAAGTTGGTGTCCATCGCCCAACGGTCGGTGACGTTGATCAGAAAATAGGCGTATTCCGGGGCCGGGGGCTGGGCGTTCAGGGAGAGATAAAATCGCGGCGGGCCCTCGCCAACGAAGCTGGTCCAGTCGATAACCCCCTCCTGCAAAACGGCCCGATCCTCCCCGTAAAGGGCGATCAGGCTGTCCTGAATAAAGGCTTCCACCTTTTCGGCCATGCGCCGGGTTTTTTCCAGCGGGGTTCCCACCGGATACTGGAATTCCGCGTACATAACCGGCTTGTCGTTGGGTGGAAAAAAGATGGCGGGGATAAAGGGCAGCAGAAACGTCGAAGCGTAAAACAGCACCACAATGCCCACCACAAACAAAACGGGATGGCGCAGGCTGCTGCTCAGCAATCCGCGATAAGAACGGTAAAACCGGGTGTTGTAGGTTTCTCCCTGCTGGGGTTTGATCTTCAGAAAGGTAACGCACAACAGGGGAATCATGGTTAGCGCCAGCATCCAGGAGCACAACAGGGAAATGGAGACGACTTCAAAGATCGAGGCGGTATATTCCCCGGTGGTGGATTCGGCCAGATAAATCGGCAGAAAAGCTGCCGCGGTGGTTAGCGAGGAAGTTAGCAGGGGAACGCGAAGTTCTTTGGCGGCATCGATGGAGGCCTGCTTGAGGTCCTTGCCTTCGCCCACCTGAACCATGATGGATTCCGACATCACGATGGCGTTGTCGACCAGCATCCCCAGGGCGATAATCAGGGCGGCCAGGGACATCTGGTCCAGCCCGATGTCCAGAAAACCCATCACCATCAGGGCCATAATAATGGAGGCCGGGATGAGGCTGGCGATCACCAGGCCGGAGCGCACTCCCAGGAAAAGAAGCATCACCAGCAGCACGATCCCCACCGATTGCATCAGGCTGGAGACAAAATCGTCGATTTTTTTCTGAACAAAATCCGGCTGAAAGTAAATGACGTTGAAGTCCACCCCGATGGGGTAAACCTCCCGGAAACGCTGCAGACGGGCGCGAACCGCTTCGCCCAGGTTGATGATGTTGCCACCCTCCCGCAGGCTGATGGCCAGAACCAGGGCCGGCTGTTGTTTGTGGGTGATGGTCATTCCCGGCGGATCCGCGTAACCCCGGTAAACCCGGGCAATGTCGCTGAGGCGGATCAGCTCCTCCCGGCCGGGCAGCTTGATGATGGACTGCGCCAGCTCTTCCACGGATTCGAAATTGCCGCTGGGTTCCAGCAGGATTTGTTCGTCCCGGGTAAAAATTTCTCCGCCGGGGAAGATGATGTTGCGCGAGGCCAGGATCTGCCGCAACTGCCCAGGAGATATGCCCTGCTGGGCCAGGGTGGCCCCGTTGAACTCCACGAAAATGCGTTCTTCCTGATCTCCGGCGATGTCGATTTTGGCGATTTCTTCGATCAGCAGCAAATCGTTGCGACAGTCGTCGGCAATCTCCTTTAGCTCCCGATAGGTATAGCCTTCCCCGGTGAGGGCGATCATGGTGCCGAACACGTCCCCGAACTCGTCGTTGACGAAAGGACCCTGGATATTGTCGGGAAGGGCCTGCTGGGCCGCCTGCACCTTGCGCCGCAGGTTATCCCAGATGGGGCGCATCGCCTTGTAGGATTCTTTAATATTGACGAAGATGATGGAAATGCCCGGCTTGGATTGGCTGGCGATAAAGTCGATTTCCGGCATCTCACGGATTTCTTCCTCGAGCTTGTCGGTAACCAGTTTCTCCACCCGCTCCGGGCTGGCGCCCGGGAAAACCGTGGTAACCATGGCGGTGCGGATGGTAAAGCCCGGGTCTTCATCCCGGGGCATGTTGGTGTAGGTCATCAGGCCGCTGATAATAATCAGGACCAGGGTTACCCCGGTTATCCTTTTTTTATCGATGGCGAGCTCGGTAAAATTCATCCTAATTTTCCTCCCCGGCCGTAAATTTAACCTGCATGCCCTCGCTGAGCTGACTGACCCCCGCGGTGATAATCCGCGCCCCGTCGGTGAGGCCCTCAAAGACCTCCAGCCCGTTTTCGGTGAGGTCCCCGATGGTTACCGCCTGGCGATGAACCTCTCCCACCCCTTCCTGCTCTCCGGGTTGGACGGTATAGATAAAGCGGCCCAGCCGGTCTTCTCCTACCGCAAAAGGGGGCACCAGAAAGCGGGCCGGCCGCCCGTCGCTGCCGAATTGCAGGGTTACTTCGGCGGCCATGTCCGGGCGCAAATCGGGCTGATTGTCGCTGAGGCGGACGGTTACCGGAAAGGTGTTGGCGAACCCGGAGGCGGCCACCCCCACTTCGGTGATGGTGCCGGCAAAGGTTACCCCGGGATGCCCGTCGAAGCTCACCGTAGCCGCCTGACCTTCGCGCAGCTGGGAAATCAGGGTGCTGGGGATGGCCACTTCCACCTCCAGCCTTTCCCCGGAAGTGAGTTGCACAATGGTCTGGCCGGCCGAGACATTCTCGTTAACCTCGACGTTGACGGCGGCAATTGCCCCGCTGGTGGGGGCCGCCAAACGGGTATAGGACAGCCGGGCGCCGGCCAGTTCCAGCTGCTTGCTCAGGGCTTTTACCTGTGCACTGGCCGATTCCTGCCCGGCCCGGGCGGCGTCCAGATCGTTGCGCGAGGCGCTGTTGGTCTCGTAAAGCTGCCGGACCCGCTCGTAGGCGGCCTCCGCATTGCGCTCCTGAGCGCGGGCGGCATCCAGGGACGCCTCGGCCTGCTGGACCTGCAAGCGGTAATCACTGGGGTCCAATTCCGCAATGAGGCTGCGGGGCTGCACGGCATCCCCCAGGGAAACCGCAATGCGTTTGATGGTTCCGGCAACCTTAAAGCTCAGCCGCGATTCCTGCCCGGCCTGAGACATGCCCGCAAAGGTTCGGGCGCGGTCCCCGCCGGTGGCGTAAACCGTTTCGAAACGCACCGGCCTCAGCACTTCCGGGGCCTTTTTTTCTTTTTCACAGCCCAGCCAGGCCAGGGTCAGGATCACAAACGCGATGGTCGTTTTTCCCGGAAAGGTCATGGCGATCTCCAAATTGGTTGCGACAAACAAAGGTTTATTGATGGGCTTCCATGTAGGCCCCGGCCCGCCGGAAGAAAGCTTCCTGGTCTTCGAGGGAAACGATAAAGCCGGAGAACCCGATCGATCGCTCCAACTCCATCAGGTCGATCAGGTATTGGAAAGTAGCGCTGGAAGCCACTTCGTCGGCGATACGGGCGGCATTTTGGGCGTCCAGCAGCAGGGTAATGTTGATCGCTCCCTGAGAGTAGGCATCCACGGTAAGTTCCAGATTCTTCTGGGCGGCCAGGACCGCTTCCCGGGATTGCCGGATGCCGGCAAAGGAAGCGCCCGCCAGGTGGGCCGCCGAGCGGATGCGCTGTTCGATCTGTTCGTGCACCGCCTTTCGCTGGTATCCCAACTGGGTCAGGGTATTGCGGACCCGGTGCCGGTTAGCGGTTTTGGCGCCGCCCTCGAAAAGGGGAAAGGAAGCCCGCAGCGCCAGGCTCCAGTTGTTATCATCCCCGGTATCCAGGGCGGATAGTAACGGGGTCAGAGGGCTGGAAGGGTCCAGGGTGAGGGGCTCGCTGCCCTCTCCGTCCCGCTTGAGGTAACGGGAAAACTCTCCCTGGAAGGCCAGGGAGGGCAGGAAAAAGCGGCGGTTGGCGTTGCTGAGGAGGCGGTCCTGAACGGCGATCTGGGCATCCAACTGCTTCAATTCCTGAGAATTGCCCAACCCCTCTTCAACCAAAAAGCTGCGAAAAATCTTGAAGGACCAGGGATTCTGGATGTATGGGGAAATCCGCCTTTCGGAAAGCAGGAGTGCTTCATCGCTCAAAAGGGCTTCGCTGGTCTGGAACTTCTCTTCCAGAGGGCGATTCAGCAGGCGGTTGAGCTGAATTTCCGCCAGATTCCGCCGGGCGTTGGCGGCAATAACCTCCCGGCGATTGCTGGCGATTTCGCTTTGCCAGCGATACAGGTCTGCCGGGCCGGAAAAACCCACCGATTCCCGGATGCGGGCCAGTTCCAGGTTGTTGCCGGAGATCTTCAGATTCTCTTTCTGGATGCGCTCCAGGGTTTTGGCGTTGAGGAGGTTCAGATAGGCGGTGGCGATAACCCGGGCGATATCCTGGCGGGTTAATTCCCCCGCCGCTTCCAGGGACTGCTGAAGCTTTTTTTGAACCGTATAGTTGGTCCAGGCATCGTCGTTGAACAACAGTTGGGTAAAGGTAGCGGCACCGGTGAGGGTTTTTTCCGCCTGGAAGGGACCGGCGCGATCCTGGTCGATCTGAACCCCGGTGGCGGAAACGGCGATCTGGGGCAGGAGATTGGCTCTGGCCGCACCGATATTACCGCGGCCTGCCCTTACCTCCGCCTGCCGGGCCAGGAGGGACTGGTTGGCCGACAGGCCCTCCTGAACCGCAGAGACCAGGGAAAGCTGCCGGCTGATCTGGGTGCGCTCCTCTTCGATGAGGGTTGCTTCGGTCAGGACATCCCAGGGGGGATAAACCCCGATTTGCCGGGCGGTTTTCATGTTAATGGACAGTTCCTTGCCCATCGAAAAGGCGTAGGGAATTTTTCCGGCATCCTCACCCAGCAAAATGCGCTGCACGTTAAGGGCGATCCGCCGGCTCAGCTTGGGGATAAAGTCCGGGCGAATGCTGGCCAGAACCCCCAGCTCGACTTCCCGGAGCCCGAACATCGAAAAACTGGCCAGTTTACAGGCGTTGATCTCCCGGATCAGCGTCTGCCAATCCTCGCCGGGCAGGTGGAGCAGGGGAGCCAGGTAAACCGCTTTGGGGGGATGATTCTCGAGTGCGGCCATGGCATCCGCCAACTTGTCGACCCCCACCAGGGTGGCCGTTATCCCCATCTTCTTCAGGATTGTCAGAAGATTCTCCTTTTTCTGGGGAGAAACTTCGATAAACGGTTTGCTGAAAAAAAACAGCAGGGAATCGAAGGGCGTTATTTCGCGAAAGGTCTGCAGATCCCGTTCGATGGTTGAGGGAAAGGCAATGTAACTGAAGTTCTTAACCCCGCTAACCCCACTCTTTTGGGGAAATGCCTGAATTTCGGGGTCGACGATAAAGGGGGCGATGGTGGGTTTGGGAAGAGCGGGCATTTTGCCGGACAGTTCCGAGGCCACCAGGCCCAGGGCAACCACCACATCCACTTCCGGGCTCCGCAGCAGTCGCTCCAGGTGGGCGGAAATGGTCTCAGCTTCCCAGTCGCCGACCAGGCTATACTGCTCGGGAAAACGCACCTGGAATTCGCCGGAGGTGAGATTGAGAATTTCCCGCTGAACCGTCTCCAGAAGGGCGGCATTGCCGTCCCAGGGGCCGTCCATAACGAATCCTATTTGCACTGCCTTGTTTTGAGCCGTTAGGCAAAGGGGGAGCAGACACCAGATAATCCATGCCGCAACCCCGTGTCGCAAAGCTCTCATCGGGATGCCTCTATGGGTGATGAATGGGGAAAGATGACGGAAATGCCGGAATACGTGTTAGATAATAACCAAACCGGGCCGGATAATGAAAAATCTCTGCCGGAAATTCTAAAAAAAACGGATTTGTAACATTGTAGACTGTCAAGTGTGCTTAGACTATTTG
>JAGRBF010000223.1 GCA_020434205.1 Calditrichota bacterium | reverse complement strand
TGCCGCGGCGATGGCGCTTGTCCACCAATCCCCAAATTCCAGGGAAAATCCATGGAAATGAACAAACGTCTCAATGAGCTGGAAAAAAACCTGGCGGAATCCAACACCAGGGGGCCGGAGCGGGTGGACCTACTCATGCTGCTGGCAATGGAGCTGTGGACCACCGATCCTCAGCGCGCCCAGGAACTTACCCGGGAAGGGGTCAGCGATGCCGTGGATTTAGACTACCCCAAAGGCATTGCCTGGGGGCAGCTTAACACCGGCATTCAGGAATGGCAATCCGGCAATCCCGAAGGTTTCGGCCGTATCCTCGAATCCCTGAACTGGTTCACCGAAAATGAGGAACGCCACGGTGAAGCCTATGCCCGCGCCTTTTTGGGATTGCACTACTGGAGTTTCGGTGATTTTGAATCCGGTTTCGACATGGTTTTCCGCACCCTGGAAATCGGACAGGTGAACGGCATTCCCGATGACGGGGTCGGCTGGGCCCATCAGATGCTGGCCGGGTTTTATTACGATTCCGGGGACATGGAACAGGCCCTTCATCATTATCAGGAATGCCGCCGCATTTTTGAGGGCTGCGAAAACGGCCTGGGGTTGTCCCGGGCTTTGAATGGTATCGGCAATATCCTGATTGCCCGGGACCAACTGGCGGAAGCCCTGGAGTATCAGGAAAAAGGCCTGGCTTTGGCCCGCGCCCTGCAACACGGGATGAGCGAATCCCGGGTGTTAAACGACCTGGGGCATTTGTATGCCAAAATGGGGGATCCGGATAAGGGCCTGGATTTTCATCTGCAAAGTTTGAAAATCCGCACCGATCTGAATTATTCTCCCGGAAAAACCACCACCCTGATGGACATTGGAGACCTGCTCCTGAAGCAGGGGGAGGTGGATAAGGCCGAACAGTATTTTCAGGAGGCTCTGGCCCTGTCCGAAAGCATCAACGCCCGTCCCAAAGTGGTAAGGGCCCTCGGCGGACTGGTGAAAATTCTCCAGGCGCGCCAGGAATACGAAAAGGTCCTGGAGCTTTTAAAACGGCGTTATCAACTGGAGAAGGAAATTTTTCATCAGGATTCCCGGCAAAAGCTGCAAAACCTCAAAACCGTCTACCAGGCGGAAACCAGCAGCAAAGAGGCGGAAATCCACCGGCTGCGCAACGTTGAGCTGAAGGAAAAAAACGAAAAGCTCACCCAAACCCTCAACCAATTACACAGCGCCCAGGCCCAGCTGATCCAATCCGGCAAGATGGCCGCTCTGGGTAATTTGGTGGCCGGGGTGCTCCACGAGATCAATTCCCCCCTGGGGGTCCTTAAAAGCAATCTGGACCTCCTGGCCCGGGTTTCGGAGCGCCTGGACAAAACTCTGAACAGCCTCTCCCTGCCCGAAACCCTGGAACTGCCGCTGCAGAAAATCCTGAATACCATTCGGGAGAATCAGCGGGGTAGCTCAATTCCCCTGGAGCGCATCGAGAGCATTCTGCAGAGCCTGCGAAGTTTTGTCCGCCTGGATGCCGCGGCGCTCAATCGCTGCAATCTCCACGAGGAACTGGACAATGTGCTGGTGTTGCTGTCTCATCAGCTTAAGGAAGGGCCCACCATTGTCCGGCATTATGCGCCGGATTTTCCCGAACTGCTGGTCAATGTTTCCGAGGTGAACCAGGTTTTCATGAACCTGCTGATCAATGCCATTGAGGCCACCCCGCCGGAGGGACAGATCGAAATCCGCACCGAAGTTTTTGGGGAGAGCGTTAAGGTGTGGATCCGGGACAGCGGTAAGGGCATTCCGGCGGACATGCTGGCAAACCTCTTCCAACCGTCCTTTATCGCTAATGGGAACCGGGTTCGCATGCGCACCGGCTTGTTTTCCAGCTATCAGATCGTCGAAAAACATCAGGGACGGCTAAGCGCGGAGAGCCAGCCGGGGAAGGGGAGCGCGTTTTGCGTGGAGTTGCCTCAGTATTTTATCCGCGCATAAAAAGTGTCCCGCGAGGCTTCCTGGGCCTGCCCGAGGGTTTTGATGCCCTGGGAGATGAGCACCGGGATCAGCTTGAGCAGGATTTCCGCGGTCACCAGGGCATCCCCCAGGGCGGTGTGCCGGCCGATAATGGTGACCCCGAAACGCTCGGCGATTGCGTCCAGATTGTGGCGGTCCTGGTTGGGATGGGCGACCGCAGATAGCAGCAGGGTATCCAGCACGGGATGGTCGAACCGCACCCCGCAGTTCCTCTCAAACAGACTCAGAAAACGCATGTCGAAAGCCGCGTTGTGGGCCACCAGAATGGTGTCCCGGCAAAAGTGGTGAAAGGCCGGGAGGGCCGTTTCGATGCCCGGCTGGTTGCGCAGCATCTCCGGCTGTATACCGTGGATTTCAATCGACTCCCGGGGCACCGGCTTCACCGGCTTCACCAACTGGTCGAAGGTTTCGCTGCGCAGCAGCCGCCCGTTAACCAACCTCACCGCCCCAATTGAAAGAATCTCATCCCCGCCCGCCGGATCCAGCCCGGTCGTTTCGGTATCAAAGACGGTAAAGGTCAGGCTGTCCAGACGCCGGCTGAGCAGATCGTCATCGATATCCTCCTGACGCCGGAACAGGTCGAAATCGTAGAACTCCGGCCGGGAGCTGTCCAGAACGGTAACCCGGGCGCTCTCGGCGGTGGGCGGATTCACCAGCGGAAAAATAATATTCAGGGTGGCCAGTTGCGCCGATCCGGCTGGGTTGCACCACAATTCCGCATCGTGGCGGTCCAGAATTTCCTGGATGGTAAAGGGGTTTTGCTCTTTTTCGAGAGAGATAAATTCCTGGCGCAGGTTTTTGAGCTGTTCGCTGCTCAGGGGATTGCCCGGCCATTGGAAAATGAGGTGGGCCAGGCGGTTTTCGCGCACCGCCGAATACGCCACTGCAACATCGGGATTGTCGCCGGCAATGCTGGTCATCAGGCGGCTCAAAATACGGGTCATGGTGTAACTGTCCACCTTCACCCAAATTTCCGGGACCTCTTCCCCGGCTTCCAGGCGGATCCCGCCATCTTCGGCCAGCCGTTGCAGGGTTTTGAGCAGGGTATTAACCCGAACGGTATCCATGGACCAGCGGGATTTAAAGTGCCCGGCATATTCCAGGGTAGCCTGGTCGATCATCCCGCTGAGATGCTGGGATTCACCGAGAATAACCCCCAGCAGGGCATCGCGGGTTTTGGTTTCCATGGCCGGATAATCGGTAACCGTTTCCACCGCGGCCCGGATGTGGCTCAGGGAGGTTCGCAAACCTTCGTTGAGAGAGGTGAGCAGCAGGTCCCGGCGATTGTCGATTTCCACCTGCTCGGTAACGTCTTTAATCACCAAAACAATCGCGTCTATTTTTTTGACATCATCGAGGACCGGCAGCATCTGCATCTGGAGAAGCTGGCCGCTGGAACCGGCTGCGGCAAAGCGATGGGGGAGAATGTGCTGATGCTGCTGGAGACGGTGTTTGAGGGTCTCCAGCCCGTGGCGAATCAGATCCCGGTCTATGCTGTCGTAAACGGAACGGTTCAAGCCGATTTGCGAGGCGCCGCCGGATTGGGGGGGGCTGCCCAGATATTCCCGGGCGCGCTGGTTGTACAGGAGGATCTGGCCGTCCAGATTACACACCACAATACCTTCGCTCAAACCGGAAACCAGGGAGGTCAGAATTTCATTTTCGCGCTCCAGCTTGGCGCGCGCTTCGTTGAGGCGGTGCTGAAAATTGTTTTGAAGCTGTTCGTGTTTGTCCGCCATGTCGTTCACAGCCACCGCCAGGCGCCGGACCTGGCGCCCGCCCTGTTCCTTGAGGCGGTGTGAGGGATTGACCATAGCGTGGATATTGGTTTCCTCGGTCATGCGGCGGATGGGCAGAACATAGTCGGATAAAAAGGCGCGAAAGGCCAGGAAGGCAGCCAGGCCGTTGAGGATCAGGGGAACGAAGATGAGGGCGGGATTACTGCTGAAATAACCCACCAGCCCGCTGCGGGTTTCTTCCTCCACCTGCATGGTCAGCAGGGCGATAATGCCGGCCAGCAGCACCAGGAAAGTCAGAAAACCGAGGGCAAAGTATATCCAGAATGCCAGGGCTCGGCGCATTACACGGCTTCCAGCATCTCGTGGACCTTATCGACCAGCTCGCGGGTTGCGAAAGGTTTGGTAACGTAGGCATCCGCGCCGAGGGCTGTTCCTTTGGTGATGTCGACTTCCCGGCCTTTGGCGGTGAGGAGAATAACTTTGATGTGGTTCCAGTCCGGTTTCTGGCGGATGGCCTGGCAGATTTCGAACCCGTCCATATAGGGCAGCATAACGTCCAGCAGCACCAGATCCGGGTGAAAGCTGCCCAGCTTGTTCAGGGCTTCCTGGCCGTCTCTGGCGATCTCAATGTCGTAACCTCCCTGCTGCATAAGGAATTCCAGGGATATGACAATATTGGGCTCATCGTCCACGATGAGGATTTTTTTGCCCATCAGAATCTCCTGTGCGTTTGGGTGGAAAGGGGATTTCCGCCCGTCCTGCAATGTTGTGGCCTGGGAATGGGTGGCAACCCCATCCTGTTGTTATTCCGAAAAAGCTTCCACCAACTCCCGGTCCCCGCTGGTAGCCAGGGGAAGGTTGAAGGAAAAAGTAGCGCCCTTGTTGGGTTTGCTTTTCACCCAAATCTCACCCTGATGATATTCGATGATACGTTGGGTAATCGGCAATCCCAGCCCACTGCCGCCCGGGCGCCCGCTTTCCGCGTGATGAACCTGGCGGAATTTCTGAAAAATAAGCTCCTGATCTTCCTTGTGAATCCCAATCCCGTTGTCCCGCACATCGACGCGGATCTGCTCGTCCTCCACCTCCAGGGTGATGTCGATTTTCCCGTTGTCGGCATCGCTGAACTTGATGGCGTTGGAAATGAGGTTGAGCATGACCTGGATGAGGCGATCGCGGTCTCCGTGGACCATCACCGGCTGGCTGGGAATCACCTCGGTGAGGATCACCCCTTTTTCCTTCATCAACTGACTGGTGGCGTTAACCGCATCCTGAATGATCTCGCGGATATCCAGCGGGGACAGATGCCAGTCCATGGTTTCCGATTCGATTTTCTGAAGATCCAGCAACTGGTTGATCAGACGGGTCAGCCTTTCGCTTTCCTTGATGATGATGCTCAGAAAATGCTGGCGCTGGGAGAGGTCCAGATCGGCATTGTCGTGAAGAATCTCCGAAAAAGCCCGCACCGACGTTAAGGGGGTGCGCAGCTCGTGGGTAACCGTGGAAACAAAATCATCCTTCAGGCGATCCAGCTCCTGCAGGCGCTGGTTGGCGGCCTTCAGCTCCGCGGAAGCCGCTTCCAGCTCCTTGGACTGCTGCTCCAGCTTGCGACTGTAGGCAATAACCTGACGGGTTTCGTCCAGCAGGTTCATCACCTCCTCCACGCTGAGATGCTCTTCCTTAACCACCGTGGAGATCATCGCCCGCGCGGTGGAAGAGCCGACCGCCCCGGCCAGCAGCTTTTCGATGAATTGCACGAAATCCGAATCCGCTTCCGGCAATTTGTCGATGTTGATCTGCCGCTGCTGGGCGTACTGCGAGAAGGCGTGGTCGGCGCGGCGTTTCCCCATAAAGCGGCGCAGCAGGGAGTGCAGGTCTGCCGGGGTAGCGGTGCCGCGCCAGGTTACCGAAAGCTCTTTGTCGTCGCTGTAGCGAAAAACGTCCACGAAGCGGCTGGCCTGGGTGTGCTCCAGGCTGTTGCGGCGGCTGTAAAGGGAAAGTCCGACATAAAGCCCGGTATTGAAGAGCAGGCTCCAGAACATGGAATGGGCAATTTTCCCCATGCCTTCCAGTCCGAAGAGGGCATAAGGTTTCAGCCAGAAATAACCGAACCACCCTTCCTCAATAATGCGCTGAGGCAGCAGGTCCACCGAAGCCAGGGAGGGAATGGGCAGGGTAATCGCCCACACCAGAAAGCCGGCCAGCATCCCGTACATGGCCCCGCGTTTGCTGCCTTCCCGCCAAAAAATGCCCCCGATAATGGCCGGCGCGAACTGGGAAACCGCGGCAAAGGACATCAAACCGATCGACACCAGGGGCAGGAATTCCCCGATGAAATAAAAATAGATATAACCCATCAGCATCACGATGATGATGCTGCTGCGCCGGATGGTGAGCAGCAGACGGGTCAGGTCCCGCCGTTTTTCCAGGTCCAGAAAACGCAGGCGCAGCAGGATGGGCATCACCAGATCGTTGCAGATCATGGTGCTGAGGGCAATGGTTTCCACAATCACCATCCCGGTGGCCGCGGACAGTCCGCCGACAAAAACCAGCAGGGCGATCCCGGCCTGCCCGTGGTCCATGGGCAGAGCCAGCACGAAGGTATCGGCATCCACCACCCCGCCGGGGTAGGTGAGTAACCCCCCGAAAGCGATGGGCAGCACGAAAATATTGATCACAAAAAGGTAGAGAGGGAAAAGCCACACCGCCTTGCGCAGATGCTTTTCGTTGACATTTTCGATAACCGCCACCTGGAACTGGCGGGGCAGAAACAGCACCGCCATAAAGGACAGCAGGGTCATCCAAACCCAATCGCTCATCCCGATGGTTTGCTCGTTGAGGGTGATCAGGTGACGCAGGTTTTCGTTGGAGAGCGCCTGGGCGAAAAGATCCTCAAAACCGTTGAAAAGCCCGAAGGTCACAAAAATGCCCACCACCAGAAAGGCCACCAGTTTGATCACCGATTCGAAGGCGATGGCGGCTACCATGCCCTCGTGCCGTTCGGTGGCGTCCAGGTGGCGGGTACCGAACAGGATGGTGAACATGGCCAGGATCATGGCGATGTAAAAAGTGGTGACCTGGCTGATCTCGTGCTGGGTCATCTGAGGTCCGATGCCCATTTCCGGTTGCCCGCTGATAATCTGAAAGCTGGTGGAAATGGCTTTTAGCTGGAGCGAAATGTAGGGGATGATCCCGATAACCGCGATCAGGGTAACCATCCCGCCCAGAATGGGACTTTTGCCGTAGCGGGAGGCGATAAAATCGGCAATGGAGGTGATGCGGTTTTGTTTGCTGATGCGGATGATCTTGCGCAGCACCGGCCAGGCCAGAATGGCCATCAGGGTGGGACCGAGGTAAATGGGCAGAAAATTGACCCCGGAGGAAGCGGCCCTGCCGACGCTGCCGTAAAAAGTCCAGGCGGTGCAATAGACCGCCA
The DNA here is from genome assembly GCA_020434205.1 of Calditrichota bacterium. Taxonomy (GTDB): domain Bacteria; phylum Calditrichota; class Calditrichia; order RBG-13-44-9; family J075; genus JAGRBF01. The sequence continues at coordinate 691 of JAGRBF010000223.1, read as the reverse complement.
GGGAAAGCGAATAAATATAGGGATTGCTGATGATGCTTTTTTTGAGGCCGGCCTGACGGTCCCCGTAATAGGCAATGCCGAACAAAATCAGCAGATAGGCGAAGGATGTTACCAGAATAACCCAGTTGTCCAGCATGCCGCCCCTACTCCTGTGCTGCGTTGAAGCGTTTGCGAACCACCCAGCCGGTCACAACGATCAGCAGCGCCCATGCGGAAAAAATGTAGAAAAAGAGCATGGGAATCCCGAACACCAGTTTCTCGGAATTGAAAATTCCCAGAAAGGGGGGATTGAAGAGAATGACCCCGAGGAAAAAAACGCCCACCAAAGTCTGACGAATCAGCCGTCTGTTTTGCATAGTCCTCTCTGTTCGGGATTGTTGCAGCTGTGACCTGTTTAATGTAGGAATTCGGGACAGATAATGAAAGAACCGCCGCCAAATTGGCCCAATTTTTACGGCAGGAGCGCCCCTTATTTACCCGATTCAGGGTTTCGCCGATTCACTTTTCCGTTTATATTGAAAAACCAATGCCTGATCCCGTAGGCGCGAGGCATGCCCCGTATTGTGCCTGTTCCCGAAGTTCAACTTCGGGACAGGGTAGTGGATCACATCATTTCCCGGCAAAGCGCTTTTATTATCTTGACCACCTTTACAATTTATTTATCTCACCACAGGAGGCTTTTTATGAAATA
>JAGRBF010000222.1 GCA_020434205.1 Calditrichota bacterium | reverse complement strand
ACGTTACCGCCCGGGTTAAAGCGGAGCAGGAAAAGGAAAACCTGATCGGGAAGCTGAAAGAAGCGCTCTCGGAAATCAAAACCCTCAGCGGGCTGATTCCCATCTGCTCCAGCTGCAAAAAAATTCGCGACGACCAGGGCTACTGGAACAGCCTGGAAGTGTATATGCACGAGCATACCGATGCCTCCTTCAGCCACAGCTACTGTCCGGAATGCATCAAACGGGAATTCCCGGAAGTATATGTGGAAGGGAAATTCAAGTAATTCCCTTCAGATCCGCCGAAGCCGGTCGATTCTTCCCTCACCAATTCCAGACGTAGAACCAATATGTGATCTTTCCCCGGGCGCAGCGATTTTCTCAGCGCCGGGCCTTTTTTCCGCCTGAGGGGAAAAGAAAATTTGATTTGATGCAAATGTCGGTGAAGAATATATTTTCCTTCACCTGCAAACGGTTGCGTTCGAATCCCGCTGCCGTTTTTCCGAGGCGGAGCCAATCCGCATTTCTGTATTTCAGCTCAACATCGCTACTGGCGAGGAGACCATGATGGGTGGAACTATTCAGTTGATTCTTATCGGCGGGCCCGGCGCGGGAAAGGGAACCCAGGCAGAGGCGATTTGCAAGGCGCATCCCATTCCCCATATCTCTACCGGCGATATTCTGCGGCGGGAGGTGGCCGAAGGCAGCGAACTCGGGGTCCGGGTCCGGGAGATCATGGATCAGGGTTTATTGGTGGATGATGCGACCATGCTCAAGGTGGTCGAACACCGCCTGCAATGCCCGGACACCGAATCCGGCTTTATTCTTGACGGATTTCCCCGCACCCTGGATCAGGCCCGCGGCCTGAGCGAAATCCTGAAAAGGCGCCCGGTGAGTAAAGTCTGTGTGCTGGTGCTGTCCGTTAGCGACGATGAGATGACCCGTCGCATGATGGGGCGGGGGCGGGCAGACGACACCCCGGAAACCGTGGCGCGCCGCATCGCCAAATTTCACCGGGAAACCGAAGACGCCATTGCCTACTACCAGGAAAAGGGGCAGTTGGTCCGGATTGACGGGGAACAGGGTATCGGGCTGGTAACCCGCGATGTCCTCAATGCGATTGAGGACTACCTGGGCTGGTTCTAAAACGTGTGCCCGGCCGTAGCGCGCCGGGCCATCCCCGCAATACATCTCCCGCTTATTGCTGTTGCTCTCCGCGCCGTTTCCGCTCCGCCGTGCCGCCGGTTTCCCGGTCGCACTGTATGTCCCACCTTTTTCGGTAAATCACCCTATGTCCGTTTTTTATTTTGGGAGCCACCCCGTGGAAATCCCCATCGGGGTGCGGCAAGACCCCGAAGTCCGTTTAAAAGATTAAGTTGGATTTGATAAAAGTTTTCTGGAAATGAATTAAAATTGAAAAATTGTTTAAGGGAATTAGAAATTTACTTGAAATTTTTTCCGGAGATATTTAGATTTGGCCTTGATCTTGTTCAGGGGACTTCCTCCCTCCGGTTGGTGGGAAGCCCCGGTAAATACCCAATGTCCTATTAAGGAGATGCTTATGTCCAAGGCTGTTTCTGACGTTTTGAAGATGGCGAAAGAGAGTGGTGTAAAATTTGTCGACCTGAAGTTTATGGACTTTCCGGGAATGTGGCAGCATTTTACCCTGCCGGTTTCTCAATTAGAGGCCGATCTGTTCGAAGAAGGTTTTGGTTTTGACGGATCTTCAATTCGCGGATGGCAAGCCATCAACGAAAGCGATATGATCGTTATTCCCGATCCTTCCACGGCCATCATCGATCCTTTTATGGAGCATACCACCCTGAGCCTGGTGTGTAACGTGCACGATCCCATCACCCGGGAAAAATATTCGCGTTGCCCCCGCCATATCGCCCAGAAAGCCGAGGCATATCTGAAAACCACCGGCCTGGCCGACGTGGCTTTCTTCGGACCCGAAGCAGAGTTTTTTATTTTTGACGACGTTCGCTACGAACAAACCAACCACAGCGGATTCTACAAGCTCGATTCGGTGGAAGGTAATTGGAATACCGGACGGGACGAAGGCCCCAACCTGGGCTACAAACCGCGCCATAAGGAAGGTTATTTCCCGGTTCCGCCCTCGGATGCCTCGCACGACCTGCGCAGCGAAATGGTTCTGGCCATGGAAGCCTGCGGACTGGAAGTCGAATGCCATCACCACGAAGTTGCCACCGGCGGCCAGGCCGAAATCGACCTCAAATTCGCCCCGCTGGTTCAAATGGCCGATAACCTGCTGCTTTACAAATACTGCGTGCGCAACGTGGCCCGCCGTTTCGGCAAAACGGTAACCTTTATGCCCAAGCCGATCTTTGGGGACAATGGTTCCGGTATGCACGTGCACATGAGCCTCTGGAATGGCAACAGCCCCCTTTTCGCCGGAAACGGCTATGCCGGTCTCAGCGAAATGGCCATGTATTACATCGGCGGGGTTCTCAAACACGCCAAAGCGCTGATCGCCCTCACCAACCCGACCACCAACTCCTTCAAACGTTTGGTGCCCGGCTACGAAGCCCCGGTAAATCTGGCTTATTCGCAGCGCAATCGCAGCGCCGCCTGCCGTATTCCGGTGTATTCCAACAGCCCCAAATCCAAGCGTATGGAATTCCGTTGCCCGGATCCCTCCTGCAACCCGTACCTGGCTTTCAGCGCTTTGTTGATGGCCGGTCTGGACGGCATCACCAATAAGATTCACCCCGGTGAGCCCCTGGATAAGGACATTTACGATCTCTCCCCCGAGGAAATGGCCGATGTGCCGAACACCCCGGCATCCCTGGAAGAAGCGCTGAATGCTCTGGAAGAAGATCATGAGTTCCTGCTTAAGGGCGACGTGTTTACCTCGGACGTTATCTCGACCTGGATTAACTACAAGCGGAAAAACGAGGTGGATGCCATTCGTCTGCGGCCCCATCCCTACGAATTCACCCTGTATTACGATATTTAATCCGGACGGATTTTTCCTTGTGGCGGCAGCATCGGCAACAGCCGGCGCTGCCGCCTTTTTTTATGGAGCCCCCGCCAATCTGTCCCCTTGCTTTCCCCGCCGATCTCGCCTATACTGTCCTCAAAAACGTCCCGCAAATGACCTGGTCCCTCCCCGAAATCCAAAAACTACTTGCCGACCCGGGCGCAGAAGCGGAGCAACCCTGCCTTACCCCGGTGGGCTTCAGCGATCCTGAGGCGGCGGTCCAGGGGTTGCGTCGTCTGCAATCCCTGGATCCCAGAGGGCGCGCCTTTCCGGCCCTGCTGCCCCTGTTGTTGACCGCCCTCTCGCATGCCGCCCATCCCAATCAGGCCCTGATCAACCTGGAAAACCTGCTGCAGGGACAGCCGGCCCCGGTGGAAACCCTGACCTTCCTGGCCACGGAACGCCGCCTCCTGGAGGTGTTGATCCAGCTTTTTGCCGGGAGCGAATTTCTGGCCTCGGTGCTGCTCAAAAACCCCGGGTATATCAACGATCTGCGCTATCCCAACCGCCTGGCGCGCCCCCGGACCGAAACGGTGCTGCGCCAGGAAGCCCTCAAGGCCGCCCGGGAGGGGGAAGACTGGGCCGGAAAAACCGACCGGCTGCGGGATTTTCAACGGCGGGAACTGTTGCGCATCGGCACCGCGGATCTGCTGGGCATCCTGGATTTTGGCTCGGTAACCCGCCGCCTTTCCGATCTGGCCACCGCCCTGATCAAGGTGGTGCTGCAACTGGGGCGGGAAAGCCTGAACCTGCCCCCGGAAGGTTTTTGCATTCTGGCTTTCGGAAAACTGGGCGGACGGGAACTCAATTACAGCTCCGATATAGACCTGGTGTTTGTGTGCGAAAAAGACCCCGATGCCCAATTGCCGCTGGCCCGGAAAATTATCGACGGCCTGGCCAGCACTTCCGGAGCGGGTTTCCTTTACCGGGTGGATATGCGCCTGCGCCCCTGGGGGAAAACCGGCCAGCTGGTGCCGCCGCGGGAGCTCTACGTAAAATACCTTCACGAGGAAGCGCGCCTGTGGGAAAAGCAAGCCCTGCTCAAGATGCGTTTTGTGGGCGGGGATGAACAATTGGCGATCTCCTTTATCCGGGAAGCCGGTCTGGTGGTGCGCAACCTGGAAACAGGGCAGCTTCAGGGAGCGGTCCTGGAGATGAAGGACGCCATCGAAAGCAATCTGCGGCGCAAGGGCACCATGTGGGGAGAGGTGAAAAGCGGGAGCGGTTCCATCCGCGACGTGGAATTTGTGACCCAATACCTGCAACTGCGCCACGGGCGCCAGAAGCCGGAGGTGCTCAGCCGCAATACCCTGGATGCCCTGAGCCGGTTGCGGCTGGCGGGTTTCCTCTCCCAAAGCGACTATCAGACCCTTTCGGAAGGCTATACCTTTCTGCGCTCGGTGGAGCACCTGCTGCAAATTCTCCACAACCGCCAGATACACCAGATGCCAGCGGATGTGCGGGAACAGGGTTACCTGGCCAGGCGGCTCGGTTTTGAGGAAGCGGACAGCGCGGCGGCTTTTATTGAGGGCTACCAGCATCACAGCCAGGCCATCCGCAGGGTTTTCGAAACTCACCTCCACCCGGAGGGGGCCCGGTCGGAGGCGGAAGAAACGGAAGCGCCCTCACTGTCTCAACATGAGCATCACCTGCGGCGGATGACCCGCGCCTATGCCATCAGCTTTTCCGAAATAACCATCGCCCGACACTCCCGTATGGCCGATGAGCTGACCCCACGCACCCCCCTGAAAATGGAAACCCGCGACCTGGGAAACCACACCTGGGAGCTGACCCTGGTCGCCTACGACTACCTGGGAGAGTTAGCGGCCATTTGCGGTTTGCTGCTGGTGTACGGATTGGACATTCTGGAGGGGAATATTTTTACCTACCGCCCTGAACGCAGCAAATCCCCCTCATCCGCTCCGCGAACCGCGCGCTTTGGCAAAGCGCGTTTCCAGCCGGTGGATCGCCAGAAAATTGTGGATGTGTTCCGGGTCCGGACCCTGGATGGCAGCGCCCCGGACTGGAATGCTTACCGCAAAGAGCTGGAGGGCATTATCGCCATGCTCCACAAGCGGGAGCAGCGCCAGGTATACGGGCTGATGGCCCGCCGGGTGGCAGGGGTTTTGAGCAACTTTCCCCAGCCGGGGGGCTCCCTGCTGCCCATGGACATCGAAATTGACAATACCGTCTCCCAAAACGCCACCGTGCTGCGTATCGATGCTCAGGATACGCCCGGATTTCTCTACACCTTCGCCAGCGCTCTGGCCCTCAACGATATCTACATCTCCGGAGTTTCGGTTTCCTCGCTGGGCAATCGCATTCACGATACTCTTTTTATCACCGATACCCGCCAGCAAAAAATTACCGACCCCCAAAGGCAGCGCCAGCTTCGCGCCGCGGTGCTGCTGGTAAAACATTTTACCAACCTGCTGCCCCAGTCGCCCAATGCAGAATCCGCCCTGCTCCATTTCCGGGATTTTGTAGATCAGTTTTTCCGGCATGGCGATTGGGAAAATGAGCTGGCCACCCTGGAACAGCCGGGGGTGCTGGATGCCCTGTCCCGCCTGCTGGGGGTCAGCGATTTTTTATGGGACGATTTTCTGCGCATGCAGCATCAGAACCTGCTCCCTATCATCCGGGACCTGGAAGGGCTGGACACCATCAAATCCCGGGAGCAACTGCAGGAAGAACTGCGGGGGCTGGTTGAGGGTCTGGCGCGATTTGAAGACTGGCGGGAGGCTCTGAATCGCTTCAAGGACCGGGAGATGTTTCGCATCGATATGCGCTTCATTCTGGGACGCATTCCCAAATTCTGGCTGTTCTCGGCAGAGCTCTCCGATCTGGCGGAGGCGGTGGTCGGCGAAACGGTGGATCGGGCAATCCGGGATATTCGCCAGGCTCCCGGGGATTTGCCGGAAATGGCTCCGGACAACATCATGTTGGCGGTAGCGGCTTTGGGAAAACTGGGGGGCCGGGGAATCGGGTTCGGATCCGATATTGAGCTGATGTTCATTTACCGGGAGCCGGATAAGGCGGGTCGGGAAGGGCGCCAGGGCCTGGCCCGCTTTTACGACCGGATTGTTCAGCAGGTCCTGAAATCGGTGGAAGCGCGCCAGAACGGTATATTTGAGATTGATCTTCGCCTGCGCCCTTACGGGAAGGCCGGCCCGCTGGCGGTGTCCTTCAGCCAGTTCGAGCAGTATTTCGGGCCGGAAGGGGCGGCCTGGAATTACGAGCGGCAGGCCCTGGTAAAATTACGCCCTATTTATGGTCCGGCCGCATTCGGGGAGCAGATCCTGGCCAGCCGGGACCGCATCATCTATTCCGGCAGTGGTTTCGATACCATTGCCATGCGGGCCCTGCGGGAGCGGCAGGTGCGGCAGCTGGTGCGCGGGGGGACGGTCAACGTCAAGTTTAGTCCGGGGGCTCTGGTGGATCTGGAATACACCGTGCAGGGATTGCAGATCATCCACGGCCATCTGGCTCCCCAGCTGCGCCGCCCCAGCACCGGTCAGGCCCTGGCCGCTTTGGCCCGCCACGGCATTCTCGATCAGAATGATTTCGGGAAATTGCGGGAGGCCCACAGCCTGCTGCGGCGGGTTATCGAAGGTTTGCGGATGGTTCGGGGCAATGCCCGGGATCTCACCCTTCCTCCGGCGGACTCCCGGGAGTTTGCCTTTCTGGCCCGTCGTTTGGGCTACGGCAGCGACGCGTCGCGGCTGTGGAACGATATCCTCGCCACTACCCATAATGTTCTGGAAATTTCTCTGCGCCTGCTGCCCCAATCCGGCGAATGAGTGAAAGGGCGGAGGGGCGAAGGGGCGAGAGGGCGAGAGGGCGAAAGGGCGATGGGGCGAAAAAAACAAGGGTATTCGGGGCAGGGTGATCCGCCCCACAGGAACACCCTTTTTTTTGCCTATTATTAGGGCGTGTTGACAATCATCTAAATTGTCGAATTTTGGGCCTTTTAGGTCCTCTCTGCGTTACTTTTTTCGACCGATACGCTGCATCGCTTCTTAAAAAGCGCCTTTAGAGACCCAAAAATTCCCTAAAATTCGCTCAATTTTCTAATTATCAACACGCCC
>JAGRBF010000221.1:1412-8377 GCA_020434205.1 Calditrichota bacterium | reverse complement strand
AGGATTCCCGACAGGATTTTTCATGGCCAGAAAACGAATTCTGATAACCGGTACCACGGGCTTGCTCGGGCAGGCGCTGGTAAAATCCCTGACCGGGAAACACCAGGTGCTGGCCACCGGTAAACAACCGCAATACCCGGGGAACGAGGTGGTCGATTATCAGGCGCTGGATATTGCCAACGCCGAAGCCTGCAAACGCATTACCCAGGAATTTGCCCCGGACGTTATCGTCAACTCTGCCGCCTTTACCCACGTGGATAAGTGCGAGAGCGAACGGGATGCCTGCTGGCAGGTTAACGTCAAGGGGGTGGAAAACCTGGCTCGGGCCGCCCGGCGAAACATGGCCCAACTGGTCCAGTTGTCCACCGACTACATCTTCGATGGGGCCAACGGGCCTTATGGAGAGGAAGATTCCCCGCGGCCTCTGGGATATTACGGCAAAAGCAAACTGGCCGCCGAAAATGCGGTGCGCGCCGTCGGCATTCCCTACGCCATTGTGCGCACCAATGTGATTTTCGGCGCCGGCGAAAAGGTGAAGAACAACTTCTTTCTGTGGCTGTTCAAAAGCCTGAAGGCCGGCCAGGACATCAACGTGGTAACCGACCAGTGGAACAATCCCATCGACGCCCTGGATCTGGCCATGGGCATCGCCGGGATGATCAACCAAAAGCGGTATGGGGTGTATCATTTGGGGGGGGCGGATTACCTGAATCGCTTCCAGTTTGCCGAGGCAGTGGCCGACGTTTTCGGATTCTCAAAGGAACTGATCCACCCCATTACCACCGATGCCCTGAAACAGCCGGCACCCCGCCCTTTGCGCGGCGGACTAAAGATTGACAAAGCAAAATCCGATTTTGGGTTTAACCCGCGAAGCCTGCGGGAGGTGTTAACCTTTTATAAAGAAATGGCGATTGTGGAATAAAGTATGGATACTTCGCGAACCACCTTATTGATTATCCCGACCTATAACGAATATCACAACATCAATACCGTTCTGGATATTGTTTTTGGCCTGGGGGTCCCCGGCCTTTCCATTTTAGTGGTGGACGACAATTCCCCGGACGGTACTGCTCAACTGATTCGGGAGCGCATGGAGAGCGAAAAGCGCCTTCACCTTCTGGAACGCCCCGGCAAAATGGGATTGGGCACCGCCTACATTGCCGGATTTCGTTATGCCATCGAACACGGCTTCGATTATGTGATGGAAATGGATGCCGACCTCTCCCACGATCCCAAGGTGATCCCCACATTTGTGGCCAACATGGAGGAGGCCGATCTGGTGGTGGGCTCCCGCTATCTCGGTGGGGTCAACGTGATCAACTGGCCCCTGCGCCGCCTGATTCTCAGCACTTTTGCCAGCAAATACACCCGCTTCGTTACCGGATTGCCCCTGCACGACTGTACCTCGGGATTCAAGTGCTTTCGTCGCGAGGTCCTGGAAGCCATTCCCCTGGACGAAGTGCATTCCAACGGCTACTCTTTTCAGATCGAGATGAACTTCAAGGCCTGGAAACGCAAATTCCGCATCAAGGAAATTCCCATTATTTTTACCGACCGGACCCTCGGACAATCGAAAATGTCCCGCAAAATTGTTCTCGAAGCTATGTTTATGGTGTGGAAACTGAAGGTTCTCAGTCTGGTCGGCCGGTATTAGGACCATCGCTGCTGGACAAAATCCTGAAAATTTCCGTCCGGACCGTTTTGAAATCTTTTTCCAATTGACTACATTTACAGTCGGGTAGCCAGGCAAAATTGGTGTTTGCAGAGCCAATGGGGGCCATTGCCGGAAAATCCGCTAACGGCTGGCCATTTTGCCATCACTTCGCACCCAACCCCTGCACGATCCTTCCGGGCTTTTTTTTGAGAAAGATGGCTACAGATCTCAGGGCGTGTTGATCATTCGAAAATTTAGATGATTGTCAACACCCTCTCACATTCAACGAGGTATGATTTGAACAAGACATTTCGGGTAACCCTGGATTTCGAAAAACCGGTGGTGGAGCTGGAGAAAAAGATCGCGGAAATGGAGGAATACGCCCGCGAGACCGGGGTCGATCTCTCCGATGATATCGGACGGCTGCGCCGCAAGGCGGACAATTACCGCAAGGAAACCTATTCCAAACTGACCCCCTGGCAGCGCGTTCAGTTAGCCCGCCATTCCGACCGTCCCTTTACCCTGGACCATATCGAACGTATCGCCACGGACTTTGTGGAACTCGGTGGGGATCGGGCCTTTGGCAACGACCCGGCCATGATCGCCGGGATCGGCAAAATCGACAACCATCGCTGCGTGCTCATCGGCCATCAAAAAGGCCGTGATGTTAAGGAAAACCTGCACCGCAATTTCGGCATGTCCAATCCGGAAGGGTATCGCAAAGCCCTGCGCCTCATGAAAATGGCCGCCAAGTTCAAAATGCCGGTGATCACCTTTATCGACACTCCCGGCGCCTATCCCGGGCTGGGGGCCGAGGAACGGGGTCAGGCTGAGGCCATTGCCCGCAATCTTATGGAGATGGCGGTGCTGCCGGTGCCCATTGTGGTTACCATCATTGGTGAAGGGGCTTCCGGCGGGGCGTTGGGGATCGGGGTAGGGGATTCCATCCTGATGATGGAAAACTGCTGGTATTCGGTGATTTCTCCGGAAGGCTGCGCGGCAATTTTGTGGAAGGACAATACCAAAGCCCCCATTGCCGCCGAAGCGATGAAGCTCACCGCTCCCGATCTGCTCAAGCTCAATGTGATCGACAAAATTATTCCCGAACCCCCGGGAGGCGCCCACTGGGATTACGATGTGGCCTCCGCCAATCTCAAGAAAGCCATTTTAACCGAGCTGAAACGCCTGGAAAAAATCCCGGTGGAAACCCTCATCGAAAAGCGCATCCAGAAGTATGAGGCCATGGGGGCCTGGAAAGAGTAAGCGGCGAACAGCTGTCCGAGCACGGACAGTAAAGCCGAAATGCTTTGCGGCCCCAATCAGGTAACTTCGCTACTCGTTCGTCACCCGCCGGTAGACCGCCGCGGTCTTTCGGGCCACTTCCCGCCACAAATAGTTGTCCAGAATATGTTGCTTTAACCCCGGCTGTCCACCCCCGGAAAGGGCAGCCTCGATGCCGCGCCGAATATCCGCCGGGTTACCGGGCTCCACGTACTCCACCATCCCACCGAAATAATCTTTGGTCCCCCCGTACGGGGTGATGGCCACCGAGGCCCCCCCAAGGGCCGCTTCCATGGCGGCAATGCCCGGGGTCTCGAAAAATGCCGGCAGGGCGAACACCTTGCAGGCGGCATAGGCGGAGGCCAGCAGGGGATCGTCGTGCTCCAGCCCACCCAGCAGGGTTAGGTTGGGAACCCTTTTGGCGGCTTCCCGGCACTGACGGGCATAGGCGTTGTCAAAAATTTTTCCAATAATCACCGCCGGAGTGTCCACCCCTTCCAGAGCCTTGATCAGATTCAGCATGTTCTTGCGATAAGACCCGATGTGTCCCACCGACAGGATGAAGTCCCGCAACCCGTATTTTTCCACGAACAGATCGGGGCTTGCCTTGGCAAACCGCTCCTCCACCCCGTTGGGAATAACGGTGACCTTCGCGGCGGTAATTCCCAGCCCCCGGATCACTTTGGCGGCTTCTTCGCTGGTGTTGGGCAAAACCGCCCGGGCCAGGTTGCAGACCGCCGCGCTGCTGCCGTAGCTGGTGATAATCCCGCCGACCACCTTGCGGCTCCACCGCTCCATTCCCCGCGTAAAGCGCATAAATAAAGGACCGCGTCGGGTGAAGAAAATCGTGGACACCACCAGGGGAAATCCCAGATCCGCTAAGCGTTCCGCCAGATCCAGGGTGTTGAGGTGGGCCCCGAAAATGTGGACCAGGTCGAACTCCTCCCGGGCGTAGGCGCGCCACGGATCAAACAACTCCGTGGTGACCCCGAATTCCGGCAGGTGATGGCGGGTTTGCTGGAGCTGAACATTGGCCCCGCCCCCGACCAAAAAATTGGCCTGTCCGGCGGCCATCAGAACCCGGATGGGACGTTCCTGTGGAGAACTCATTCGCTGCTTTCCGTTTCTTGTTTGCGCAGATTTTTGTAACGCCAATAGCGGTTCAGCCAACTTTGTTTGCGCAGGCGCAGGGTCTGTCGTCCGGCTTTTGCCGCTTCCCGGGACCAAAGCGCGCGCTTGCGTTCCTCCCAGGCGGTCCGGTTAAGGGGATATGCCCCGGTTTGGGGGAGCAACGCCTGATGGTCCCAGTCCCGGTAAACCATAAACTGTACCGCCGGATCGATATCGTCGCTGTCCAGCAGCAATTCGTTGCCTGCCAAAACCGCCTTGAAGCGGCTGCGGTCCCGTTTGCGCCAGTAGCGGGCAAAGGTGGAAAAATTGACGTTGGGAACCCGCAGATGCCGGATATAAGTGAACAGGGCGTCCGGGACCTCCGGGAAATCGTGATTGGGGTGATCGTAAAAAAGCAGGGGATCGCTGTTGGCGATTTTGATATTGACCTGCCGGCGCAGGTAGCGGGCCATTTCCGCGGAAGAAACCCGCGCCCGCTTGAGGGTGCCAACGGAAATGGGATGCACGGGCAGTTGCAGCACCGGGCTGAGTTGGTTGTCCACCACCGGATAAAAAGGCAGGGTATCGTAGGCCAGGGAAAATTCGCTGGAATAGAGGAAACGGGCCTCCCGGATTGCCCGGTCAAGCCCGTTGTTCCAAATGCCGTAGGGCGCTGCAAAACCTTCGAAGGGAAGCCTTTCGGCCTCCATCAATTCCCGGGCGCGGGCCAGGTTGGCGGCATTCTGCGCATAATCCTCGTAGGTATGATGCCGGAAGCAATGCACCGCGTATTCCTGATCGCGCAGGTGGTGAAAATCCCCCAGCCACTTCTGATGCGCCTCCACGTGCAGAAACCAGCTCATCCGCATATTGTGGCGCCGCGCCACCTGATAATAAGCCTGGATCTGTTCCTTGCTGCTGAAGTCCGTGTCCACCCGAAAGGCGAAAATATTCTGATAGCCGCTGGGAAAGTGCCATTTGAAAATAAAGGGCAGTTCCCGCCGGTAAAAAAGGGATTCCAGCATGGCGCCGATAACCTTGACGATCCCACCCCGGCTCACCCGGGCCACCCGCTCGCTGGGCAGGGGCCGGCTCTCCGTTTCCAGATAAAACTCCTTCTGCATGGCGCGGGAATCCAGCAGCAGTTTGTCGACCTCAAAGCCCAGAAATCCGTAATGACCGTAACCGCGACGCTCAAAAAAGGCATTGCCCGCCAGAAGGGGGGCTTCCCGGATGGTGAAGGTTGTTGAAAAGATGTCTATCAAGTCTATGTGCTTGAAAAGATTGTTCTCAAGAAAAGGAAAAAGGGTCCGGGTAAAGGTAGGTTGCGGGGTTTTGGCGAAAAAAGGCGCCGCCAGAAATCCGGTATCCAGCAGGGAGCCGCCCTGATCGATGTAGGAGGCCAGGGTTTCCTGTTCCGCGGGAGACGGTTTGCGGTTTACGATGATCACAGCGTAATCGGTAGGGCGGAGCTCGCCGGAAAAGCGGATTTCCTCGAAGTTCAGGCCCAGTTGCATCAGCAGGGATTTCCAGGCCGGCCGCAGTTCTACAATGCCGATGCCCAGGGAATATTCTTTCATGAAAACAAACCTTTTATGTCCGCGAGACTCAGAGCACCGCTTGCCAGTAACCCCAGCAGGTAAACTGGTGGCAGCAGCAGGGCGCTTCCGGTAGGCAGCATGTCGATGGTCCACCATCCGGCCAGGGCCAGCCCGCCGCCCCAGGCCACGGCCAGCAGCCATTTGGCGAAACCCGGGTTGAGAAATTGCCGAAAAGTGCGGAAGGTGGAATAGGCGATAATCACCTCGCCAAGGACCACCCCCCAGGCCGCTAAGGTCAGGCTTTTGCCGTAAGAGGCGGCCAGAATAACCCCCAGGGCCAGCGCTGCTCCCCGGATGATCGCCTGAAAATAGTGCTTTTCCCTGCCGATTGCAATCAGCCCGAACCCGAAAACGCTGTTGAGCAGGGTGGGCATCAGAAACCAGCTCAGGATCATCAGCAGGGGGATGGCCGCCTGATATTGGGGACCGTAAAGAAAAGGGATCAGCAGGGGCGCGGCCACGGAGAGGGTCAGGCACAGCCCGCCGCCCAGCAGGATGATCATACGCAGCGCCCGCTCCAGGGGAACCCGAACCTGATCGGGCGCTTCGGCCCATTTGCGGGCCAGGCCGGGAAGAAAAAGCGCCACGAAAACCCGGTCGATCACCATGGCCAGCATCACCAGGCGGAAGGCCGCTCCGAATTGCCCGGCCGGGGTTTGTCCCATGCTTAATCCGATAACGATCGGGGGCAGCAGCATAACCACCTGGGAAAAAATATTGCCCAATCCGATGGGAATACTCTGGCTGAGCAGGGCGAAAATTTCTCCGGGGGGTAATATCGCCAACCGGACTTCGGAGAAGCGGGCCCGGTATACCTGCAGAAAAAGGACTGCCATCAGGTGTCCGGCGATCAGGCAAAGCGGGGTTTTGAGCAGGTCCTCGGGTTGCCGGATCCACCAGAAAACCAGACCGGCGTAAAAAATACCTTCCAGCCAGCGCGCCGCGGTAAGGGGATGATAGCGGCGGATTCCCCGGAAAAACCATTCCAGAAAGAGGGCGGTTACCGGAAGATAAAGCAAATAAAGGCGGGTGAGGCGGACCAGGCCCGGCTCCAGGGAAACCAGGGGCAGGAGCGCCTGGGCGGCCAGCATAACTGCCAACCCAAGTAGCACTTTTAACTGCAGGATGCCGCCAAAAGCCCGGGGTCGATTGGCGCTGTCCCGGGCCATTTCCCGGGTGCCGAAGGTGTCCAGACCCAGGTTGGCGAAAAGTTGGGTGTATCCCATAATACTCAGGGCGATCACCACCGCCCCGTAGTTCTCCGGCATCAGCACCCGGGCGATGTGGATGTTGGCGATAAAGGTAAAAAATCGCCCCCC
>JAGRBF010000221.1:0-1308 GCA_020434205.1 Calditrichota bacterium | reverse complement strand
CAAACAAGTGCACATCCCCACCGCTTAGCTCCGCCAGGCAACCCTTGGCGGGAGCAATTACCGCCTTGCCGAAACTGCGGGCCAGGACCACCCCGCCGGAGGTCAGGATTTCGCGGTAGTTAAAGACCGCCGCATCGGCCGCCCCGAAGAGGGCCGGAAGGGATTCCTGGGGGATCAGGTGGGGCCGCAGGTGAATTCGGGGATTGTCCCGGGCCAGATCCTCGAGCGCTTTTAGTGGGGCTTCTCCGCCTTTTTTGACGGGACCGGCGATCAGCAAATGGGAGGTCCGGTTGTGGCGGTCGAACAAACGAGCCAGTTCGGGAATGCCTTTGTAGGGAGCGATGTAGCCGAAAGCCAGCAGCAGGTGCGCCCCTTCATCCAGCTCCGGCAGATCCAGGAGCCGGGCCAGCTGGCGGCGGGCGGCCATGCGGTCCATTTTTTCCACCGGATAGGTGGGGTGGGGGATAACCCGGAAGCGCTCCTCGGGGAGGTTCAGGCGTCCGGCCATCAGGGAAACCGCGGATGGGCAATGGACGTGAATGCGGTCCTGCAACCGGGCCCAGCGCCGCCGCGCCCAGCGATTGAAGCCCGGGTAAACCGGATCGTGCGGTTCCGCGTTGTGCACCGTCCACACCAGCCGGATACCCGCTTGCCGGAACCAAAATGCCCAGAACAGCTTCCAGCAGATATTGAAAAAGTCTTTGAGATTGCGGCATTCCAGCCAGTGATGATGAACAATAATCTGCCTGCCGCGCAGGCCCTTCAGCAACAGGACCGGGTTGAAAAAGGAACTGCTGAGCAGGCGAAAATCCGCCCCGAAATGCACCTCAATATTGCGATAGAGCAGCCCGAGGTAGCTGTTGTTTTCCCGCAGGCGATCCATGTCCGGCAGGACATAGAGGACGTCCGGCACCGGGCACAGCTCGCGGTAGAGATCGGTTAAGGCGCTGGTATGAGAATCTGGCATATCGCTGTTTTCGGATTATTGCGCAAAAAAATCACCCGTTTCCCTTACCTGCAAATTTTGCAGGCCTGGTGCAAATATTGCGGTAAAACCGGCTTCCGAGGCAAGGACCCGCCATGGGGTGCGGGTTGGAATTCCCCGGGACAAAACTTTTTAAAGCTGTTTTTATTGAATTTAAGAGAATGCTGCCACAGAAAAAAATAGTTTCTGGCCTATTTGGTATGGTCTTTGAACTCAAATGGTCAGCGCACATCTGCTTCGAGCAAACCCACCAAAAAAAAGAACATCCTCCAACAAGCGTTCTAATGGTGGTTGGCCCGGGTTTTACCCGGGCCTTCTTTTTT
>JAGRBF010000220.1 GCA_020434205.1 Calditrichota bacterium | reverse complement strand
GCCGGCAGCAAACCGCTCAGGTCTATCCAGGCCAGCACTTCCCCGGTTTCAGGTGAAATCCTGGCGATTTTATCGGTAGGATAAATATTGGCAAATATTTCGCCGTTGATGTATTCCAGTTCATTGAGCTGATTCACCTTCCCGCGGTGATCGTGGACCTCCAGGGTGCGAATCTCATCAAAACTGTAGGGGTCGATAAAATAGAGGCTGGCGGTGCCGTCACTGGCGATCAGATACTGGCCATCGGTGGTGAGGCCCCATCCTTCGCGGGCGTAAAAAAATTCCTCAATTTGCATCAGCGAGGTGGGATCGTACACAAATCCGATCTGGCTTTGCCAGGTGAGCTGATAAATGCGCCCGTCGAACAAGACAATTCCCTCACCAAAATAATCCGGCAGCAAGTCGACGTATTCCAGAACCGCCCCGCTATGCAGGTCTACTTTGCGAAGGGTGGAGGCGCCCCGCTGGCCGGTTCCCTCCCAGAGGATTCCCTCCTGATACACCAGGCCCTGGGTGTAGGCGTTGGGGTCGTGCGGGAAAACATTAACAATTTTGAAGTCGTAAACCGGCGCAATGGCGGCCTGCTCCCCCTGAGCCAGGCCCAGGGCGGTTCCGAACAGCAACCACAGAAAAAGGAATATTTTTAGGTGCATCTGGTATCATCCGTTTATTTGGCACATCTTAAACAAGTTGCTCCCACAAAAGATGCAGGTAGAAGAAAAATATACATTCCTGCTTCTTCAGGCTAAAGATAATTTTTATCTTAGGGCGCGTTGACAACCAACTTTAAAAATGTTCACCCTCATTCCGGTAAACCACTTCATGAACATTTCCTTCAGGTTTTTCGTTCCCCGATCCAGGCGTTTTTTTCCGGCTGTTCTGGTAATGTTCGCCGGCGCATTCCTTATGTTTTCCTGTAGCCATTCCTCTCCCTATTACGCCAAAAAAGAATTTAAACCGCAGCCGTTGACCGTTGATTCCACGGATTTCCAACAGCGGTTTCTGCTGATTGGCGATGCCGGCGGTCCCCTTCCCGGGGAACCGGTGCTGAAACAGTTGACCGAATGGGCCGCCATGGCGCCCCAAAAAACCACCGTTCTGTTCCTGGGCGACAATATTTACCCGGCCGGACTGGTTCGCCCGGACAGTTCCGCATACGCGGACCGCAAACGTCGCATCGATGCCCAATTGAGCGTGGCGAATTCCAGCGGAGCCAGGGGCATTTTTATTCCCGGCAACCACGATTGGGACGATTCCGGTCCCGACGGTCTGAACACCCTTGCCCGCCAGGCGGAATACGTAATCAACGCCCTGGGCGATCCGCAGAGTTTTCTGCCGGAACCCGGCTGTCCCGGTCCTGCGGTGCTGGATATCGGACAGGTGCGTTTAATTGTGCTGGACAGCGAATGGTGGCTAAACAAATTCGAAAAGGGCTCGGGATGCCTTTATCCGGATACCGCCGCCGTTCTGGCCGCCCTGGATAAAGCCATTGCCGGTGCCGGCCAACGCCCGGTGTTGATCGCCGCGCATCATCCCATCGAAAGTGAGGGTCCCCACGGCGGTTTTTACACCTGGACCGACCACGTTTTCCCCCTGCGCATCCTGAACAAAAGCCTTTGGATTCCAATTCCGGTAATAGGCTCCCTGTATCCCCTGGGACGCACCTATGTCTTCCGTTCCAACCAGGACATTACCGGCCCCCGTTACAAAGACATGCGCAAAGCTTTTCGACGGGTTTTCCGGCGTCACAAACCGTTGTTATACGCCAGCGGGCACGACCACAGCCTGCAAATTTTTGACGGGGGTAAGGATATCGGCTATTACCTGCTAAGCGGGGCCGGAACGTCTTCCAAGATCACCGACGCGGGCCACAATGGTAAAACCCTGTTCTCTTACGCCCATGAAGGGTTTATGGTGGTGGACTTCCTGAAAAGCGGGGAAATTTTGCTGCGGGTGGTCTCGCCGGAGAATCCACCCGTGCAATTCGAGCATTTTATGCGGCACTGAGTATTACTCTTCCAGAGGAATGGGGGGGCGGAACTTGTAGCCGTAATTGATGACCCCGCGCTCGCCGTCTTCGCTGATTTTGCGGACCACCATTTCCACCGGCATCCCGATTTCCACCTCTCCCGGGGAAATATCGCTCAGCTGGGCGGTCACCCGGGGGCCTTCCTTCAGATCAATAAGCGCCACAATGTACGGCACAAAGGCATCAAAGTTCGGGGCGGCCTGATAAACGGTAGAATAACTGTATACCGTGCCCCGCCCGGAAAACTGATAATCCTTCAGCGAGCGGCAACGACATTTATGGCAGATGAACACCTTGGGGAAATACAACTCCCCGCATTCCTCGCATTGGTTGCCCTGCAGCAGGTAACGCTGGTCCCGCAGGCGCCAGGTTCTCGGAATATCCATGTTCGCTCCTTTTTTACCCGTCCCGAAAGACGGTCGGGTTTCTGACGTTTTCTATAGTTGGTAAAATCCGGTCCGCGTTACAATTTACCCAGGATGGTGGTGGTAACGTTGGCCCCGCTGCCCCCGATATTCTGCATCATGGCACAGCGGGCATCCGGGACCTGGATTTCCGATGGGGCGGTTCCGCGAATCTGGGTTGCCCCTTCCACGATTTGGTAAAGGCCCGTGGCACCCACCGGATGTCCCCGCCCCTTCAGCCCGCCAAAGGTGGACATGGGCAGATCTCCCCCGGGACCGATATTCATTTTGGCGGCCCACTTCAGGCCGTGGCCGAATTCGACAAATCCGCTGGCCTCCAGAGAGAGAGCGGACATGATGCTAAAGGCGTCGTGCGCCTCAAAGATATTGATGTCCTTGTGGGATTTCCCGCTGGTTTTCAGGGCCTTTTGGGCGCTGCGCTGCACCCCTTTGAGCTGCAGGGGATTTTCCCGATTATCCAGGGAAATGGTGTCCGTTCCGATCTCGCAGGCTTCGATCAACACTGCCTGGCCCGGATATCTCCCGACATGCTCCAGGGGCACCACCACCACCGCGGCGGCGCCATCGGCAATGGGGCTGGAATCCAGCAAATTGATGGGATCGCAAATCACCTTGGCGTTGGTGTACTGCTCCATGGACACCGAATACCGGAACATGGCGTTGATATTGTATTTGGCATTGTCATGGGCATTAACGGCAAAAGGTGCGAAATCGGCCTTGCTGTAGCCGAATTCATACATGTAACGCTGCATTAGCAAAGCGTTGATCGCCACAAAGCTGAGCCCCATACTGGCCTCATAATCGCTGTCCGCCGCGGTAGCCAGTCCCGCGGTGGTGGCAGTACCGCTCATTTCGGTCAGCTTTTCCACCCCAACCGCCACTGCGCTGTCCACCGCTCCCGAGGCAACAGCCAGGAGGGCCTGCCGGAAGGATGCCGCGGCCGAACCGCAGGCGGCCTCAACTTTGATGGCCTCAATTCCGGCCATGCCGGCGGTTTCGGCAATCAAGGCCCCCAGGTTTTCCTGCCCGGCCAATAATCCGCTGAGCATATTGCCGACATAAAGGGCCTCTACCCGGTGCAGGCCGGCATCTTCCAGGGCATCCAGGACCGCATTGGCGGCCAATTCCCGAATACCTTTTTCCCAATGTTCCCGAACCGGGGTTTGCCCCAGTCCGATAATAGCTACTTGTCGCATTTTCTGATTCTCCATAAAGACGGTAAAAAACCGTTGTCTATTTCGTCACCCGGGTATCTTTCAGACGGGATGATGAACCGGACATTCTACAATTGACGCTCGCTTAGTGGTGCTTAATCTTATTGCGCCAGCGGGCGTAGGTGGCGTAATCCACCAACACCTCGCGATCAATATAGCTGCGGGTTGTGGGCGCCGCAAAGCGCACCTCCTCAATCCGGTCGGTCACGACAAAACTGAGGGCGTCCGAGCCGGCCCCGGAGCCGAAACTGGCCAGCAAGAGGCGGTCGCCGGGTTTGGCGGCATCCAGCGCAGCGGAGAAGCCCAGCGGAGAAGCCCCGGCATAAGTATTGCCGATAAAGGGAGACAACAGGCCTTCCTTAATCTGTTCCGGGGTAAAACCCAGCTGTTTGGCCACTTTCTGGGGGAATTTGGTGTTGGGCTGATGAAATACCGCCATGGCAAAATCGGAGGGTTTTAACTCCAGATCTTCCAGAAGGGTGCGCACCGCATTGCTGATGTGCAGAAAGTAAGCCGGCTCCCCGGTAAAGCGGTTACCGTGCTCCGGATATTTTTGATAGGAACGGCGAAAAAAGTCCGGCGTGTCGGTGGCATAGGAAATGGAACCCTCCAGAATCGCCACGGAATTGGCGGCCGGGCCAATAATAAAAGCCGCACCACCGGCAGCCGCGGTGTATTCCAGAGCATCGCCGGGACGCCCCTGGGCGGTATCCATGGCGATAGCCAGGGAATAATCGGCCATGCTACTGCCCACAAACCCCAGCGCCGCCTGCATGGCCTCGGTGCCGGCTTTACAGGCAAATTCAAAGTCCGCCGCTGTGGTGTAAGGGGCAATGCTCAAAGCCTGGGCAACCACGGTACTGGTCGGCTTTACCGCATAGGGATGGGATTCCGAACCCGCCCAAACCGAACGGATCAAAGCCGGATCGATATCGGCGCGCATCAGGGCGTTTTTACCGGCCTCAATGCTCATGGTGATGGTGTCCTCATCGGCACCGGGCAGGCTCTTCTGCTTCACCGGCAATGCCCCGGTATCCTGACCCTGACGCCATACCCGCGATATTTCCGCGGCGGCCACCCGGTAACGCGGCACGTAGGCACCGTAACCCACGATTCCGATGGGTCGGGACGGCTTCATGTTCATTTTCATTCTCAGGACTCCTTATCAATAATTTCCGGCTTACCGCCAAATCGGTTCTGATTGAACTTTATTGAAATTAATAATCCCATGGTCGGCCGGTTGTGGTGGAGGAAACAATAATTTGTCTGCTATTTTTGGGAATTCCCCACCCACCCGCCGGCAACTGCCCAAAATTGGGGACGGACAGGGCAAATAGCAATATTCGTTAAAAAATTAGAGCATTTTGGATCGCCTAAGAGACTAATAATCATTAGTTTATTTTGAATCACACTACCACTGGCGAAATTGAATTTCTCAATGACATGACCTTCCATTATTGCTTATGTTATAGCCTGTTCAGCAAGTTGCACCTCCAAACCGAACAAATCGGGTTTACCCCAAAGGAACCACCCATGAAACGGCAAAGTCTGATCCTGGTAATGTTGGGAGCTTTAATGATCCTTTCCTGCGACAGTCAATTTTCGGTTAAAGAAGCCCGGCTGGAGGGTCAAAACCTGGCAGTATTGGAACTGGACGGGAAAATCAGCGGGGACCTGAACACAAAAATCCGCCTGGAACCCAACCTGCCCATTTCTTCTATCAAACAAAAAGAGGGCCGTATTCGAATTACGACCGGGGAACCCTTTCGCCTGGACCGCCATTATTATGCGGTGGTAAAGGAAAAAACCGGCGAAAATTCTTACTTTTTGATGCCGGACGGCATCCTGGATTCCCTGCATTCGGACAAGGAGCTGGGGGTCAGCTACCACGCGGATCAGCTTATTTTTCGCCTTTTCGCACCGCGGGCCACCTCCGTGATGCTGGTCCTTTTCGATGATGTCAGCTCCCCACCGGCCCGCGAAATGGCCATGACCCGCGAAAACGACGGGGTCTGGTCCCTGACCACCGGGGAAAAATGGACCGGCAAATTTTACGGCTACCGGGTGGACGGCCCCCGCGGAGAAGGAGAATTGTTCAATCCGGAGGTCATCGTGGCCGATCCCTACAGCCGTCTGGTGGCAACGGTAAACGACCACCGCCATCCCGGGCGCTCTCACATCCTGCCCCGGGAATCCGGCTTCGACTGGCAGGGAGACCAGGGAATTAATATTCATCCCAGAGATCTGATCGTTTATGAAATGCACGTGCGGGACCTCACTGCCCACCCCAGCGCCGGTCTCCCCCACCAGCTTCGGGGCAGCTATGCCGGGCTCAGCACCACCGTCCAGACCGGCGGGCTTCCCTACATCGCCAATTTGGGGGTCAATGCGGTAGAATTACTCCCGGTGCAGGATTTCGGCAATATCGAAATCCCCTTCCGCGATTCCACCGACAGCTTTTTCAACACCTGGAATCCCTACGAGCGCAACCATTGGGGCTACATGACCAGCTACTTTTTCGCCCCCGAAACCTATTATGCTACCGGGGGAACGATGGAGGCGGGAAAGGTTTCCGGGGCCAGCCCGGCGGTGATCGACGAATTCAAAAAGATGGTGAGGGCTTTTCACCGCCAGGGGATCGCGGTGTTTATGGACGTGGTCTACAATCACGTCTCCCAGTACGATTATAACAGCTTCAAATACATCGACAAATATTACTATTTCCGGCTCAATGGGGACGGCAGTTTTCGCAGCGAAAGCGGCTGCGGCAACGATTTTAAGACGGAACGGCCCATGGCGCGCCGCCTCATTGTCGAGAGCATTTTGTATTGGATGAAGGAATACCATATCGACGGATTCCGCTTCGACCTGGCCAACCTGATCGACGGGGAAACCTGCGACCGGATAATCCGGGAAGCCCGCAAAGCCAACCCCAACGTGCACATCATTGCCGAACCCTGGGGCGGCGGTTACAATCCGGCCGGTTTCTCCGAGCGCGGCTGGGCAGCCTGGAACGACCGCATCCGCAACGGTTTTAAGGGTTGGGACCCGGTAGATAGCCGCGGATTTCTCTTCGGAGAGTTTCACGGGGAGGACAGCCTCAAGGAAATCCACAATTATATCCGCGGATCCCTGAGCGAGGCCGGCGGTCAGTTTCAATCCGTGGAGCACAACATCAATTACCTGGCCGCTCACGACAACCACACCCTGGGAGACTTTATCCGCATTGCCCTGGGGCGCATCAAACCCGATCTCAAATATGACGATCCCGAGGCAGTGGCCAGGCTCGACGCGGCGGAAATGGCCCTCAGTAAAGTGGCGGCCATCGCCCTGCTGACCAGCCAGGGCAGCATAATGATTCACGAAGGTCAGGAATACGGGCGCAGCAAAATCATCGTGGATAGCGCCATAGACAGCGCCGCCGGCAAAATCGACCATAACAGCTACGAAAAAGACGACGAAACCAACTGGCTGAACTTCAACCATGCCCGCCTTAATCAGGATCTGCTGGCCTATTACCGCGGCCTGATCAATTTGCGCAAAGCCAATCCGGCCCTGCGCCGGGCCGCCGCATCGGATATCACCTTCCCGGAAAACGAAGACCCATTTGCCCTGGTATACCGGATTGATCACGAAGGCCAGACTTTTCTGGTGGCCCTCAACTGCAATCCGGAGGAACCTTTTGAACTCACCTTGCCGGAGGGTCAATGGGTGCTGCGGGTGGATCGGCACCAGGTGCATCCTTTCCAGGGGGAAATTTACCCGGCATCGGTGGTTGCCCTTCCGGCCGTTTCGGGCGTTATTTTCGAAAAGGTGAAATAAGTGGAAAAAATTCTGATGATCGGGCTGGGCGGTTTTCTGGGAGCCATTCTGCGCTTCTGGGTTGGGGGGCTGGTTTTCGAGGCAACTCACGTCAGCGGTTTTCCCCTGGGCACATTGGCTGTAAATCTGCTGGGGGCATTTATACTGGGGGGACTCTCCGGGGCCTTTCACCTGTTCGAACCGCATTCCCAGCTGTGGTTTTTTCTGACCACCGGGACCCTGGGGGCATTTACCACCTTCTCCACTTTTTCGGTGGAAACCCTCAACCTTATTCAGGAAGGGCATCCGGGACGGGCGCTTCTGTATTTGACGGTCAGCGTTTTGGGTGGGCTGCTGCTGGCCGCCGCGGGATTTTATACCGGGAGGCACCTGAATTGAAGCTTTTGCCACTCCTCCTGGCGGCACTGCTGCTGTTATGCCAAAGCTGCCAGGACAAGCCGCTGCCGGTTTTCGACGCCATCGGCCCTATCAATCTGGTCTCGGGAAGGCCCGACACCCTGGATCTGCGGGACCTGTTCCCGCTGCAGCCGCCTCTGGATCTGCAATTTGTTGAAAATCCCCACCTCCGCATCACCCATCTCCGGGAGGAAGGGCGGCTGATTCTCCAACCAAAGGCGGACTTCGAAGGCAGCTCGGTGGTCTCCGCCTTCCTGAACCGGCAGCCGCTGGACTTTCCGGTGTTCTGCGAAATTCGCGAGCCCACCCGCTTTAGCTTCACCCCCAAAAAAGCGGTGCAAAAGCTGACTGTTTTCGGTGCTTTCAACAGCTGGAATCGGGATCTGCACCCGCTCACCGACCCGGATGGCGACGGCACTTACACCCTGACCCTCTCGCTGGAACCGGGCCGCTACGAATACAAGTTTTTTGTGGATGGCGAAGAGCTGGTCGATCCGCAGAATCCGGTAAAAATCCCCAATCCCTTTGGGAGTTATAACTCGCTTCTGACCGTCCCGCCGCGGCATACCGAAACCGCCTTCCTTCATCAACTTGGTTGGCAGGACAGTGCGGGATATTCCCGGCTGCGCTTTGCTTACCAGCGGGAGAATCAACCCGCTCCCC
Organism: Calditrichota bacterium; assembly: GCA_020434205.1. GTDB lineage: Bacteria > Calditrichota > Calditrichia > RBG-13-44-9 > J075 > JAGRBF01. The sequence continues at coordinate 5,349 of JAGRBF010000220.1, read as the reverse complement.
TTGCACCATCAGCAGTTTTGGCCTTTCTGGACAACGAGCTGATCATTCCCGAGCATCTGGAGATCAGCGCCAATATCCTTACCCTCACCCTTCCCAAAGCGGCCTTGCCGGGAGCGCGGCAGGTGCGGGTGGCGGTAAGCCAGGATGGGGTCACCACCCCTTTTCAAAACGTGGTGCTAAACGAGGGGCGCCCGGCAGGAGCCGGACAGTTTGAAGATTGGCGTGGCAACATTATCTATTCCCTGATGCCGGATCGCTTTGAGGATGGAAACCCCGCCAATACCCGCAAGGTGGACAACCCGGATCTGGCCGACAAGGCCAACTTTTACGGGGGCGATTTGCAGGGTATTCTCAATCGTCTGGAAAGCGGTTATTTTGACTCCCTGGGGGTCAATGCCCTGTGGATATTCCCGGTGAACCGCAATCCGGAGGGGGCTTTTGCGGAATTTAAGGAGCCCCACCGGCTTTTCAGCGGATATCACGGCTACTGGCCGGTGGATTCCCGGGAAATAGATCCGCGTTTTGGGGATATGGACCTGTTTAAACAACTGGTGGAGCGGGCCCATCAGAAAGGTTTTAAGGTTCTTCTGGATTTTGTGGCCAACCATGTCCACATCGAACATCCTTATTTTGCGGCTCATCCGGCGTGGTTCAGCAAGCTGGACCTGCCGGACGGACGGCAAAACCTGCGGCACTGGGACGAATTCCGCCTGACCACCTGGTTCGATACCTTCCTGCCCACTTTTGATTATGAAAATGCCGATTCGGCCCTGGAGGTCATGACCGATAATGCGATTTGGTGGCTCCGCGAAACCGGGATAGACGGCTTCCGGCACGACGCCGTGAAGCACGTGCCCAATCTTTTCTGGCGACGTCTCACCCAGAAGATCCATCGCGAGATCGAGGTCCCTCAGGGACGCCGGATTTTTCAGATCGGGGAAACTTTCGGCAGTTACCCGCTGGTGAAGTCTTACGTCAACCCCGGGCAACTGGACGCACAGTTTAATTTCAACCTGTATTTTACCGCCCGGCAGGTGTTTCTGGATCCCCAGGGCAGTTTTATCAACCTGCGGGATGAACTGGCCCAAACCCACCAGAGTTACGGTTTCGCCCACCAGATGGGCAATTTGATGGACAGTCACGACCAGGTGCGCTACATGGCTTTTGCAGACGGCGATCTATTATTGACCTCCGACGATGCCGAGGAAGTGGGCTGGCACCATCCCCCGGTTGTGGATGATCCCCTCAGCTATCGCGCCGCGGAACTTTATCTGGCCTACATCCTCACCATTCCCGGGGTCCCAACTTTGTATTACGGGGATGAAATCGGGATGAGCGGCGTTTCCGATCCGGACAATCGCCGTCCCATGCGTTTTGGGGATCAGGTAACCCCGGATGAAGGCGCCTTTTTTGCCGCGGTGGCCGGCCTTAACAAAATCCGCCTGGGCAGCAGCGCCCTGCAGGGAGGGGACTTTTTGCCGCTGCTGTGCACACGAGATGTTTTTGCCTATCTCCGCTCGGACATGCATCAGCGTATCCTGGTGGTCCTCAACAAAAGCGGGCAGGCCCAGCAACTCAACATTCCCCTGCCGGCGCTTTACGGGTTGAGCCGGGCTGAGGATTTGCAGTCCTGGGAAACATTAACCGTCAGCGGAAATTCGCTAAAGGTGAACGTTCGCCCCATGTCCTACCGGATTTTTGAAACGAAATGAATTGTATTTTGCTTTTGTTTCACACTAATCTCTCAACCACACCCAACCACGGCCCGCAGCGCCTATTCCGCCAGGCGAATCCCCTTGAACTGCCAGCGTTTATCCGGCTGGAAAAAATTGCGGTAGGTAATGCGGGCATGATCTTTTGAGGTGGCGCAGGAGCCGGCCCCCTTCATCACCATCTGGTTGACCATAAATTTTCCATTGTATTCCCCCACCGGTCCGGGAACCGCCTTGTATCCGGGATAAGGCAAATAAGCGCTGCGGGTCCACTCCCAACAATCCCCGAACATCTGATGCATCGCTGCAGGATTCGCGCTGCCATCCAGGGCCAGGGGATGGAAATTGCCGGAATCGTAAAAATTACCCGTCTCGCGGGTCACCCCGGATTGCCGGGCGGCAACCTCCCATTCCCCCTCGGTGGGCAGGCGTTTGCCGGACCAGTTGGCGAAGGCGTCCGCCTCGTAATAGCTGACATGGCAAACCGGGAGGTTAAGGTCCAGTTTCTTCAACCCGCCCAGGGTAAATTCATACCATTTTCCATCGTGATTTTCCCAATACAAAGGGGCGTTCCACCCTTCCTTTTTAACCGTTTCCCAACCGTCGGAAAGCCAGAAACGGAAATCTTTATAGCCCCCTTCTTCAACAAAAGCCAGATATTCACCATTGGTAACCAGGCGGTTTTGCAGGGTAAAATCCCCCAGGTAAACCTTGTGAACCGGCCTCTCGTTGTCGTAGAAGAAAAAATCACCCTGGTATCCCAGCTCGTGAATCCCGCCGGCAAACAGCAGGAATCGCGACGGTGGCGGGGCTCCGCCACTGCTCCGGGCGGCCTGCTCCAGGTAAGTTGGCAAGAGGGGATTGGTGGACAGAATATACTTGATATCCGTGATCAGGAGCTCCTGGTGCTGCTGCTCATGGTTGAGGGCCAAAACCAACAGCTCGCTAAATTCAGTCCACTTTGCTTCCGGCAGGTCCTCAATTAAAGCCAGCATACGCTCGTCTATGGCGCGGCGAAAATCCCGGACCTCTTCCACGGTCGGCCGCGAAAGCGATCCCCGGCTGTCCCGCTGCACCCGCCGCCCGAAACTTTCGTAATAGGAATTGAAGACAAAGGCGTAATCCTTGTGGAAGACCTGGTATCCGGGCACATAATTTCCCAGGAAAATGGCCTCGTAAAACCAGGTGGTATGACCCATGTGCCATTTGGGAGGACTAACATCGGTGATCGGCTGGGGAACGTAATCCTCCATCCGCAGCGGGGCGCAGATATCGTCGGTTGCCTGGCGAACCCGCCGGTAATAGTCGCGGAGTTCTTTTCGCGTCATGAAAATCTCCTTTTTTGTGCCAATGAGAAAAGTGGGTTTGTGGGGCCCCGGAGAGCATCCGGGGATCGTTGGATATTATCGTGGCTTCAATATGGCGGGCCGGGGTGATCTGGCCAAGCAGAATCCCGGCTATCGTATGCTTGCTTACCGGTAGCGCTACTTTTCGAGGGCGGAAGGATTGAGATGAGGGTTGACGTGGGGATTGTCCGGATATTTTTCCTGCAGCAGTTCGTCCAGCAAAGCCAGTTCGCCGGGTTTGGATTCGATGATGGCCGGCCCCATGTCCACATCAAAGCGCATGCTGAAGAGAGTGATGTCCAGAATGATGTGGTTGGCGGCGATCATGGCGATGGCTTTGTTGCGGGTCCAGGCGACTTTTTTGGGATATTGCTTGTTGGCTTCTCCCATCACCAGCTCCTGCATATCGCAGACCAGGATAATTTTGTGGTCCCACAATTTGCCCAGACGCTTTTCGTCCAACCCGTAGGAGTAGACGTGCCCAACCGAAACATCGGTGGTAAAGGAAAAAATAACGATTTTCACCCCGCGTTTTTCGGCGGCCTGCAGCTCCGGCAGCAGTTCTTTGATCTCCCGGTCCCAGGTAGACAGGTAGATCTCGCTTTCCGCATTGGTGATCATCTCCTTGGCTTTGATAATCAGGTTCTGATACCCGGTGATGTTCCACAGGTTTTCGGTCTCGAAACTCACCTGAAGATCGGACACGCTGCTGTAAAAATCCTGGATCTTGCTGATATAACGTTTTTCCAGTAGCTCGGCAAACTGATCCGGGGGCATCGGGACGTATTTTTCAGGCTTTTCGGAGATGGCATTAACGGCGCCGAAATTTTCCAGACGCTGGATGGCATCGTAAATAGCGGATCGGGGAACCCCGCTTTTTTTGCTGATTTCATAGCGGGTTGCGGGAAAGTTCTGCAAAAGGCAGATATACGCCTTCGCCTCGTATTGGGTAAATCCCAGATCGCTCATCTTACGGGCAATATTGTCCAACATCAAAATGCATCTCCTATGGTTATCGGAATCCGGATCCGGGTATTGGCACCGTGTATGCCCCTCCCCCGGCTTCGCCTTACATCATGCTTCCGGTAGCGAAATTTTTGCGGTGGTCAATTCCGGAACGATCGGGAAGCCCCCCACAGAGTCCCCGGCCAATAAAAAATAATAGATTAAGGCCTTTTCACAAAGTGGAATTCATTTTAAGTGCGGATTTTCCAGGCCATTCGAGATCCTATTCCTTGACCCCACCCAGGGTTAATCCGGATACCAGCCACCGGCTAAGGGTCAGAAATAGCACCACCACCGGCAGACTGACCACCACCGCCCCTGCGGAATAAAGTCCCCAGGAGGTTTCCATGCTGGACTGAAACAGCTTCAGGCCCATGGGGAGGGTAAACAAATCGGTGTCCTGGATCAGCACCGCCGCCACCAGGTATTCCGACCAGGCGGACATAAAGGAAAACAGGGCGGTAATCGCCAGTGCGGGAAGGGCCAGCGGCAAAATGATCTTCACAAAGGTGTAACCCTGGCTGGCTCCGTCGATCATGGCGGCTTCCTCGAGGCTACGGGGAATGGTGTCGTAATACCCCTTCATCTGCCAGACCGTAAACGGGAGGGCAGTGGCGGAATAGGCGACGATCAACCCCATGTAGGAATCGTAGAGGCCCAGGGTAATCAGCATCACAAAGAGCGGCAGCAACAGCATGGTTACCGGGAACATCTGGGTGGTGATAATCCCGATCAGGCTGGCATTGCGGCCCCGGAACTTAAAGCGCGAAAAAGCATAGCCGGCGGTGGCAGCCAGGCCGATTCCGATAATCGTGACCACCGAGGATATCACCAGGCTGTTCCACATCCATTTCAGAAAGGGTTGCTCAAAAAACAGGCGGTAATAAGCCTGGAGGTTTGCCCCCTCGGGGATGATGGCCAGAGAGCGGTCCAGCAGCCGGTCTCCCGGGCGCAGGGAAATGGAGATAACCCGCAGCACCGGGAAAATCGCAAACAGCGAAAATACCGCCAAAACGCCGTAGGCGCCGATTTTACCTTTGAGAGACAGTTCCCGCGGATTGGCCATGTTCTGCTACCTTATTGATAAACGTTTTCGGTTGCGCCGGTTCTTTTGATAAAACGCCAGCCAAACAGGAACAGCATGGCAAAAATGATCATGGAAAAGGCGGCGGCATAGCCGATCCGGAAATAGCGGAAGGCCGCCTTATACACCCAGCTCACCAGAATGTGGGTGGTATCGGCGGGTTCCCCGCCATTGCTCACCAGCCACACCACGTTAAAGTTGT
>JAGRBF010000219.1:686-2500 GCA_020434205.1 Calditrichota bacterium | reverse complement strand
AACTGGAGTTGTCCCGATTCCTGGCTCCACCGGTTGTGGCGGATCACCGCGGCAACCCGGTCAATTCTCTCGGCTACCTGCGCGTTATGTTCGCGGTAGAAGACCTGGACGATATACTCAGGCGCCTTGAAAAACTGGGTGCGAAACTGGTCGGCAAGGTGTCTCAATATAAAAATTTATACCGGCTCTGTTATATCCGTGGCCCGGAGTCCATTCTTATCGGTCTCGCTGAGGAGCTGGGCCGATAGCCTTCCCATTGAATATTTGCGATAGAGATCAGGAAATCGACCTATGAGATTTTTCGTTTTCGTGGCAATCACCCTTGGTATTTTGCTGAACAGCTGCGGGAAAGAACCCCGAATTTCCCCCGAAACGGCACGGGAAATGATTGTCCAGCGCAATCTGGGTATGGCTTATCTCGAAGAAGAGAAACCTCAGGAAGCGGCGGAGGCCTTTGAAAAACTGATCGCCCTGGCGCCCGAAGAACCGCTCGGTTATGCCAATCTGGGGCTCAGCCAATTGCGCCTGGCCAATTATGCCCAGGCGGAAAAATGGCTCACCACCGCGGTGGAAAAAGCGCCGGACAATCCGGATATCCGGGTTCTGCTGGCCACCGCCTACAAGCTGGACAATCAGCAAGAAAAAGCGGTGGAAACCCTTAAAACATCTCTGAAGAATAACCCTACCCACCTGCAAAGCAACTACCTGCTGGCCCAGCTGTATCTGGAAAGCGGAAACCCGCAGGAGGCGGCCGGGGCGGAACCGCTGCTTAATGCGGTCCTCGAAACTCTGCCGGCCAATGTGGCGGCCCGCCTGCAGCTTTGTGACCTCTACCTGGCCCGCCAGCAGGGCGGCGAGGCCCTTCAGCAGTTGGAGACCATCCGTCAGGTGCTGCCGGTGCTGCCGGACAAGGCCCAATCGGTTTTCGACAACAGCATTGCCGCGCTTCAGGCGGGAAAAACCGCTGATGCGGCCGGCCAGGCCCGCGCTTTTCACAACCTGCTTAAGGCCACCCCATTTTACAAGGCGGCCCTGGCGGAGCTTACCGGAACTCTGGGAACCGCGGTGGGCAATCCCCTGCAGCGCTTTGCATCGGACATCGTTTTCAGCGGCGAAAGCGGCAAAACGGTGCCGGATTTTCTGAGCTTCACCGAAGTGAGCGACCAGAATAGCGTGCCCCCGGCCGGGCAGTCGGATGGCGGTTGCCTGACTTCCGGGGATTTCGACGGCGACGGGGATGTGGACCTCTTTCTCTCCCGCTGGAATGCGACTTCCGGGCGAAGCGAAAGGCTGATCCTGATTAACCAGGGCGGCATTTTCCTGCCCGGCTCTCCGCAAAAGGGATTTGATCTCCCCGGCCGGGATGTGGCGGCATTTACCGCCGATATCGACAACGACGGCTACCTGGATATTTTTGTCGGCAACGATCGGCGCAACCTGCTTTTCCTGAACGAAGGCGCCGGCACCTTCCGGGAGGTTAATCAAACCGCGGGGCTCCTGACATCAGAAACGGTACGGGCAGCGGTTTTTGCGGACCTGGATCTGGAAGGCGACCTCGATGTTTTCCTGGCCACGGACGGACAGAATCACCTGTTCCGCAACAACGGGGACGGGACCTTTAGCGACGTCAGCGATGAAACGGGCATCGAGGCGGAAGCCCTGCCCAGCAGCGGGGTGGATTTCGCCGATTTCGACGACGACGGCGACCCGGATCTGGTGGTGTGCAATCGGGACGGGGAAAATCGCTACTACGACAACCTGCGCCAGAGCTTTTTCCGGGAAAACGGGCGGCTGGTCAATCTGAGCGACCGCAA
>JAGRBF010000219.1:0-594 GCA_020434205.1 Calditrichota bacterium | reverse complement strand
ACCTGTTTTACCGCAACAGCGGGGCGGGCACTTTTGAAGTAGACAGCAGCGCCGGGAAGCTCCTCAATAGCCTGCCGGCCTTCGACTGCGGCGGGGCTCAGTTTATCGATGCCGATAACGACGGGCGTCAGGATCTGCTCCTGACCAGCGCATCAGGGAAGGAAGACGGCTCCCCCACCCTGCGCCTGTTGATGAACGGGGGCGATGGCAACTTCCGGGACGGCAGCGCCCTCCTCCCCCGGATCACCAGTCCGGTCGGGCAGGCGGTCTACGAAGATTTTGACGATGACGGCGACCTGGATATCCTGGTGCTGGAGCGCAGCGGGCAGCTGCGGCATCTGCGCAACGACGGCGGCAACATCAACAATTATCTGGTGGTGCGCCTTTCCGGGCTGCGTATGGGCAGCAGTAAAAACAACACCTTCGGCATCGGGGCCAAGGTGGAGGTTAAAGCCGGGGATCTTTACCAGATGCAGGTGATGAACCGCCCCCGCGCCCACTTCGGGATCGGTAATCTGGACGGGGCGGATGTGCTGCGCATTTTGTGGAGCAACGGGGTGCCGCAGAACCACCTCAAACCCGCCAAAAATCAGA
>JAGRBF010000218.1 GCA_020434205.1 Calditrichota bacterium | reverse complement strand
GCGGTAGACGCGGTGATGGACAGCGTATCGGTGGCCACCACCTTCAAAAAAGAGCTGGCCAAACACGGCATCATTTTCTCCTCCTTCTCCGAAGCGGTTAAAAACCACCCCGATCTGGTGCGCAAGCACCTCGGCAGCGTGGTCCCTTATACCGACAACTTTTTTGCCGCCCTTAATTCGGCGGTGTTCAGCGACGGATCCTTTTGCTACATCCCCAAAGGGGTGCGCTGTCCCATGGAACTGTCCACCTACTTCCGGATCAACGCCGCCAATACCGGGCAGTTCGAACGAACTCTGATCGTGGCTGAAGAGGGCAGCTATGTTAGCTATCTGGAAGGTTGCACCGCCCCCATGCGCGATGAAAATCAGCTGCATGCCGCGGTGGTGGAGCTGGTGGCCCACAAGGACGCCCGGATCAAATATTCCACGGTCCAGAACTGGTATCCCGGGGACGAAAACGGCAAGGGCGGCATTTACAATTTCGTCACCAAACGCGGCCTCTGCAAGGAGCCCAACAGCAAAATCAGCTGGACCCAGGTGGAAACGGGATCGGCGATTACCTGGAAATACCCCAGCGTGGTGCTTCTGGGAGACAACTCGGTGGGCGAGTTTTATTCGGTAGCCCTCACCAACAATTACCAGCAGGCCGATACCGGCACCAAAATGGTGCACGTCGGGAAAAACACCCGCTCCATTATCGTCTCCAAAGGGATCTCCGCCGGGCGCAGCAACAACTCCTACCGCGGTTTGGTCAAGGTTCACAAGGATGCCCACAACGCCCGCAATTTCTCCCAGTGCGACTCCCTGCTGATCGGGGATCGCTGCGGCGCGCATACCTTTCCCTATCTGGAAATCGACAACAAAAGCGCCCGGGTGGAGCATGAGGCAACCACCTCCAAAATCGGCGAGGATCAGATTTTTTACTGCAATCAGCGCGGCCTTGATACCGAAGACGCAGTAGGTCTGATCGTCAACGGCTACTGCAAGGAAGTCTTTCGGGAGCTGCCTATGGAATTTGCAGTAGAGGCGCAGAAACTTCTGGCCATCAGCCTGGAAGGCAGCGTCGGTTAAACTGAGACTTAAAAGAAACGAAAAACTCAAACTTTAGGAACTACGACATGTTGTTGGAAATCAAAGATTTAAAAGCGTCTGTTGAAGGTAAGGAAATCCTGAAGGGCATCGACCTGAAAATCAATCCCGGGGAAGTGCATGCCATTATGGGCCCCAACGGGTCCGGCAAAAGCACCCTGGCCAATGTTCTGGCGGGGCGCGAGGATTACGAAGTGGATGGGGGAGAGGTGCTCTTTGGCGGCAAGGATCTGCTGGATATGGGTCCGGAAGACCGGGCTCGCGAAGGGCTGTTTCTGGCTTTTCAGTATCCCGTGGAAATTCCCGGGGTCAGCAACGCCACCTTCCTCAAGGAAGCGGTGAACGCGGTGCGCGAATACCGCGGCCAGGACAAAATGGACGCCATGGAATTCCTGAAAATGGTGCGCGAAAAACTGAAGCTGGTGGAAATGGATCAGTCCTTTCTGAACCGGGCCATCAACGAAGGTTTCTCCGGCGGCGAGAA
>JAGRBF010000027.1 GCA_020434205.1 Calditrichota bacterium | reverse complement strand
CCCGGAGCCTAAATGCCGGTATTAAGTACACCGCCCATAGACGACCATATTCTGGATTACCACTTTCCCGAAACCGAGGAAACCACCCTGGCAAACGGGCTCAAGCTGGTGGTGCTGACCCGTCCGGAGCTTCCCAGAATTACTTTTCGCCTGGGTTTTCACCTGGGCGACAAATACGACGGCGACCTTCCCGGCAAGGCCGATTTGCTGGCGGCCCTGCTCAAAAAAGGCTGTCGCGGCTACACCGCGGACGCCTTTGCGGACGCCATCGACCTGATGGGCGGTTACCTGGACTCCGCCAGCAACAACGATTCCTTTTTCGTCTATGGCACCTTTCTTTCCGAATTCACCGAAAAATCCCTGGCCATGATGTTCGAAGCGGTGCGCTTCCCCGCCTTCGAGGCCGGTGAACTGGACCGGGAAAAACGGCGCATGATCGCCGATCTGGAAAACGAAAAAAGCTCCCCCGGCTATCTGGGTCAATTGCTCCTGCAGCAAAAGCTCTATCCCGGACACCCCTACGGGGCTTACAAAACCGCGGCCTCGCTGCAGGCCATCGAAGTCGCGCATCTCCGGGAAATGCGGGATTCCTTCCTCTGCCCGCAGGGGGCAACCCTGGTGGTTTGCGGGGACACTGATCTGGCGGAGATCCGGGACATTTGCCAGCGGTATGGCGGGGACTGGGCGGGTGCGCCTACCGGCGCGAATGTGCTGGCTGCCCCGCGGGAAATCCGGGCCGGCGGGCGGTATTTTATCGAACGCCCCGGCTCCGAGCAGGCCACCGTCCTGATGGGTTTTCCCCTCTTCAAACGCACCCACGGCGATTATCCGGCCACGGTGGTGGCCAACAAAATTCTGGGCGGGGGAGCCAACAGCCGCCTGTTTATGCACCTTCGGGAAGAAAAGGGCTTTACCTACGGGGCCTACAGCTCTCTGAACTGTTATCAGGAAAGCGGTTCCTGGATCGCCAGCGGGGATATGCGCAGCGACGCCCTGCTGGAGTCGGTGCGCGGTTTTGAGGGCGAATTCCGGCAGATGGTGGACAAGCCGGTGGACGCCGAGGAACTGCGCAACGCCAAACGGTTTCTGGTGGGGGTTTTTCCCCTGCGCAACGAATCCGCGGCCGCCCAGAGCGGGCTGGTTATTTTCCAGCGCCTTTTCGGATTGCCCGCGGATTACTGGACCACCTATCTGGAAGAAATTGCCGCCATCGATGCCGGGGAAATTCGCCGCATTGCCGCCAGCTACCTGGTGCCGGAAAAAATGACCCTGGTGGTAGTGGGGGACTGGGCGGTTCTCCAGGACCAGATGCGGCAAATCGGCGATTGCCAGCGCCTGGATATTCATTTTAACGCGATCGGGTAAGCACCTGTATGCCCGCATACGGAAATGGGGCCGCCCGGGTGCCAAGTTTGCTTAGTTGATGTTACGCAACCAAACCCGTTTCTGCTATTTAACCACCAAGAGGCCAAGACGCGAAGAATTGATCAGTCCGGTTTCAGTTTTCGCGATTTCGCGATTTCGCGATTTCGCGATTTCGCGGTTAATGGGTCGGAAATTGTTTCTTGCACGTAACGTCAGTAAATAAAAGGATTTGACCCGTAGTTTAAGGGCCCAGACAGGATTATGCGAAAAACCATTTCCTTACATCTTTTGGCGATGCTCCAGCTTCTTTTGCTGGCAGGCCCGGGCAATCTCCCGGCCCAGGATGCCGGCAGCCGTTTTATCACCCCCGCCGATTCGGGGATGGCCAGGGTGGTCTCAAGGGGCACCCTGCTGACCTACCAGAACGATTTTGACGGGGCGGAAGCGTTGTTCGACAGCCTCTGCGAGGCGCATCCCGAGTCGCCTTTCGGCTATTTTTACCGGGGAGCAACCTGCCAGGCGCGCATGCTGGACGGCGAGCGTTTCTGGGAACTGGAGAACTTCAAGGATCTCATGGCCAAAACCATCGACCTGGCCGAGGATCTGCGGGCCGAGCGCCCCGAGGATCCCTGGTTTCCCTTTGCCGCGGGCAGCGCCTACCTGTATCTGGGGTTTATGGACACCAAAAAAGGCGGAATGTGGGGCGCCTACCGCAACACCGTCAAGGGCGTGGATCTGCTGGAGCAGGCCCTGGCGATCGATTCCACCTTTTACGACGCCTACCTGGGAATCGGCAGCTTCAAATACTGGAAAAGCAGCAAGGCCAAATCCCTGACCTGGCTTCCCTTTATCGACGACGAGCGGGAGCGGGGAATGGAGATGGTGCAGATCGCCATCGACAAGGGCATGTTCACCCGCACCGTGGGGCGGGATCAGCTGGCCTGGATTTACATGGACGGCAAGCGCTACGAAGAAGCTCTGGAGCTGGCTGGCAGCAATGTTTCCCTGCATCCGGAGAGCCGTTTTTTCCGCTGGACCTACGTGGAGATTCTCTTCCGCATGGATCGTTGGGAGGAGGCTTTCCCGGTGTATCAGGGATTGTTGAACGATATCCGTGCCCTGCCGGTCAATAACCATTACAACGAGATGACCTGCCTGCGGGACATGGCCAAAATTGCCCACCGGCGCGGCGAAACGGCCCGGGCGGTGATGTATCTGGAGGAAATGCTGGCCCTGGACCTCAGCGAAGCCATCGCCGAAAGGGGCGCCCACAAAACCAAAGAAGCCCGCAAACTGCTCAAGGAATACCGCCGGGAATTGGCCGCTTCCGGCGAATGAAATCCCCTCCCTTATTGCGGCCGCAGATCACAAAAAAACCCTTTTCATTGATTTAAATTTACAGTATTATTGAGTTCTTGATCAGGTGGCAGCCTTGTGAGACTTCCCACGAGTGGCATCAGCACCGTAAATGCAGTTTTTGCTCCGGGTTAGGGCCGAAAAATCCCCCGGGGCAGGGGAGTCCGGGACCACCGGGATCCGCGACGGTGCGCAGCGCGTACCGTTCATAGCAGCCCGGCAGGGCGGCCGTTTGATGCGGCAAAAAAATTGCACCCGTTATACATGAAGGCGCCTTTCACAAAAATGACGGCGGCGTTCCTCCGGGACGGCGCGGGGGACCTTTGCACGAAACCTCAAAACGGAACGGAATTATGGGCCAAGTTTTAGCGATTGCCAATCAAAAAGGTGGGGTGGGCAAAACCACCACGTCCGTCAATCTGGCCAGCTGTCTGGCGGTAGCCGAGAAAAAAGTGCTGCTGATCGACGTCGATCCGCAGGCCAACGCCACCTCGGGGCTGGGCGTGGATACCCGGGAAATCGACCGCAGCGTTTACGACGTCTTCGTCAATCAGGAAGCGGCCGAACGGGCTACCATGTCCACCAAGGTTCCCAATCTGGACCTGCTGCCCTCCCACATCAACCTGGTGGGGACCGAGGTCGA
>JAGRBF010000026.1 GCA_020434205.1 Calditrichota bacterium | reverse complement strand
AAATATCGTCGAAGAGCAGGATGGGGGCCTGGTGGCGCTGGTGCTGAAGGTGCTGAAATTCGGCCAGCTTCAGGGCGATCACCAGGGTCTTGTGCTCTCCCTGACTGGCAAACATCTTGACCGGCTGTTCGTTCATGGTAAAATTCAGATCGTCGCGATGGGGGCCGATCACCGTGGTGCCCTGTTCCCATTCGCGCTGACGTTTTTCCAAAAGGCTGCGGCGGAATCCCTCCGGGAGGGTTTCTCCCTCGGAAAGACGAATGGTGCCGCGATAACTGATGCGCACCTGATCGGCTTTGTCGCTCAGCGCGCCGTAGAGCACCCGCACCCGATCGCTCAACTGCTCCACCGCCTCGTGGCGGCGCTGCAGGATCTCCGCGCCGTGGGAAATCAACTGTTCATCCCAGGCGGCCAGCAGCGCCTCGTCGTGATGACGGCCCTGCAGGACCTGGTTGCGCTGCCGGAGGGTGCGGTTGTATTCGATAAGGTGATGAAGATACTGTCGGTCCGATTGGGATAGCAAAACATCGAGGAAACGGCGTCGCTGCCGGGGTTCTCCCTGGGATAACTCCAGATCGGCAGGATGAAGAAGAACCAGGGGCACGTCGCCGATGTACTCGGAAAATTTCAGGGCGCGCTGACCGTTTACCGTCAGGTGCTTCCCGTTATCTCGTGAGTAGGCCAGTATCGTATTCAGTTGATGTCCTTGTGGCGTTGTAAACTCTCCATGGACGCGAAAAAGCGTCTGTGCATGACGGATCAGGTGCTTGTCCAGGCTGGCGCGAAAACTCCTGGTGAGCGCCAGCACGTAAATGGCTTCCAGAATGGTGGTTTTTCCGGCCCCGTTCTCCCCGAAAATGACGTGGATCCCGTCACCGAAGGAGAGAGCCGTCTCCGAATAGCTGCGGAAGTCGTAGAGCTTTAAATTCCTGAGCAGCATTCACCGTCACACATTTTCCAAACGAATCGGCATCAGCAGCATCAGCTGATCTTCGTTTTCCGGCTGATCCCCGGGATTGGCCAAAACCGCAAAATCCGGGCGAATCAGATGGAAAATCACCTGCGGTGCATCAATATGGCGCAGCAAGTCCTGCAGGTAGCGCGAATTGAAACCGATCACAAACTCATCCCCCTCGTAATTGCATTCGATCTCCTCCCGGGCCTCACCACCGTAATCGATGTCCTCCGCCTGGATCTCCATGCGGTTGGGCATCAGGCGCAGCAGCACCTGGGCGGTGATGGGATTGGAAAAGAGGGAAACCCGTTTCACCGACGCCAGCAGGGTGCTGGTGTCCACCGTCAGGTCAAAATTGGTTTCCGGGGGAATGACCTTGTTGTAATTGACGTAGCGTTCGTCGATCAGACGGGCAAACAAGCGGGTGGGACCCATGTGGGCCACCGCATGGGAGGGACCGAAACCGATCACCGTTACCCCGTCTGCTTCCAGATTGCGCATCACAAAATTGAGGGCGCGGGTGGAGAGAATGGCCGAAAAATCTTCCCGTGGCAAACTGTCGCTGCGGTAGAAAAGAGTGGCCAGACGGTGCCCGTCCGTGGCGACGGTGCGCAGGGAATTTTCCCCCAGCTCAAACAAAACCCCGGTGAGGGCCGGGCGCAGTTCGTCGTGGGAACAGGCAAAAATGGATTTGTCGATCAGGCGCTTGAGCACCTCGTTGGGCAGGGTGATCTCCCGGACGCTGTCCAGGGCGGGCTTGCGGGGGAAATCCGAGGGATTCTCGCCGCCGATCTTATACTGGCCGAAGTCCGAGCGCAACTCGGCGCGATAGCTGGCGTCCGCCGAGAAACTGAGCATCACGTTGGGGAGTTCGCGCACAATGTCGTGCACCAAACGCCCGGGAATGGCGATGTCGCCCTCGGTTGCGATCTCGGCGGTAACGTGCGAAACCATGGTGATCTCCAGATCGGTGGTCATCAGCTCCAGCTGACCCCCATGCGCGGAAAGCAGGATATTCTGGGTCATCGATATGGTGGAGCGCTGAGGGATCACACTTACCACCTTTTGCAGGGCTTCGTAAAATTCGTCTCGCCGGATGCTGAACTTCATTGCTCCTCCACTGGAATCTGGTCGTCAGGGTCTTTGCAAAGGCACGCGAACCCGCAAGGCAGGGCGATGGCCGCGTTTCGGCAACGTATTGTTTCAACTGAATTTGGAAATCGGGAAGAAAGATCCCCCAGTCCCGGAATCAACGCTCGGATTTGCCTTTGCCGATAGTTCGAGTTTTAACCTCTCAAAGTAAGGATAATAGGGGGAGTTCACAAGAAAAATCTGTGAAAATCCACCCCGAAAAACCCTGATTTATACCCCTGAAAACCGCACTTTGCCGCGCTCTGAAGACCTCCTCGCTTATCCCCCGCCAACCCGCCGCACCACCGGCAGCGGCAGGCGAAATTGATGCCGGGATTCCGGGCCGCGCTGGAAAATCAGATCAAAAACGCTGACCCCTCCCTCAAAGTCCCCAAAAAGCTGCGGATAGGGGAGTGGCTGGTAATGAATATACAAAAGTTCACGTATTTGGGCAACAAAAAGATGCTCGTCGAGCGATTTTTGATGGAGATCCTCGCTGAGATAAGCGCCGCATCCGCAAACGTCCAGCATGGCCAGCAAACGTTCGCTCACCGACCCCACCGGCAAGCCCATCTGCGAACTGCGCAGAATCCGCCGCCGAATTCCCAATGCCTTCATCAGATACTCCAGGAGGGCCAGGTTGAGGTCCATCAACCAGATCCACTCCCGCCGATACAACTCCTCAAAAAAATCCGCGTAGTATTCAAAAAAAGGGGAGGGGCGGTAGTTGACGGACAAGGCTTTCCAGTGGCGCCGCCGCCAGTCGTGATCCCCGGCGATGCGCACGTCCCGGATAAGCTGTCCCTCCCGACCGCGCTGCAGCACCGGAACGGTGAGCCATTGCAGCCCCTCCGCACTTTTGATGCGACCCCGATGCACGGCGCTCTGAACCCGGAAGGGCAAATCGTCCGCCAGCACCAACACCTCGCTGTGGAAAAGTTTGAAGGCGAAGGCGAGGTCCGGAAAATAAGCGGGAACCCCGGCGCTCATCACCCCCCGGCGCGAAACCTTATCGGAGATTTTGTCCATGCCCTGTGCTCTGTAAAAATTGTGCTTGACGCCCCCCGGGCTTGCTCTTATTCTTGGGTGTGTTGACAATCAGAGAGTAACCCGTGTTAGTAGCAAAACCAGTTTCCAATATATACTGATGTTATACAACCAAACCCGTTTCTGCTATTTAACCGCGAAAACGCGAAGGCGCGAAGCAATAATGGGTTTAGTCCTTGCCAGACAAAGAACTTTTGAGCCCACACCCGTTTCGGGAGCTGAAGTAAACCACCTCACCAGGTGATCCGCGGATAGCGGCAGGATGCTCAGGTTTGCCGTTGCCAGGATAGTCCCTGTTTCAGTTTTCGCGCTTTCGCGGTAAATATTCCGGAAATTGCTTTCCGCGCGCAACGCCGGGAAGGAATGTGCGCCCCGGACAATCGTAGAAGATAATCCCGTTAACCGCTAAAAATCAAATACCGGCATGACCCGATCCAACTCCCCCAACCGCGAACTGCCCGCACTCTTCCGCGAAGGGGTGGTGATCAGCCTGATCACCCTCAACACCCTGGTGCTTTTTCTGGACGAGTTTCCGGAAATCCACCGCCTTACCCGCGGCTACCTGTTTTGGGTGGATTATGCCTGCATCATCTTTTTTATTCTGGAAGCCCTGATGAAAATCCGCTGCTCCGGCTTTCCGGACTACTGGGGCAATCTGTGGAACCGCTTCGACTTTGTGGTGGTCCTCTCCAGTATGCCCACCCTGATGATGCCCTTTCTGACCGGGAGCGAGGAGGACCTGCGCGCCTTTTCCATCGTGCTGGTGCTGCGCATGGGGCGGCTGCTGCGCTTTTTTCGCCTGCTGCGTTTTATTCCCCACGCCGAGCGCATCCTGGGTGGGGTGATCCGCGCCCTGAAGGCCTCGGTAGGGGTTCTGGTGATCCTGTTTATCCTCAACCTGGCCTTCGCCATGGTGGCCACCATCCTTTTCGCCAAAACCGCGCCGGAATATTTCGGGAATCCGTTGATTTCCCTATATTCTCTCTTTAAGGTTTTTACCATCGAAGGGTGGTTCGAAATTCCCGATACCCTGGCCCGCCGGGATATTGATCCCGGGATGATCTTCCTCCTGCGGGCCTTTTTTGTGGTGGCGGTAACGGTGGGCGGATTGCTGGGCCTCTCTATGGCCAACGCCGTTTTTGTGGACGAAATGACCGCCGATAACACCGACCTGGTGGAAGAGAAAATTGACTCGCTGCGGCAGGACCTTCACCGCCTCGGAGAGCAGTCCTCCGGGGAGCGGGAAGATACCCTCCGCGAACTGATCGGGCGCATGGAACGCCTGGAAGATTTGCTGCAGGAGATGCGCAGCAACGGAAAACAAAGCTGAACAAGTCTCCGGCCGGAAAAGGTTTATGAAAAACAAAAACATTGCTCTGTTGATCGGAATCCCCATCCTGGTAGCGCTGGCCATGTCGGTGGTCTGGTGGCTTTATCCTCAGGTCCATCCCGATGCCGGGATCCGGCTCCCCCTCACCCGCACCGAAATCGAACAGCGCGCCGTTAAGCTGGTCAATCTTTTCCCCCACAAAGCGGATGGTTTTTACGTGGATGCGGTGCTGGATAAGAACTCCAGCTTTATCCGGGCCATTCAGGAGGAAAAAGGTCTGGCGGGCGGACTCCAACTGCAGCGGGATTCCCTGGCGGGCACTTTCTGGAATGTGCGCTGGTTGGCCGAGAACCGTCTGGCCGATACCCCGGACGCCCGGCGCGATCCCGCCTGGTTGTTTTACGCCACCCTCAACCTGCACTTCGATGTGCGCGGAGATCTGATTCGCCTGGCCTACGACCTCCCGGAAGACCTCCAGCCCACCAGCCTTAGTCCGGAGGAGGCCCGAAGTTATCTCAACCGCTTTCTGGGTGATTTTACCACCGTCGACTCAATCTCTCCCGACAGCATCAAGGGGATGGGGGTTATGCCCCTGGAAAAACGGCAGTCCGGCGGACGCACCGATTACGAATTTGTGTGGCGCGAGGGGGAGAAGGGCACCCTGTTCGAAAAGCGGGTGCAGGTCAAACTCACCGGCGATCAGCTTTCCTTTTTCGAAAGCGCCTTCCTGCGCAAAAGCGCCTTCAGCAACGTCAACCGCATCCAGAATTTTGTCTTCGTTCTGCTGCTGATGCTGCTGCTGGTGGTTAGCAGCATCATTGCCTTTCGCCGCTGGCGCGCCTACGAAATGGACTTCAGTATGGGCCTGATTATCGGCTTTCTGGGGACCTTCACCTTCATGTATTATCTCTACGCCAGCAACTACCGGGAGCCGGGCCTGCAACCAATTGTAATTGCAGTGATTAACGGTATTTTTTCCGGGGGGACCATGGTGCTGCTGTGGGCCTCGGGGGAAACCCTGGCCCGCGAGCAGAATCCCACCCATTTCGGGGCGATCAACCTGTTGCGCAACGGCTACTGGCAACATTCGCTGATCGGAGCCAGCATTCTGCGCGGCATGGGGATCGCCGCGGTGGCGCTGGTGGTTTACCTGGGGCTCACCCACCTGGCCGCAAAGGTGGAGGTGGTGACGGTGGTGCCCCTGTGGCATCTGGGGCAATTTCCCTTCAGCGCCTCCTTTCCTTTCCTGCATTTGCTGACCGTCAATATGTTCATCAATTTCTGGGCGATCGCCGCTTACGTGCTGTTCGGATATGCGGTTCTGCGGCGTTTCCTGCGCTTCCGCATCATTTACCTGCCGGTGTGGATCGCCATTGTGGCGCTGGTGCAAATGGGGCTTACCGATCCCTTTTTCGTGGCCTTCTTCGTTGAGGCGGTGGCCATGGCCATTCTGCTGTGGAGCTTCCTGCGCCACGGGATCCTGACCAGCCTGGTGGCCATGTTTTTCTTCAACCTCACCTATTCGTCCCTGGCCTTTTTTACCGTGGACAACGCCCAGTATCAGCTGTCCGGCTGGATGACGGTGGCCTTTGCCCTGGTTACCCTGGCCTACGCCGCCTTTACCCTGCTGACCCGCGACCGGGTCAGCGATCCGGATCGCCTCGCCCCGGTATTTTACAAGAACATCACCGAACGCGAGCGCATGAAGCGGGAGCTGGAAATCGCCCGCACGGTACAAATGGATTTTCTGCCCAAAGCCAATCCGGACTTTGTGATGCTGGATATCGCCTCGCGCTGTGTTCCCGCTCTGGAGGTGGGGGGCGATTACTTCGATTTTATCGAGCTGGGCGGGAATCGTTTGGGGGTGGTGATCGGGGACGTCTCCGGCAAGGGAACCCAGGCCGCTTTTTACATGACCCTCACCAAGGGTTTCCTGAGGGCCCTCGCCAATATTTCGGATTCCCCGGCCTTTGTTTTAACCCAGCTCAACCGCCTGTTCTATGACAACGTGAAGCGCGGGGTGTTTATCAGCATGGTTTACGCCATCATCGACATGGATGCCAACTGCCTGCACCTGGCCCGGGCGGGGCACAACCCCATCCTGCTTTACCGCAAGGCCGCCGGGACCCTGGAAAACCTCTACCCCCGCGGATTGGCCCTGGGGATGGAGCGCGGAGAGGCGTTTGAGCGCATTATCCAGGAAATGACGGTGGAGATCCATCCCGGTGATTTTTTTGTTTTCTACACCGACGGCATTACCGAGGCCATGAACAAAGACAAGGAAGAATTCGGCGAGGAACGTTTACAGGCGACCCTGTCCGGGCTGGCAGACCAGCCGGCCGAGGCGGCTATGAACGGCATTTTCCGCGAGGTTAAACATTTTGTGGCCAAGGCAGAGCAGCACGACGATATGACCATGGTGATGGTGAAGGTGGCGGCCCGCAAAGGTCTCAAGATGGGGATTCAGAGACACCTTGCGTGATAAGCGAAAAGCGAAAAGCGAAAAGCGAAAAGCGAAAAACCATCCAGCTATGATCTTCAACGACCTGAAATCGATTCTTTCAGATATTCCCAACACCCCGCCGGAAGACGGACAGGTGCTCTACGATTTTATCCTCAACAGCGCTACCGAAGATATCCTGGAACTGGGATTTAATCACGGTGTGTCCACCTGCTACATGGCCGGCGCCCTGCAGGAAAAGGGGGTGGGGAAGGTGATCACCATCGATCGCCATGCCGCCCGAAAGGTGAGCCCCTCTCTGGAAGCACTGCTGGCTGAAACCGGCCTGAGCGACTTTGTCGAACCCCGTTATGTCACCAATTCCTACACCTGGGAGCTGCGCGCCATCATTGCCCGACAGAGCGAGCAGGGGAGCACGGTTCCCTGCTTCGATTTTTGCTTCCTCGATGGGGCCCATACCTGGGAAACCGATGGGATGGCTTTTTTTCTGGTGGACAAGCTGCTGCGCCCGGGGGGGTGGATCCTTTTTGATGATCTGGACTGGAGTTTTGCCAGCAGCCATTCCCTGAAGAACACCCGCGCGGTAAAGGCTATGCCGGAAGACGAAAGGACCCTGCCTCAAATGCAGGAGGTCTTTGACCTGCTGGTGGCCCAGCATCCGGGATATCAGGCCCTGCGACGGGACCAGCGGTGGGGGTGGGCGCAAAAAAAACCGGCCGGGGCCATAAGGCCTCCGGCCGATGTCGACTTGCTACAGGCCACTTATGATGCCCAGAGCATTTTGCCTGAGGTGAAAACCATTCTCAGGAAGCTTCGCAGCCGTTTTCGGGGCTGATCGATCCTAACCCTTACGAGCCACCTGGACCCGCCGAATGTGTTCTCCGGTGCTCAGGGCCTTTACCAGACTTTCCTCGAGCTTTCCTTCCACATTAAACAGGTTGGCGGCGGTTTTATCTGCCGTATCGCGCCCGGATGAAACCCGGGTAATATTGATGCCGGCGCCGGCCAGGGCGGTGCCGATATGGCCGATAATCCCCGGCACGTCGTCGTTGATCACCACGATCAGATCCTCGCTGAGATTGGCGTCCACATCGTATTTGCCGAATTCCACCAGGCGAAAGGTATCCCGGGCAAAAAGGGAGCCGGCCAGGTGGATCATTTCGCTTTCGGTGTGGAAATCGCAGGCGATCAGGTTGGTGAAATTGGCCAGCACCTTGTCCTTGCGGGTCAGTTCCAGAGAAATGCCCTTTTCGCGGGCCACTTCCAGGGCATTAACCATATTAACCAGATCCACCGATGCCAGATTTTTCTTGCTGGCGTCGCTTTGCAGAGCGCCGGCCAGGAGGTGCGAGGCGATGGGCTCTGAGGGTAATTCGGCGGCATCACCGTAGAAGCGGATCGCCACGGAGCGCAGGCGACTGTCCTGAAGTTTGCTGAACAGGGCGCCCAGTTGGGAAGCCAGCCCGAAGTAGGGGGCAATGGTAGGTTGCAGCCGTTCGTCCACCGAAATAAAGTTGACGGCGTTTTTGGCCACGTTTTTCTGGAAATATTCCAGCATCTGGTCCAGGATCTGTGCGGCGACCTTGGTTTGGGCCTCCTCGGTCGAGGCGCCCAGATGGGGGGTGGCTACCGCCCGGGGATGGCGGGCCAGGGTCCAGTCCTCCGGCGGTTCCTTGACGAACACGTCAAAAGCGGCCATGCTCACCTTGCCGCTGTCCAGCGCTTCCGCGACCGCGGCTTCGTTCATCAACCCACCCCGGGCACAATTGACCAGGATGACCCCATCCTTGCAGAGCTTGAGGTTCTCGGCATTGATCATGTCGATGGTCTCGGGCATCTTGGGGGCGTGAATGGTAATGATGTCGGAGCGTTTCAGCAGATCTTCAAAATCGGTGAGTTCGATGCCCAGGCGATCGGCGATTTCCGGCGAAAGTATGGGATCGTAGCCCAGGAGGTTGGTTTGAAAAGCGCTGAGGCGTTTGGCGACCTCCAGGCCGATTTTGCCCAGACCGATTACCCCCACCGTTTTGTTGAAAAGCTCGTGGCCCATATACAGCTTGCGATCCCAGCGATCCGCCTTCATCCCGGCATGGGCCTGGGGAATGTTGCGCAGCGCGGAAAGCAGCAGAGCTATGGTGTGTTCGGCGGCAGCCATGGTATTGCCGCCGGGGGTGTTCATCACGATGATGCCCTTGCGGGTGGCCGCGGCGGTGTTGATGTTGTCCACCCCGGCGCCGGCACGGCCTATCACCTTGAGTTTGCCTGGATTTTCCAGCAACTCCTCGGTTACCCGGGTGCGGCTGCGCACCACCAGACCATCGTATTCGGAGAGAACCCCGGCCAGTTCTTCGGCGGAAATGCCAGACCGGTTTTCCACTGTTATTCCGGGAACTTCATTGTATTGCGCCAGAATACTTTCCGGCAGGGAATCGGCGATCAAAATGCGGTGCACGGTAAAACTCCTTGAGTTGATTAAAAAATCCCGATGAACCAGAAGGCTGTCGATGGGCCTCAGATCAATTGCAGCCACCCGG
>JAGRBF010000025.1 GCA_020434205.1 Calditrichota bacterium | reverse complement strand
CCGTAACCCGACTGCACCTCGTCGAGAATCAAGACCGTGTCGGTTTCGTCGCAAAGGGAACGCAATTGGCGGAGGAATCCGGCATCCGGCATGTGGATTCCGCCGACCCCCTGGATGCCCTCCAGAATTACCGCGGCAGTGCGGCCGTCGCGCAGGATGTTTTGCACCGAAGGTAGGTCGTAGCGGGGCACAAAATCCACCCAGGGGCCGTCGTTGACGGGGGCGCGATATTTGGCGTTATCGGTTACCGCCACCGCCAGGCTGGTCCGGCCATGGAAAGCCCCGTCAAATGCCACCAGGCCTTTGCGTCCGTTGTGGAAGGAGGCCAGTTTGAGGGCATTTTCGTTGGCCTCGGCGCCGGAATTGCACAGGAACAGGTGATAATCCGGATAGCCGCTCATCTGTCCCAATAAGCCGGCAAACTCCTCCTGAATGGGCATCAGGACGGAATTTGAATAAAAACCGAGGGCGGCCAGTTGGTTGCGGATGCGCGCCTGGTAATGGGGATGGGAATGGCCGATACTGATAACCGCGTGCCCCCCGTAGAAATCGAGGTAGCGCTGACCCTGGGCATCCCACACGTGGCAGCCCTCCCCGCGGGTGATGTTTATATCGAATCTGGGATATACGTCGAAAGTTTTCATGGGGTTATATGGTTATATGGTTACCTGATCAAAAGACAAAAGGACAAAAGGACCAAAGGACCAAAGGACCAAAGGACCAAAGGACCAAAGGACCAAAGGACAAAAAGACCAAAGGACAAAAAGACCAAAGGACAAAAGACTACAAAACCACTCCGACACCCCGACACCCCGATACGCGCCGCAGGCGCAAATACCACGTGCCCAGGCGCCAAGCTCCTCAAAACGCTCCGGACTTCAACCCCAGTCCCGCCGTTTCTTCAAACCCGAACATCAGGTTCATGTTCTGAACCGCCTGCCCGGAAGCGCCCTTCAGCAAATTGTCGATCGCCGAGGTTACCAACAGCTGCCCCTGCTGAAAATCCAGATGCAGATAGCAGTGGTTGGTGTTGACCACCGGCTTTAGCTCCGGCTCAAACGGAGCCAGATACACAAACGGTTCGTCTTCATAATAAGCCCCAAAGATCTCCCGCGCCTCCTGAAGGTTTCCCTCCCAGGGCAGGTAAACCGTGGCCAGAATGCCCCGGGAAAAGTTGCCCCGGTAGGGCAGGAAATAGAGGGGCTGCCCAAAATCCGGCTGGAGGTCCGCCAGGGTCTGGCGAATTTCCCCCAGATGCTGATGATTAAAAGCTTTGTAAAGAGAGATATTGTTGTTGCGCCAGCTGAAGTGGGTGGTCTCGGACAGGCTTTGCCCGGCCCCGGTGGAGCCGGTGATGGCGCTGATGTGCACCGCACTGTCCAGCCTGCCCTCCGTCGCCAGCGGCAGCAGCGCCAACTGAATGGCGGTGGCAAAACAGCCGGGATTGGCAATCCGGCGGGCCCCTTCGATATCCCCGCGAAAGGCTTCTGGCAATCCGTAAATGTAGGTGTTGCCGGGTTGCCGCAGGCGGAAATCCTGACTCAGATCGATGACGGCCGTTTCGGCCGGCAGGGGATTTTCCTGAAGAAACTGACGGGATTGTCCGTGCCCCAGGCAAAGGAAGACCAGATCGGGATCTTCGGGGAGGGAGTCGCTGAAGCGCAACGCCGTTTCCCCCAGCAGGTCGCGGTGGATCTCGGCCACCGGCTTGCCGGCCTGGGTGGTGCTGGACACCGCGGCAATTTCAACCCGGGGATGGCGAATCAGCAGTCGCAACAATTCTCCGGCGGTATATCCGGCACCACCGACAATGCCCACCCGCAGAGGGTTCATGTGCCTTCCTCCTGAACCACGGGAAGGGCCTCGGGGGCGGGAAGAGAGGAAAGAAAATCCTCACCGAGCAGATCTTTTTCTTCATCCGTCAACACCCGCGGTTTGCGCAGGGGATCGAAAAGAAGCCCGGTGCACAGGCAGTTCTGGCGGCCGTTGCGGGTCAGGATGTCGTAGTTGACGCAGCTTTGGCACCCGTTCCAGAATTCCTGGTCGGTGGTCAGCTCGGAAAAGGGAACCGGACGATAACCCAGATCGGAGTTCATGCTCATGACCGCCGGGCTGGTGGTGATGGAAAATATTTTGGCCATGGGATATTTGGTGCGGGACAGCTTGAAGGCCGCCAGCTTGATGCGTTTGCCAATATTCAGGCCCCGGAATTCCGGGGCGACGATCAAACCCGAGTTGGCCACGTAACGACCGTGGGTCCAGGTTTCGATATAACAGAATCCGGCCAGGTCGCCGGAGGGGGAGAGGGCAATAACCGCCTTGCCTTCCAGCATCTTTTTGGCGATGTATTCGGGCGGGCGACGGGCAATTCCAGTCTTGCGAACCCGGGCACTTTCCACCAGCATGTCGCTGATGGTTTCCGCAAAGGGAAGGTGACTCTCGTTGGCCACCTGAATGCTAAACAAAACGTTGGTAGTTGCTCTCATAAGCGATCTCAGCCAATAGGCGTTTTTTTTCTTAAAGCACCTTGCGCGAAGGTGCACAAATATGGTAGATGGGAAAAGTCGTACGATTTGTACGTGTTCTAAAGTGTAGACCCTCAGGGCCTACGCGGGAGGCGTCGCAAAGCGGGGCGGACCGGGAGATCCGGATGGCGGGGAGCCAGAGGTTTGCTATAGAATGTTAGAATTCGCATGATCTCCCGATCTTCAAATCATGATCAATTACCGCAACTTTAAGCCCCGCTGGGAAAATTGTCAAGCATAATTTGGATAAGGACCAAAAAAGATCCGCCCGGCAATGCCGGGGATGCTCATCGCATCAGCATCATTTTGATGGTTTGGGAAGCTCCATTCACCCGCAAATAACAAAAATAGATGCCGGAAACAACTTCCCTGCCATCGGCGTCAAGACCGTTCCATTTCAGGTGATGGGTCCCGGCGGCCTGCCTCCCCGCAAAGAGGGTCGCCAGCTTTTCCCCGCGCACGTTGTACAGGGAAAGCTCCACCTCTCCGCCGGATGCCATGGAATAGGTCAGAGTGGTCTCCGGGTTGAAGGGATTGGGAAAGTTCTGTTCCAAACGAAAAGTTTGGGCAAGGTTAAGGGGCGCGGGCTCTATCGCGGTTACGCCGGGATTTTCGAAAATAAACAGGAGATCGGCGATTTCGTCGATAGCGGTTACATCAAGATCCCCGTCGTTATCCCGGTCGTGCAAAACCGCGCAGGATGCGGCACTCTCCGCATCATAATCTCCGGCAACCGAAAAACCCCCGCTGCCGTTGTTGGCGAAAACCCGCCAGCGGCCCCCGTAATTGCTGACCACCATGTCCAGATCCCCATCCCCGTCCAGGTCTCCCAGGTCGATTGCCAGGGGGAAGTTGGCCCCGGAGGGATAGGTGGTGGCGGAGGCAAAGCCGCCGATGCGGTCGGCCAGCATAACGCCTACGGTTTGATTATTGGCGTTGGCGGAGACCACGTCGGCATAACCGTCGTCGTTGATATCACCAACCGCGATCATCCAGGGCTGCCCACCGGCCGACTGGGTATGCGCTACGGTCAGATTTCCCTGGCCGTCCCCCAACAGCACGCTCATTTCTCCACTGGAATAGGCCCCGACATAAAGGTCGGCAATGCCGTCCCGGTTTACATCCGCGGTGGCGATGGCCGTTTCCCCGGAGCCCGGGGTATCCAGAAAGGTAGGCGCCTCGAAGACCCCGTCCCCGCGGTTGCGCAAAATGGCCAGATTCCCGGCGTTGCGGTTGGCGGTTACAATGTCCATGTCCCCGTCGCATTCAATATCCAGAATGGCCAGCCCGCGAACGCCCTGTCCGGCGGGATAACTGGTGATGCTGCCGTAACTGCCCAGGCCATCTCCCAGACAAATATTGACGTTGTTGTTGGTGGTGCTGCCGATGGCCAGGTCGGAAATCCCGTCTCCGTTAAAATCGGCCGCCTCATTGGTGCTGGGGCGGTTGGCGTTGGGGAGGGGAAGAATGCTGAAATCGCGGTAATTGCCCTGCCCATCGTTCAAAAAAACGCGAATATCGTTGGAAACTTCGTTGGGAACGGTATAGTCGCTGAAGCCGTCCTGGTTGAGGTCCAGGGCATGGGCGCCGTAGGTCTGGATATGGCCTTCCCCTTCGCGACGCACCGGAATGCGGTCTGCCTCCATCAGGGAAAGCGAGCCGCGGGCGCTGTAGGTCCAGTATCCGTAGGTGAAGGGCGCTTCCAGGGAGTCGCCGTTGGCCCCCAGAATGCTCTTGCGCAAATGAACCGTTACCCATTCACCGTGGCTGAAAGGGCGGTCCGGGGCAAAACGAACCAGAGTGTTGTTGCTCTCCACGCTCAAAGTGCCGGGACACATACCGGACCAGCGCCCGTAAATCGAAATGCTTTGATGGTTTATGGAGGCGGGATCTATAGCCTGGTCGAAGCGGAAGGTCAGGTCGGCATCCACCGGGTTGTCGATTCTTTCCGGAGCGGGGGAGAGGGAGATTACCGTGGGCCCGGCACCGAGAAGCAAACCGACCGGCAAAAACAGGATGACGATCATCAGGATATTTTTCATAAAATCCTCCGAAAGGGCTGTTTGGATTGTTGTGACGCGCTGAAAGCCATTTGGGGTTATTTACTGATGTACGCAGCCCCGTTTCTGCTATTTAACCGCGAAAACACCAAAACGCGAAGAATTTATGCGTTTGGTTTTTGCCAGACACAGAACTTCCGTGCCTACACCTGCCTGGGGAAGCGGATGTAAACCACCTATCCATGTTGGTCCCCGGAAACAGCAGAAAGAGGCGGTATTTCCGCTGCAGGGGTATCCTGGGTTTCAGTTTTCGCGTTTTCGAGCTTTCGCGGTGCCTGAAACCAGGAGTTGCGGAGCGCCACTTTCAAGGAATTTTTTGTAAAAAATGGCCATCCGGGTTGAAGAAAGAGCGTGGATGCCGATGATATAAACTTAGTCTAACAAAAAAAGAATCCCCCGGGTTTAAGCCAGGGATTCCTTTGAAAACAGCCTTCGATGCGCACGCAAACGGAACAGGAAGTCCGGACCTCATTCTGAATTGAAGAAAAAGGGCGTTTTTCTTAAACAATTTACTATTTGGAATATTCGGTTACGCCTTGCCGGACAAATGTCCGGAAAAAATGCCGAAGGGAATGTCGGGAGCACAACATGAGGTTGAATAACTTATCCATCCGCAGCAAACTGTTTCTCGCCTTCACGGTTATTATCGCCATTATCGTAGTTATCGGCTGGACCGGCTACCGCGGGCTGGTCAAATCCAATCGGGATATTGAAAATGTGGTGGCCTGCGGAACGCAGATCGACGCCATCATGGAAACCAAGTTCGCCCTGGCCAGGGAACAGCAGTTGATCATGGAACTCCTGTTTGCCGAATCGGAAGGGATCCTTAAGCGCCATTGGCAGGAGCACCTGGACATCGCCCGGGAATTCGAAACCTATCTTACCGCCCTTTTGGACGGTGCAAAAACCGAAGAAGGCACCATTTATCCCACCGAGGATCCCATTCTGCGCGAGGCCATTGAGGCCGCCCGGGAAAACGGCAACAAAGACGTTTTTATCCGGGTTCAATCCATTTACGACCTGTGCCTGTATTCTCACAAGCTGAGGAATGAATTGGCCGCCCTCGAAGAGGGCAGCGCGGACTATGCCAAAGTAAAGGCGGACTACGACCAGCAGCAGGAAATCCTGGGAATCCTGGATGATCAGGCCGATATGTACGCCGGGATGACCATCGAAAACCTCGACAAGGTTGAGGGTGTTTTTCAGGAACAGATTATTGCAAGCCGGCAAAGTGCCGCGGCAACGGTATCCCGCTCCAATACCACCATCGTTTGGGTGTTGATGTTGGGACTCCTGCTGGCCGCCGCGGTATGTTACCTCCTGTCCAACAATGTCTCCAAACCGCTTTACAAGCTTACCAGGATCGCTCAGGCCATCTCCACCGGGGATGTCCAACAGTCCTTCCACCTGGATCGGGAGGACGAGGTCGGCAAACTTTCCGCCGCTTTTGAGACGGTCGGGGAAATGCTGAGAAACCGGGCGCATGCGGCCCGGGAAATTGCCCGGGGCAATATGAATGCCCCGGTGAAAGTTCTCTCGGATGCGGATGAACTGGGGCAGTCCATGGTACAAATGCGCGATGAGTTAACCACCCGGGGCAATGCCACCCAGGCGGCCATCGCCGAAGCGCAGGCGCGGGTGTCCTACCTGAATAACCTCTCCCTTCCCGTTCATGTAGTGGATAAAGATATGCGTGTCCAGTTCATGAACAAGGCTGCCGCCGCCGCAGTCGGACTTTCGGCTGAGGCGAGTACCGGCAAAAAATGTTATGAGCTGTTTAAAAACCCCCATTGCAAAACCGGAAACTGCGCCCTGGCCCGGGCCATGAAGCTCAAGAAAACGGTGACCGACGAAACAGTGGTAAACCTGAACGGGACGGAAATGACCATCCGCTATACCGGCTCGCCGCTGTTTGACGAGCAGGGGCAGGTGGTGGGCGCCATGGAGCAGATCGTCGATATCTCCGGGATCAAAGAGGTGATAGACCAGGTTAACCAGGTGGCAGAGAAGCTGGGTGAGGGGGAGCTGGATCAGCGGGTACGGCTGGTCAATCTGGATGGGGATTACGCCCGCCTGGTCAACAGTTTCAACGGGGCCATCGACAATATCATGGAGCCCCTCAACGAAGCGCTAAGTTGCCTGGACAGCATGTCCCGGGGCGACCTGAGCGTGCGCATGCAGGGCGATTATCAGGGCGACCACGGCCGCATGAAAATGGCCTTAAACCAGACTCTGGACTCCCTTAACCTCATTCTCCAGCAGGTCAACGCCTCCGTAGAGCAGGTCTCCAACGGCTCCGGGCAAATGTCCGGAGCCAGCCAGACCCTTTCCCAGGGCGCCGCCGAGCAGGCCAGCACCCTGGAGGAAATATCGGCCTCGGTAACCGAAATTGCCGCCAAAGCCAAACTGAACGGGGAGCACGCCCGGGCAGTCAACAAAATGTCCGAGGAAACCCGTCGGGCCGCCGCCCAGGGCAACGAGCAGATGACCCACATGCTGGAAGCCATGGAGGATATCAACGAATCTTCCGAGCAGATTTCCAATATTATTAAAGTGATTGACGAAATCGCCTTTCAGACCAACCTGCTGGCCCTGAACGCCGCCGTGGAAGCGGCCCGGGCCGGGGTGCACGGCAAGGGATTCGCGGTGGTTGCCGAAGAGGTCCGCAGTCTGGCCCAGCGCAGCGCCAGAGCGGCCCGGGAAACGACGGAGCTGATCGGCGATTCGGTGGTGCGGGTAAGCCGGGGAGCGGACCTGGCGCGGGTTACCGCCGAGGCCCTCACCCAAATTCGCGAACAGGTGAACCGGGTCAGCGGCCTGATCACCGAAATGAGCAATGCCTCCCAGGAGCAAAGCGCCGGAATCGAACAGATTACCCTGGCTCTGGATCAGGTCGGTAAGGTGGTCCAGTCCAACACCGCCAGCTCCGAAGAAACCGCCGCTGCCTCCGAGGAGTTGCGCGGCCAGGCGGAGGGTTTGGCCGGGATGCTGCAACAGTTTTCCCTGACCGCGGTAACCCGGCGCGAGGTTCTCGGGTTGGAAGATCGGGAAACGGATTTTACCCCAGCCCCTGCGCGGCCCGCAGCACCGGAGATCAGCTTTGAGCCGGATGACTTCGGCGGGGAAGATGCCTTTGGCGCCGGCGATGCTTCGGATGGTGATGAGGCGCCTCGCATCAATCTGGACGACGACGATTTTTTTGAATTATAAAATTTTGCCCCTTTCCTGTTGGAAGATTGACCCGTTTTTTCTATTTTGAAGAACAGTGTTCAGGTTGATCTTTTTCGTGGGCAAAATATGTCGGTTGGCGTTTTTCTTTCGGCTTCCGGAGCCCGGATTACCTTTCATGCCGGGGTGATGGATGCTCTGCGTGAATTGGGAATTGTGCCGGATCGTTTCGTGGGAGCTTCCGGCGGCAGCATCCAGGCGGTGCTCTCCGCGGCCGGTTGTCGGGGTAAGCTGTGGTTCGACGAGCGCATCCCCATCAGCCGGGATAATGCCTTTATTCGCCCCCCGCTGCTCCGGGAAAGCCTGAAACGCATTCTGGACGAGACCTTCCTGGCCGAATACGGCGGACACCTCAGTCTGGACGAAATCAGCCGCCGGGTCAACATCCTTTCCACCCAAAAATTTTTCCGGGCCGCCTGTTTTGACGATTTCTCCAGCCTGGAGGATCTGCAGCTCAAGCTGCTGGCCAGTTCCAGTTTGCCCGGCTTCACCACCTTCCCGGTAAAAATCGGCCAAAAATATTATGCGGACGGCATTTTCGGCTACTTCTACCAGCGCCTCGATTTCCGGAAACTGCTCCAGACCGAGTTGATTATCGCGTCCCTGGCCCTGCCCACCAATTACAACTCCCGCCGCAACGGCAATACCTTTATCTTCACCATCCGCCGCGGCAAATACAATCCCGCCAACGTGGTCTACATCCGCGAGGAGGACGCCATCCGCTTTTACGAGGACGGCTACGAGCAGGTTATGCATTCCGCCTTGCGGGAGATGGTGCATTAGAAGTTGTTCCAGCCGCGAAACCTCGAAAGCGCGAAGTCGTAAGGTGTTTTCCCATTGCCAGACCCAATACTCCCGGGTGCCCGGCGAGAACCTGCCCTGGGTAGCGTTGCTCCGGGAATGGTCTGTTGCAGGCAAAGACCAGGCTGAAAAGATTTCGTGTTTTCACGATTTCGCGGTTTATGATCGAAAAATGAACCTGGCGTGTAAGGTTAGTTTAATAGCGCAAAAAACCGTAAAAGACCGATCGGTATAAATCGATTTCAGGAGTGGTTGTAAATCTTTCAAGTGAACTAATAATGTGGTTTATGCGTGTTTTCCTTGGCGCTTTTTATGTCCTGGCGGTAAATTCCTACCCCGAAAAACGGTCCGCCGCAAACAGGGGAGAGGCCAGGCTCATCGGCTGCTCCAGAATGGCCTCCGCCAACAGCTTTCCGGTGATTGGACCCAGCGAAACCCCCAGCATCCCGTGGCCGGTAGCGGCAAAAACCTCCGGACATCCGGCAAAGGACCCGATGTAGGGAAATCCGTCCGGGGAACAGGGGCGCAATCCCTGCCAGACCTCACCCTGCAGGATCTCCTCAGCCGGGAATTGCGGTAAATAACGGCTTGCCGAACGGGCAATTCCCTCAACCCGCTTGCGGCGGATGCGGCGGTCGGTTCCGCACAATTCCAACGTGCCGGCAAAACGCAGTTGCGAAGCCATCGGGGTAATGGCCACCCGCGCTTCGGCCAGCAGCAGGGGCACCGAAATCTGCCGATTCCCCGGATCGATATCCATGCTGTAACCCTTGCCCCCTTCCAGCGGCATCCGCAAACCCAGTTGTGCAGCCAGACTCCCGGACCAGGCTCCAGCGGCCAATACCACCCGGGCAGCGCGGTAGGTATTGCGATTGGTTTCCACTTCGATCCCCCCGCGGACTCTGGAAAGACGCTTAACCCGGATTCCGGTGTGCAGGGTCGTTCCGTTTTCCGCCAGGGCAGCGGCCATTTTTTCCACCAACCCGGCGGGAATAAGGTGACTGTCCTGCGG
>JAGRBF010000024.1:517-2840 GCA_020434205.1 Calditrichota bacterium | reverse complement strand
GCCACAACCAGACTAAGCACACTTGACAAAGTACTAACGGACTTGATCCGGGGTCCGGTTTTGCACGGACATTATGCCGGACAAAGAAACGGCGGACCCCGGCACACAGGGAGGGGGCATCCTCGGGCGCCGGATGCCCGCCGTTAATGCGGCCATCGTCAATGATTGAAAATTTTTTCCGACCCGGCCCCGGCGGGAATCAGGAGCCATCCACACCCGTCGGAGGCACCGGCATCGGGACAATGGCCTGTCCGGTTTACTGACACCTCATATTAGGCAACCAAACCCATTGTTTGCTATTTAACCGCGAAAGCGCGAAAGCGCGAAGAATTAATATGTTTGCTCTTTGCCAGGCACAGAACTTACCAGCCCACACCGGCCTTGGGGAGCGGACGTTAATCAGCTATCCATGCTGGTCCGCGGATAACCGCCGAATGGGCAGGTTTTCCGGCGCAGGGTCAGATTTGTCCGGTTTCAGTTTTCGCGATTTCGTGATTTCGCGGTTAATGGGCCGGAAATTGCTTCCTGCGCGTAACGTCAGTTACAATTTGAACAGCAGGCCGATGTCGATCACATAAAAATTGCTGCTGATGTTATCGCTGCCGGGCAGTTCTTCGAAATCGTAATTCAGGAAGACGTAGCGAATATCCCCGGAAAGCCGGGTGGATCGGCTGAGCGGTAATTCGACCCCGCCGCCAAAATGCCAGCCGAATTCCTGATGGGTTTCTTCGGCATTCTGGAAGAGTCCCCCAAAAACATCGGTATCGTATTCGATCCGGGTGTTATACCAGCCCGCCCCGATAGCGCCGTAGGCCACCGGCACCGGATAGAAAAGCCCAGTCACCATTACCGGAAAACTTTTGACGGTAATCGCGTCGTTATTGTAGTTTTCCTTGCGATAGCCGATGGACCCTTCGATGCCGAGCGCCTCCGAGGGGCGCAGGCGCAGCACGGCGCCCAGATGCATGTTATTGCCGTCGCTGTCCTTGGCCTTAAAAAGCCCGATCTGGGGGCCGATATAGAGGTTCTGGGAAAATCCGGGCAGGGCGAAGAAGGTCAGGATAAGTCCTGCCAGCAGAGAGATTTTGAGAAAATTGCGTTTCATGATGTCGTCCTTTTTTTACCTGTTGGGTGCGAGACCGGGTCCGCAGAGCAGACCCGGCAGATTTCGCGGCGCATAACCTCCGGGCTCTTATCGGGCCCTGAAGGCGTTACTGAACAGGGAAAGCACAAAGAGAATCAGAAAGATGAAGAAGATCACTTTGGCAACCCCGGCCGAGGCGGCGGCGATTCCGCCGAATCCCATCACCCCGGCGATCAGGGCGATGATGAAAAATGCTGCGGCCCAGTATAACATAACAGGCTCCTTTCGATGTAGTTTCGGTTTCCCTGCCGAACTCCCGCCGTTTGTTTAAACGGCCCCGCGGGAGGAATTTCTCCCGCGGAGAGAGGTATGGTTTATCAGAACTACAGGGAGTGATCAGGCTTTGCCTTCGTTTTCGAAGGATTCCGAAATGGCCTGGTTGATCTCTTCCATCATGCCGTCAAAATCCGATTGAATTTGTTGAAGTTTGTCGGCAGTTGCCTCGCCCAGACTTTCGCTATTGCGCACCACGGTTTCCTTCAACCCTTTCAGATGCTCAATCTGCTCGTTGATGGCGTCCTTACTGTCTTCCGATGCTTCCTCCAGTTCCCCCTGCAGTTCATTGATTTTGGCATCCAGGCGATTGACCTGCTCATCCATTTTTTCCTTGATGGCCTGGGTATCCACTTTGAGTTGAATTTCGCTGGTATCATCGCCGCCACAGGCAACAAAAAGGGTGGCGAGTGTGGCCACAATAAGGGTCAGAAAAAGGCTCTTGTTTAACTTCATGATAATCTCCTTTGATGGTCGTTTGATGTTCATTTTTTTTGCCAAATCTACTTATGACCTCTGGACCGTAACCCCGGTCCGGCCTGGCGTAAGTTTTTACAGGCATCAGGCCAGGCGGCGCGGCTTCAGGACCAGGGCCAGCAGGGCCACCAGGATAACCGAGCCCAGGATAGCCCAGACCACCGGGAAGGCGGTGGAGCCGATATCCAGGACCAGAATGCTGGGCAGGCCCAGATTCCCGGCCAGCCAGGAACCGATCAGGGCTCCGATGAACCCGATCCCGATGGAGGCCAAAAATCCGCCCCGGGAAAATCCGGCGATGGCTTTGCCGACCGCGCCACAGACTCCGGCAATCAAAAGCAGCAAAAGAAAAGTGAGTAAGTTCATGATCTGTCTCCTCTGTCAAGGTTGGTGTCGTTTGGCTTTTATAAGGACAACGGCTGTGCCAAT
>JAGRBF010000024.1:0-476 GCA_020434205.1 Calditrichota bacterium | reverse complement strand
TCAGAAATATCAGGCGACCGCAGCGCCTCTCAATATGAAAAGCCATATCAAATTGAGAGGCGCATTGAGGCAAATGGTGAATATGGTGGGAACCGAGATCCGGGAGGTCGCTGAGCCTACAAATTGTAGGCGTCGATTTTCCGGTAGAGGGTGGCGGCGCCGATTCCCAGGGCTTCGGCGGCCCGGGTTTTATTGCCGTCCATATATTCCAGGACCCGCTGAATATGCTGTTTTTCCACTTCGGCAAGGGGTAGCGAGGGGTCGTATTCCGCCTGCCCGGCGCTGCGGCGGGAATTTCCCCCCAGATCCTGCGGCAAAACCGAGGGGCTAAGGGAAAGCCCCTCCGAAAGGATGACCGCTCTTTCCACAATGTTGCGCAGCTCGCGGATATTTCCCGGATAGGGGTAAGTTTTAAGTTTGTCCATAAAACCCCGTTCAATTTTATCAATCCTGCGGTTCATGCGGTTGGCAAACAC
>JAGRBF010000023.1 GCA_020434205.1 Calditrichota bacterium | reverse complement strand
TCCCCGGTTATCTACGCCGCCTGCCTTTATTTTTATTTTGTGAAGCTGAAGCTGGCCGGTAGCCTCGGGGGGGTGCTGATCGGGCAGCTGGCCATCACCTTTCCCTTCGGGTTGATCGTCTTTACCAGCTACTGGAACCATCACCTCAAAAATCTGGAAGAGCTGGTGGCCACCCTGGGGGGCAATCCCCTGCAAACCCTGTGGCGGGTGCTGGTGCCGGTGTCCCGGGGCATTCTGCTGGTGGTTTTTTTTCAGGTTTTCCTGATCTCCTGGTTCGAATACGGGCTGACCAGTTTTCTGGGGGTGGGCAAGGTGCAGACCCTGACCATCAAGGTGTATCAATATTTGTATGAGGGGAACATTTATTTCTCGGCCCTGGCCGCCTGCCTGTTGATCCTCCCGCCCACGGTGCTGTTCTGGGTCAACAAACGTTTTATCTTCCGGAGCCTGGCATGAGCGAAGCCCTTTTGATGGTGCGGAACCTGAGTCTGGCCTTCGGAAAAGAACAGGATCGGGTTCTCGACGATCTCAATTTTGAGCTGCAGGCCCACCGGACCCTCAGTATTCTGGGGCAGTCAGGTTGCGGGAAAACCACCCTGCTGAAGGCCATTGCCGGCCTGGCGGAACCCCAGTCCGGGGAGATTTTTTTTGACGGTCAGAATCTGCAGGGGGTGCCCCCGCACCAGCGCGGCATCGTCTATCTTTATCAGGAGCCCCTGCTTTTTCCCCATCTCAACGTTTTCGAGAACGTCGCTTTTGGACTGCGGCTGCGCAAACTGCCGGAAGGGGAGATTCACCAAAAAACCTCGGGGATGATCGAGCGCCTCCAGCTCGGCGATCAGCAGGGCAAAATGCCCCATCAGCTGTCCGGGGGACAAAAACAGCGGGTTTCCTTCGGGCGGGCTTTGATCATCAACCCCCCGCTGCTTCTGCTGGACGAACCGCTGGGCAACCTGGACACCGGGACCCGCGCCGCCATGCAGCAGTTGCTGCGGGAGGTGACCCACGAATTCCGGATTACCGCCATCTTTGTAACCCACGACCTCAAAGAAGCGGTGCTGATGGGGGATCGCATCGGGTATATGGAACGTGGGGCCCTGGAACTCTATCCGGATCTGCCCGCCTTTATGGCCGACCCGCGCACCGGGGTTCGGGGAGAAATCGAATTTTGGGAAAAACTGAAGAAAGGGGATCATGAAGACGGATTTTAACCACATCGAATCGATTTACTGGGTCTTTACCCAGTTGTGCAACGACCAGTGCGACCACTGCTACAACCTCTCCGGACCGCAGGGCGCGCGCATCAGCGAAGCGGATTGCCTGGCCATTGTCGCTAATCTGCCGGACAGCGCCGATCGGGTGATCCTCTCCGGCGGGGAGCCCCTGGCCGAGCGCGCCAAACTTTACGCCATTCTGGATGCCCTGCGCGCCAAATACGGCGAGCGCACCCAGATCATGCTGCAGACCAATGGGGATCTGTTGACCGGCAAAATCCTGGACGTATTGCTGGAGAAGGGAGTAACCCGCTTCGATATTGCCAGCATCGATCGTTTTCACAAGCACAAGGGGGAACGCATTGAGGAGATTACCGCCCTGTTTCGCTCCCGCGGTTTAAGCGACGACAACACCGATCCCCTGATCGAAAAGGATACCTATCTCAAAAAAGAGCGGGCCAGTTTCGGGTTTTGGGGCGCCACGGAGGACATGTGGCTGGGCGGGAACTGGGCGCGGGGACGGGCCTTGCCGAAAAATCTATGGAAGCGCGACCCCAACCACAATTTCTGTGCGATCCTCAGTGGGGCGCGGGGATTTCTGGGGGGACATGAAGACATTCCCCAGGAAATTTCCATCCAGCTGTGGCGCATCAACCCCTGTTGTCCCGGAACCAAACTGCCCATGGGGGACGCCCGCACCGAAAAGGTTGCCGAGGTGTTGGCGCGGGTGGCCGCCTCTCCCGTTTTTCAGATGTTAAATGAGGGAAATCCGTGGCGGATGGGGGAGTCGCTGGGGGTAAGCGAAGCTTTTGCCCGCCAGCGCACCGGGGAATTGCAGAACATTTGCCTGTGGTGCGATGAGTTTTTTGACAAGCATTACCAGGGGGAAAAGGGAGAATTTTGAAAAAGGTGTTGGTCCACGGCGCGCCGTGGACCAACACCTTTTGAGAAACATTATCGAAGCAATTTGGCCAGGATGATGCCCAGGATCAGCCATACCGGGATGGAGAACAGCAGGGCCCAGACGAATCCCTGAATGGTGCTGAGGCGATCGCGCAGGGTCTTCTTCTCGAAGGACCGCTCGATGCGCAGCTTGACGTCTTCCATGTGGAAGGGCTTGGTGATGTAGTCATAAGCCCCTTTTTTGATGGCTTCCACGGCGGTTTCGATGGAAGGATATCCGGTGATCATCAGGAAAATGACGTCCTTATCGCGGGCTCTTACCTTCTTGAGCAGTTCCAGTCCGTCAATGGTGGGCATCAGCAAATCGGAGATGACCAGGTCGAAAGCCCCGGTTTCGAATTTGTTCAGGGCATCCTGTCCGTCACTGGCTGTCACAACATCGTATCCGAGAGAATCCAGATAGTTGGAAAGCACCTCCCGGATGTTTTCCTCGTCATCAACTACCATGACGCGCCCGATCTTTTTCATAGGTCTCCTCAATGCTTTTCAGGATGAAGTTCATTGTCGTGTTGACAATCATCTAAATGGTCGAATTTTGAGCGTTCCGGCGCCTCTATGCGTTGTCCTTTTCGGCCGATGCGTCGCATCGCCACTCAAAAAACGCCTTTAGAACCACCGGAATCCCCTAAAATTCAACTGATCTTGTGATTGTCAATACGACTCAAAAAATAGACAGTAATTTTGTGCATTACAAACCAAATCTATGACAAATGCTGTCGTTGTTATCGGATTATCAATGCGATCAATTTAATTATCGAAGGGTCAAGTTGGTTATTGAGTTGATATTTTAAGAACTTGCCTCTCCCCGTTTCGTGATGCTTGCCGGATTTGCCGGAATAAAAATTTAGCATGGGGCACATGGTTGGATGGTAATTCGGCTGCACCGAAGGTGTACACCTCTGTGGTTAAAAATCACGCATGAATTCTTCAATCAAAAATTTTTGAAATCCGTCAAATTTATTTGAGCAAAGCGCTCTATAATGGGAGTGAAGTCTGCGGGCATCATTACGGATTTTAATTTGTAATGGAATAGACATTTCGGATCGGGATTTGAAACTTTCTGTAGGTCTTTGCATATTATGAATAAGAGAAACTTTCAACAGGATACGGCCGTGGTAGTAACCATTTGTGCATATTGCAAAAAGCCGATCGGATTAAGTTCCTGGGCCCGCAGGCTAACCCGCATGTTCAGCACTGTTTCGCATGGTGTCTGTGAAAAATGCCAGGAAATTGAGCTGAAAAAGCTGGAAAACCGCCGTCTTTCCACCCCTCTGCCTTCCGTGAATGTCGCCTCCGCGGTTTCCGATATTTCCCGCTGAGTATCTGGCCTCGAACTCCTAAACAATCTCCAGCAAACTGATCCAGGGCCGGCAGTTCAGGCGAAAACCCTTAACGTTGCCGATCCCCCGGGTGATGTAAATCCACCGGTTGTCCCAGTCGTAAAGCCCATCCACAAATCGTTTATCCCTTACCGGCGCAAACAGCCCCCGGCCCGTAAAAGGAATACGCACCTGACCCCCGTGGGTGTGCCCGCACAGCAGCAGTTGCCAGGGATAAGCCGCTAATTCGCTTTTGGTATCCGGGTTGTGGGAGAGCACGATAATCTTGCGCCCTTCCCAGTTTTCTGCCTCCCCGTAGGCAACATCCGGCTGGAAATATTTGGACCACAGGTCCGCCAATCCGATAAAACGAATCGAATGTCCCTCCCAGCGCCAGTCCACCCCCCGGTTAAACAGGGTGGTGATGCCCGCGGCGGTCAGGATATCGTTCACCGCTTTGGGGCCCCGGAAGCCCCCACGCCGGATTTCGCCTCGTCCCCCGTCGTGATTGCCAAAGCTGGCGAAGCAGGGGGCGGTTTGAGACAGCTTGCGCAGAATGCGGGCGTATTCCTCGGGTTGGTTGACCTCTCCGGTGATGTAATCGCCGGTCAGGCAGATTACGTCCGGCTTGAGGGTGATCGCGGTATCAATCGCCGTTTCGATATAGTCGTAGGAAACCACCGGGGAGGCGTGAAAGTCGGAGAGGTGCAGGAGGCGCATGGGACGCTCCGGCGGTTCGTCGAAGATGGGAACGGTAACCCGGTGAATGTCCAGCCATTCGGTTTCCACCCAGGCGCCATAGGCACTCACCGAGGCCCCGCTGGAAACCGCCAGGAAAGCCCATTTCAGGAAATCCCGGCGGGAAAGATTTTTTTTGGGTGAGGTTTGCGCCATCAATGGCCCCGGATGGAAAGGACGAAAGGACGGAAGGACCGAAGGACTAAAGGACCAAAGGACCAAAAACGATCCTAAGATCCTTTGATCCTTAGAAGGTTTCATCATAGGATCTTGGGATCATAGGATCATCTTTCGGTCTTCCGGTCCACAAGTCTTCCGGTCCCGTTTAGTTAAGATCTCCCGCGATGCCGATGCCCGAGTTAAAGGGGCCCAGCTCCACGATCTTTTCGATGGTGTTGGTGGCAATATCGATGATCACCAGACAGCCATAATCGACATTGTCCCCCAGATCAAAAGCGGGAACATAACCCATGTTGACGTTGCGGGTGGTTACGTAGGCTTTGGCGCCGGCGTGGTCGATAACCAAACCGTGCGGATTGGCCAGCCCGTCGCTGCCGGTTCCGTTGCCGATAACCGCGACTTCCTGCCAGGTAGCGGTATTGACCACCGAGATGGTATTTTGCATGTCGTTGCCGCAATAAACGAAGTTGCCGTTGGGGGTGTATTTGGGATGCCAGGGGCGATTCCCGATGGCCGCGGAATCCACCAGGGCAATATTGGCGGGATCGCTGACGTCCAGCACCAGCAATTGTTCGGTCAACTGGGAGGAGGCCACCAGCTTCGAACCGTCCGGAGCGGGATTGACGTGCACAATAACCTGAGGATCCCGGTTCAGCTGATAATAGTCGGCAACCTCGGTGGGATTGGTGTCCGTATCGATAACCCCCATATCCCCGGATACCAGGGCGGAGAAGTAGATGTAGCGACCATTGGGATCTGCCACGATGCCGTGGGGGCGTTCAAAAGGCAGGGGAATAACGGTGAGGGTCATGGTCGAACGTTGGATGGCGGCGATGGTGGCCGGCACGTCGGGAATGCTGAGGGTGTGCCCGGCATACAGCAAATCCTTGGTGGGGTGCAGGGCCAAAAGACCCGCGGCGACGAAATCGGCCTGCCCCACCAGTTCATGGTCGCTGTTGAATTTGAGGACCTTTCCGTCCCCGATCAGGCTGACGTACCAAAAGGAACCGTCCGGCTCCACAGCGATATCATGCGGTTTGGAAGAAGTGGAAAAACCCAGATCGGCAAAGTCGATATTGCGGATTACCACCCCCGCGGAACGCTCGATCACCGATACCCGCCCGATGTTCTGGTTGCAGACAAAAACCACATTTTTGCTGCCGGCGTAGGGAACCTCACCATTCTGATTTTTGGCGCCTTCGTCGATCCAGCGCTCCAGAAAGGCCAGTTTGAGGCTGTCCAGGGGATTGGGGTTGTTGTATTTGGTAGACAGTTCCACCAGCAGGCTGCTCGCCGCGTCGTAGGGGATAACCACCTCGCCGCGATTGTAGCCTTTGATCAGCTTATCCCAGGAGCTGAGGTCCAACCCGGCAGGTAAAATCCCGGCCTGGCTCAGCATATCGCCATATTCATCGAGCAAAGGCTGCACGTGTTTGTTATAATCAATGGTGGTGATGTTGCCGTAGTCGATGGGACCCGGATCCAGGGTGCTTTGCGTTTCGCATGCGGCGAGCAAAAGAGCGCCGGCCAATAAAATACCTGTCAGAAATCGATTCATAAAAAGCTCCACTTATAGGTTTGGTGATTCCATCTTTACTACAGGCACCGCGGGAATTGCCCTACCAAAAATCACAATGGTAGGGTATCAGACTTTATTTGCATTTAAATGATTACAAAGAAATATTTAATGCCAACGAGCAAGATAATCGTGCTGTTGTGGGATCGTCACCCCGG
Source organism: Calditrichota bacterium (assembly GCA_020434205.1). Classification (GTDB taxonomy): domain Bacteria; phylum Calditrichota; class Calditrichia; order RBG-13-44-9; family J075; genus JAGRBF01. The sequence goes on along the minus strand of JAGRBF010000023.1, from coordinate 3,332 downwards.
CAATCTTCAGGCCGGGGTCCATGTTAATATCGCTTATGATCCCGGTGCGGAAACAGAATTTTAACTCATGTTACGCAACCAAACCCACTATTTGCTATTTAACCGCGAAAGCGCGAAAGCGCGAAGAATTAAAATGTTTGGTCTTTGCCAGACACAGAACTCACCTGCCCATACCTGCCTTGGGGAGCGGACGTTAATCAGCTATCCATGCTGGTCGGCGGATAACCGCAGGATGGGCAGGTTTTCAGGTGCAGGGTCAGATCCGTCCGGTTTCAGTTTTCGCGATTTCGTGATTTCGCGGTCAATGGGCCGGAAATTGCTTCCTGCGTGTAACGTCAAATTTTAATATAACGGGTCCGGCCCCCCAATTTCCATGACAAATGAAATCCCTCCCAGATTTCCCGGTTTGATGCGCACCTATTTGGAGCGGTTGGGCCAGCGCCAGGTGCTCTGGATACCGGTGGGGGTCCTGGCCTTTTTCCTGAAGCTTCCCCTGGTGCTGCTGCCCGCCGCCGGACGGGACGAGGCGGTTTATGCCTACTGGGCCAATCACCCCGAATGGGCCTATGCCCCGCTTTTGCACCAGTGGGTGAAGCTCAATACCTGGCTGGGGTTGCCGGACTTGCTGGCCCTGCGCCTGCCTGCCATTTTGCCAGGGCTTTTATTGCTCTGGCTAACCGAACGCATTTTAGCCCGCCAAAACCGCGATCCCATCCGCCGTTTGGCTCTGCTGCTGGCGGTGGCCCTCAGCCCCTGGCAGATTTATGCCGGCAGCATTCTGCATCCCGACAACCTGATGCTTTTTTTGATGGTCGCGGCCGTGTTGGGGGCGTGTCAAAAAAACCTTTACCGGACCGCCTTTTTTGCCGCTTTGGCCTTCTGGGCCAAACCGGCCGGCATTCTGGCTCTGGCCGGTTTGGGGGGATGGTTAATCGGGCAGCCGGGGCCCCGGAGCCAAAAGGGTCTTGCTCTGACTTTTGCTCTGCTAATGGTGCTGCCGGTAATCCTGGCTTTTTCCCCGGAAATGATCGCCGCGATCGCCGAGTTCGGCAAAATGCCCGCCGCCCGGCCCTGGTGGTCCAACCTGGGGCTGTTCCTGGCTTCCCTGGGATTATTGGCCGGGCCGGCGCTTTTGGCACTGGCGCCCCGACTCAAAAGGGCGGAAATCCCCATCCAGCTTCGGGAACAATCTCTGGCCTGGTGGCTGGCACTGGCTTACCTGGGCGGATTTTTACTTGCGGCGGCGACGCGCGGGCAGATCAAGGGAAACTGGCTGCTCCCGGGACTCCTGATGCTGATTCTGGCCACTCCGCATTCGCGTCCCCTGATGAGGCGTTGGCCGCTGTGGACAAGCCTGTCCTTGCTTTTCTCCCTGTTGCTGGTCATCGGGATGAGCAACCCCGCCCTGCCCCGCTATTTTGAGCGCACCTTTCCGGAATGGGCCCAAAGCTACGGCGCCCAGGCCGGGCAGCGCGAAGCGCGGGTTTCCGCGACCGCCTCCTGGAGCGCCCGGGTGGGGGAGTATCAATCCGCGGCCCCTTTTTTTCGGGCGGTTTTGCAGGCCTGGCGGGAGCGGCATGGTTCGGAGAATTTTCCGCCCTGGGTGCTGGGAGACGATTACGGCCTCACCGCTCAAATGCTGCGCGCCTGGGGGGCGGAGCAGGTTCGCATGATCATCCCGGAAGATGGGGTTTTCTGGCGGGAAAGCGCGGGATTCGCCCCGGGGTCGGGGAACCACGGCCTGTTGCTGGGGGTTCGCATGAGGGAAGATGAACTCTGGCCGGAGGCCGGGGAAATCATCTTTATGCTTGAGTTGCCCCATCCCCAAACCGGGGATCCGGTCCGGATCGGGGTGGGGAAAGGGCGGTAACATTTGTGTTGTGCCTGACGGATTCCAGAAAGTTGGCCCCCTAAATTGATGCGGTTCCCGGGGCGTAAATCCTCACCGACTGTCTGAAAAAACCAAATGCACACATCAATCCCATTAATGAAACGGCAAAGGCAATGAACAATTTTCGCATGAGACTGATGGCCATGGGCGCTTTCCTGGCCCTTACCGGCATCCTGTTGGCCGGGGAGTCCGGCAATCTCCACGACCGCTACGATGCCCTTCTCAAAAAATACGTCAAAGGGGAAAGCTTCGATTACCAGGGGCTGTTCGGGAACAAGGCGGATCTGGAGGCACTGCATCGTTATGTGGACCAGCTGGCCGGACAGCAGCCTTCCCAAATGTCCCGGGAAGCGGCGCTGGCTTTTTGGATCAATCTCTATAACGCGGGAACCCTGCGGCTGGTGCTGGACCATTACCCGGTGGAGAGCATCAAGGATATCGGGGGATTATTGAGCTCCCCCTGGAATAAAAAAATCGTCACCGTGGAGGGAGAAGAGCTGACCCTCAACCAGATTGAAAATGAGGTGATCCGGCCCCAGTTCGGGGATGCGCGCATTCACTTTGCCCTCAACTGCGCCTCTATCGGGTGCCCGCCCCTGGCGGCAGAGGCCTTTACCGCGGAAAAGCTGGACCAACAGCTCACCCGGGTTACCCGGCAAGCCCTTGGCAAACCGCGCTGGGTGGAAATTTCTTCCGGGGAAATTCGCCTGACCAAAATTTTTGACTGGTATAAATCCGATTTTGAAGCATCAGCCGGTTCCGTTCGTCAGTTTATTGCCGTATATTTGCCGGACCAGAAGGAAGCCCTGCTTGATGAAAGCCGCAAGCTGACCTTTGGTGATTACGATTGGCGACTGAATAAGCGGAGCCCTTATCCCCCGGATTAGCGAAAAATACCGCCTCATCTATGAAGCGATAGAACAGATTCCCTACGGCATGGTGGCTACCTACGGTCAGATCGCCCGGGTGGCGGGTTTGCCGGGGCAACCGCGATTGGTGGGCTATGCCCTGCACGCCACGCCGGAGGACCTCACCCTGCCCTGGCACCGGGTGATCAATGCCGCCGGGCGCATCTCCCTTCCGCTGGAAAGCGGACAATACGATCTCCAAAAATCCCTGCTGGAAGCGGAGGGCATTCGCTTCCGCGGCGAAAAAGTTTCCCTCGCCCGATACCAGTGGCCTCTGCTGGCCCGGGCCTGATTATCCCTGGCCCCAACCTTTCCCAAAATCCTGTTCAATAAACCGGGCTGTCCGTGTATATTGGCGAAAAGCGAAAAGCGAAAAGCGAAAAGCGAAAAGCGAAAAGCGAAAAGCGAAAAGCGAAAAGCGAAAAGCGAAAAGCGAAAAGCGAGAGGGTGAGAGGGCGAAAGGGCGAAAGGGCGAAAAGCCTGGAGACTGTAAAGCCGCAATGCTTTGCGGCTCATAAAAAGTAACCTCGCTA
>JAGRBF010000217.1:6336-12053 GCA_020434205.1 Calditrichota bacterium | reverse complement strand
TAAATGCCCTGATCGCTTCCCCACACCTCATGTCCCTTTTGTTTCATCAGCACCGCCAGGGAGGCCATGGCGGTCCCGGCAATGCCCAGGAAATAATATTTCATGCTTTATTCGCCTTCTGTTTTGGGGGAAGAATTTTCCCGGGCGGCCAGGCGGCCTTCCAGATCGTTGAGTTTGTATTCGAAGGCCTGAAAAATTTTGTGCATCAGCTGAACATCGCGATTTTCGGGATAAGCGCGGGAGAAAACCCGGCGAAAGCGCATCAGAAACTTGTCCCAATTGTCCAGCGGAACGAAACCGGTGCGCTGCATACTGCGCAGCAGATGCTGATAAACCGCCTCGGTTTCCGAATAAGGGGCGGGGTCCCAGCGGAAGCGGTTGGAGGGTTCGTAAACGGAATTATACAGCGCATAGGCGTAAAGCATCACCGCCTGAGACAGGTTTAAAGAGGGGTTGGTTACCTTGGCGGGAATGGTGGTTATGGCGTGGCAGAGCTGAATTTCTTCGTTGGTGAGGCCGGTGCGTTCCCGGCCAAAAACCAGGGAAATGCGGTATTCCCGACTCATCGGCACCATTTTTTCGCATAGCTGGGGCGGGGTATAAAACGGAAATTGAAACTCGCGGCGCCGCTGGGTCGTAGCTACCACCCAGTGGCTTCCCTCCAGGGCCTGGGCCAGGGAAGTACAAACGCGGGCGCCCAGCAGCACTTCTTCTGAAGCGTGAGCCAGAGCCCGGGCCTCGCTGTTTTGGTAGTCGCAGGGGTTCACCAGAACCAGGTTGGCGAAGCCCATGGTTTTGAGGGCCCGGGCAGCCGAGCCGACATTGCCGGGGTGCATGGGTTCCACCAGCACAAAGTCGATATGATCGGGGTTGATTTTCAGGGTCATACCCGCAAAAATAGCACCGGGGATGTGCCCGACCAAGAAAAAGTGGAAATATTCGCGGGAAGCGTCGTAAGACCTGTTGAATACCTTGAGGGAAAATCCTATATTGAATACTATGAAGCTGACAATACGGGTCTCAAAAATCACGGATGAACTCTACATCGGGAGTTGCCGGGAATTAAAGGGCTGTCATGTGGAGGCGAAAACGGAAGACGGGGTTCGCAATCTTCTGAAAGTCGCCATCAACGCCTATGTTCTCAGCCATAAACAGCGACATGAAAAAATCTCCTACCAATCCGGAGAATAGCAACGGCAGTCTGCAGCTGATCTGGTTATCGCGGGATGATGTGCTGCGGGTCTTGCTGGAATTGGGCTATTCCGAGGATTTCAAGAATCGCTTTATCACGGTGGTGCGGGAAATCGAGTTTCCCTTTCGCCGGGCCACCATCCCCAATAATCTGCAGATTTCCTCGGTATTGCTGAGCTTTTGTCTCAAGGATCTCGGGATCCCCGCGGAGCGCTTTTACAAGCGCCTGCCGGCTCTCCGAAAAAGTGACGATTAGTCTTTGAGGAGCTTTTCCACCCGTTCCACCAATTCGTCCAGTTGGAAAGGTTTTTTCATATAATCGTCCGCCCCGTTCTGCATCACTTCCTTCACTTCTTTGGGTTTGGCGAACCCGCTGATCACCAGGAATTTAGGATCTGTCTCTTCCGCTTTGATGCGATGGAAAGCGTCCTTGCCACTCATTTCCGGCATCACCATATCCATGATCACCAAACCAATATCGGTGGCATGGGCCTGGTACACCTCCACCCCTTCCCGGCCGTTGGAGGCGGTATAAACCGTATAACCGCGGTGTTCCAGAATTTCCCGCAGCATATTGCGGATGTTAAATTCGTCGTCCACCACCAGGATGCCGTGCCGGTTTTGGGCCTGATGTACGGGATCGATCCCGGCTTCGGCCAGGGCTTCCAGATCCTCCGGCAGGATTTTGGAAAAAACTTCCGCTGCCGCCAGGGCCTCCTCGATGTGAACCTCCTGAGGATCGTCGGTGAAAACCGGCTTCTCCTCAAAATGCTGCACTTCCGCCTTGAGGGGAGAAACCCGCTTTTCCTCCGGCGCTTCAGCGCTGCTTTCCGCTGCTTCCTCAGGCTCAGCCGTGTTTTCCGCCCTCTGCGGATCGGAGGTTTCCCCGGCTTGCGCTTCTACCGGAGCTTCGCTAATATCCGGCCTTTCGCCCTCCCGCGATTCCGGCGCTTCCGCCCTCACCTCTTGCTGGTCTGCTTCGGGAAGCGGTGCTTCCTGCACAACCGGGCCAGACGCTTCGGGCAGCGGGGTTTCCCCGGCAGCGGGGTGGGCTGCTTCGGCCTGTTCTGCTGGCGGGGCCGTTTCGGGAAAAAGATGGCTCACCATTTTGGCCGGCAGGGTTATGCGAAAAACGCTGCCTTTGCCCGGCTCGCTCTCGACCTGGATATCCCCGCCGCTATCCTTGGCGATACAGTACGCGTTAAAGAGTCCCAGCCCCATTTCCTCGTTTTTAACCTTGGTGGAAAAGAAGGGTTTGAAAATGTGGGGCCGCAATTTGGGGTCAATTCCGGTACCGTTGTCCGCTACCACCAGGCTGAGCAAACTTTTGCCTTTGTCTTTCCCGGGGAGGTTTTTGGCGGTCAGATGGACGGCAATTTTGCCGCCGTTGGGGAGGGCCTCCGCACTGTTTTCCACCAGGACCCTTACCAGGCGATTCAAACGCCGGGAAAAATACATAACCTCCGGGAGATTTTCGTCCCCGGAGACCTTCAGGGAAATATTTTCGGGAAGGTCCTTTCCCAGATTCTCCCGCCATTCCCGAACCAGCTCTGCCAGCGCCAGGGGCTCCGGCTCTTCGATATCCTCCAGACCGTAGTTGAGCAGTTGCTTAACCACCCTTTCGGCCTGATGGAGAGAGAGCTCCATAAATCCGATATGGCGCCGCAGTTCGTGTTCTTTGGGAAACTGGGCCTTTAAGAGGCTGACGTTGGGGGTTAGCACCGTCAGCAAATCCCCCAGATAACTGCTCATCACCCGGGAGAAATGAACCACCTGGCGCATGGTGTTTTCATCCTGCCGGCGAATTTCCTCGCGTCGCCATTGGGTTACCTCAAAACCCAGCAGCAGGCATTCCCCGTTGTCGAAACCGCGGGGACGCAGGTCGGGATAAAAATCCCAGATAGCGCCGTGGCGATCGTACAGGGTGAGGGGCCGAAGGGGACCCTTTCCGCCGCCTTCCGCCAGCGCCTCAATCAAATTTTGGGCGGAATCCTGCCCGAACAGGGAACCCAACGGCTCCCCGGACAAACCTTCTGCCCGGGTTCCCCACTGCTCCCGGGCGCGCTGATTTCCGGCCAGGATCCGGCGATCGCGATCTACCAGCAGGGCCGCCATAGCCCCGCCGTTAAAGGCTTCCGGCAGGTTAATCCCCTCGGCCAGCTGCCCGAAAGGAGAAACCCCGGCAAATCGTTTTTTGATGCGCTCGAAAAAAACCTGCTGGAAGAGGATGGCCGACAGGGATCCGGAGATCAGATTTACGGCGGTGCAGTGATCCTCCAAAAAGGACAGGCTGTTGCTGGAGAGCAGGCCAAAGCCGATCAGCTTGCGGCGAATCCGGATGGGGAAAAGCAGCAGGTTGCGGGTTTCCAGAAAATGCCACTGAATTTCGGCGGGCAGGGGCGCCTCCCCTTCGCCAAAACGGCGGCAGGCGCCTGCATCTCCCAGAATTTCCAGAATTTTCTTTTCGGCGCCGTTGTTATCCAGTAAAACGGTTATGGCGGGAATCTGTTTGGCATGGGTGGCAAAGATGCGCCGTTCGGCGCTCACTTCTCCCGGAACTAGAATCAGGTAAGCTTCCTGATATGGCACCAGCGGTTTCAGGTAACTGAAAAGTCCATCCGCGGCCGCCCCGGGCGAGGAGAAGTCCAGGCAATTGTGTTGAAAATGCAGGAGCTGTTCCAGCAAATTAACCTGACGCGACCACTGGTTGAGGCTTTCCTCCCGGTCGCTGGCTGCCCGCGCCAGAATCCCTTCCAACGCCGCCAGTTCCCTGCCCAGCCGGCGCAGTTGTTCGGTAACTTCCGCATGATTTCCGGCATGTGGGGCAGATTGCTGCTCTCCGGAAAGCGCTTTATTGGTGCCGGTGGTGTCCATACCGATGCTCCTTTCAAAACTGGCGGGGAGAAATCCTTTTACTCAAAAAAATGAATTTTTGCCAGTCTATCGTGCTGTAAAACAAGCATTTGCTAAAAGAATAACAAAAGTGACAAGGAATTGCAGGTCCCGCTGGGAAAGCGGATATGAGGGCATTATCGGAAGGATTGGGAAGTTCTTTAACAATAGGGAGTTAGCCTGGCCCCCCCGGCTCTGAAGTTAAACTTCTGGGCCAGGGGGAGCAGGGTTGCAGATCTCAGCGGAAGGCCCGCACAAATCCGAAGGAAAAGGAAAAACCGTCGTACTGATCGCTGGTGCCCACCTGACTGTCGAAGCGCAGCACATTGTAGCGGATATCGGCGGAAAGGCCCCATTCCCCGGCCCATAAATAGTCCAGACCGGCCCCCAGATAGGCGCCACCGCCCCATTGACCGTCCACCTGAGAGATGGTATTGGTCCACCCGGTGGTCCCGCTGAAGCGCAGTCCCAGAGCCGGGCCGGCCCCCGCGATCATGTAGGGGGTCACCACACTGCTGCTGTTGGAGAGGCGAACTTTCACACTCATCCAGATGGGCATCACCATGGCGGTGCTGTAGGGGCGCTGCGGGGTATCGTAAAAGGCCAACGCGTTCGGCAAAACCTGGACGGGCAGAAAGTCCAGGTTGAGGCTGTACACCATGCGACTTGCCCCGTGGCGGAGCAGGGACAGCGAGGTTCCCAGATAATCGCTGCCGGCCACCATCTGCATCGATCCTGCCCCGTGGTAAAACTGGTCCCAGTTGGGGCGGCTGTCGTGCAGTTTAAAGGGAGCCGGGGCGGGAACCGTAACCGCCTGCGCCCAGAGTCCGGCACCGGACATCAACAAAGCCAGGATAATCAAACGAAGGAACATGGTGCACCTCACAGGTTGTATTTATTGGTTTTGTTTCTCAGGGTTCGCAGGGTAAAACCCAGCTTGCGGGCGGCATGGGTTTTATTGTTCTGATTGTCCGCCAGCGCCTGGCGAATAATCTCGCGCTCGCAGGCCTCCAGTTTGTCCTTGTAGGACAGGGAGCTGTCGTTGAGAATGGCGTCGAAAACCGGGGAATCGGTGGCGCGCCGCCCCTTGAGATAGCCGGGCAGATCGTCGATGCCGATTTTTTGGCTTTCGCACATCACCACCGCATTTTCGATGGCGTTTTCCAGCTCCCGCACGTTGCCCGGCCAATCATAGGCCATCATCAGGGCCATGGCCTCGTCGGTTAGCCCGGCGATCTGGCGATTGTCCTTGTGGGCGTATTTGGCGACAAAATGATGGGTCAGCGGCCCGATATCCTCCAGGCGCTCCCGCAGCGGCGGCAAAATTATGGGGATCACGTTCAGGCGATAGTAGAGGTCCTCCCGGAAAAGATTGGCCTTCATCTTTTCTTCCAGGTCGGCGTTAGTGGCGGCCACCAGGCGCACATCCACCTCGATATTTTCCACCCCGCCTACCCGCGAGAAGGTCCGCTCCTGCAGCACCCGCAAGAGTTTGGCTTGCAGGGAAAGGGGCAGATCGCCGATTTCATCCAGAAAGATGGTGCCGCGGTGGGCTAATTCGAAACGGCCCTTTTTGGTTTTGTATGCCCCGGTAAAGGCCCCTTTCTCATGGCCGAACAGCTCGCTCTCCAGCA
>JAGRBF010000217.1:5633-6207 GCA_020434205.1 Calditrichota bacterium | reverse complement strand
TGGCGTCGGAATTGGCCACCTTGGTGACCTTGGCGAAAACCGACTGCATTTTGCCGCTGATGCCCACGATATTGTCGAAACTGTAGGTCTGGTTGATCTTCTGGCGCAGGTCCTGGTTTTCCCGCTCCAGACGGCGGGATTCCAGGGCGCGGGGGATCTGGATCAGCAGTTCATCCAGATTGATCGGCTTGGTGAGGTAATCAAAGATACCCAGCTTCATGGCTTCCACCGCGTTTTTGATGGTGCCGAAAGCGGTCATCATGATAATGGGCAGGCCGGGCTGATCGGCCAGAATTTTGCCGGAAACGGAAAGACCGTCCTGGTCCGGCAGCAGATAATCCAGCAAAATCAGTTCGTATTCCCGGTCCTGAATGGCCTTCATGGCCTGGGAAGCATTTTTGGCTTTCCCGATGTCGTATCCCTCGTCGATCAGGATTTCGCTGAGACCGTTGAGGGTGTTGACGTCATCTTCAACCAGCAGAATTTTGTGCTTCATGCAAACAATCCCGAATGTGCAGTGAGTCCTCAAAACAGTTATTCCGGCACCGTTCGAGCACTTTCGCAAGGTCTTTGG
>JAGRBF010000217.1:1106-5468 GCA_020434205.1 Calditrichota bacterium | reverse complement strand
ACCGCGATGGGCCTCCACAATCTGCTTGGCCAGGGCCAACCCCAGTCCGCTTCCGGAGCGTTTGGTGGTGTAATAATATTCAAAAACTTCGCTGACAATTTCGGCGGGAATCCCGTCCCCGGAATCCCGGAAGGCAATGCGCAGCCCGGGGCGTTCTTTTTGAGGGTCGCCGAAACGCACCGCATCGGTGGTAATTTCCAGCACCCCGGTTTCCGGGATGGCCTCGAAGGCATTGACGATCAGGTTGTGGAATACCTGCTTGAGCTGATTGGCGTCGAACATCCCGTGGGCGTTGGGCGCCCGAAAATCGGTGCGCAGGGTTACCCCTTCGAACTTGGCCCGGGCGCTCTGCACCAGCACCACGTCTTCCAGCACCTGATGCAGATCGGTGGGTCCCAGGCTCAGTTCGGGCGGGCGGGCGATGGTCAGAAATTTGGTGACCATATCGTTCATCCGGGTGATCTCCGAGGACATCACATCCAGGAACTGAATTTTGCGCTCCGCGGAAATCTGGGGCCGGTTGATCAGCCGCTTCAGCATTTGCATGTTGATGGTCATGGAATTGAGGGGATTGCGGATCTCGTGACTCACCAGAGAAGCAAAGCGGCTCATGGCGGCCAGGTGTTCCATGCGCTTGAGCTTTTTCTGGTTTTTCTGAAGCGAAAGGGCCATGGTGTTGAACTCCCGGGCCAGCTCGCCCAACTCATCGCCGGGATCCAGATCGATGCGGTGCTGCAGGTTGCCGCGGCCGTATTCCCGGGCGCCGCTCACCAGTCGCGCCAGCGGTTGGGTCAGGCGAAGCACCCCGGTATAGCCCAGCAACAGGGCAATCAGGATGGTTCCCCCGATAAAGGCCAGCACCCGGCTGAGCATCTGGCGGGCCAGGGTAAAGGCCTCTTCCTGAGACTGTTGCACCACCACCCCCCAGCCCAGCTCCTGCACCTGCACGTAAGCCAGCACCTGCTCGCTTCCCTCCACCTCAAAGGTCCCCACATTTTCCGGGGCGGAAACCAGCTGGGCGTACATCGGCAGCCCGGAATAATCCTCCCGGTTCAGCACCTTTTGTTTGTCGGGATGGGCGATTACCTCACCATTGACCCCCAACAGAAAGGCATTGCCGGTGCGGCCGATGGAGATGCTGTCCACCAGGGCCCAAATGGCATTGAGGTCGATTTCGCCGGCCAGCACCCCGATCGGTTGTTCGAATTGGCGGATGGGCCGGGCAATGGACATCACCGGAAAACGGGAGGGGGTAAAAGTGACTTCCGAGAAGGCGCTGAGATCCTGCATGGCGGTGCGGAAGATGTCCCCATCCCCGTAACTTTCCCCCTCCTCGCCGAAACGGGTGGTCACCACCACCCGACCGCTGTCGTTGAGGATGTAAACCTTGCGGAAGATATCGTGCTCATCCTTGATGCGGTTGATGATGCTGGCCTGGTCGAAGCGCTCCTGCTCGGTGATATCGCGGGACAGGGCGGTGGTTTCCAGGATGGTGAGGGGCTCCTGGATAAAAAGAAAAATTTCGCGGCTGGCCCGCCGGGCGGTTTCCAGATTGCGCTCGTAGATATAGGAGGAAACGGTGCTGCTGGTGAGGGAAAGCAGGACCAGCCCGGCCAGGATCAGGGGAATGGTTCCCAGGGCCAGGTAGGTGAACATCAGCAGATTGGATATCTTGCGGCCGCGCAGCTTTTGCAAAAGCGCGGTTATCCACTGCCAGATTTTTTTGGCCATTCGCGACATCTTCAAGCTTCCGCGGGTCAATATTTCTGTTTATCTCGCGGGACAAACCAGTTTTCGATCGGATTCATCCGGGCATACTGACGGGTTCCCTCCCGGAAGGCGCTGCGATACTGTTCGAAGCGCTGGTCCAAAGCCACCAGAATGGTTTTGTTGAAAAAGAGAAAAATAGCCGGACGTTCCGTTTCCATAAACATTTGCAGGCGCTGGTAAATGCGGTCGGGGGAAGTTTTCCCCTGCTGGAGCATTTCGAAAAGGCGATCCATATAGCGATTGCGATAATTGCGGTGCGAGCTGCGTCCCCCCAGGGCTTCCCCGTAAAAATTGGAGAATCCCTCCAACAGGTAGTCCGGGAGAAAGGCATATTCGTAGAGCATGGCCTGGTAATCGTTCTGAGCCAGATGGGCTGCCTTGCGGAAATTGGGGATGGGCACCGGCTCAACGTTGATTTTCAGCTCGCCGAGCTCCAGCTTGATGGTCCGGACCAGGCTTTCCTCCAGCGAAGAATTGCGGGAAAAATACAGTTTGAAGGAAAGGGCCACCCCGTCCCGGGTGAGGATACCGGTGCGGGGATCCACCACCCACCCTTCTTTGGCCAGCAGTTCCTGGGCCAGGCGGGGATTAAATTTTTTGGTGGAAATTTTTTTGTAAAAATGTGGATCGTCGCTGCCCAGCAGGGAATAAGCCGGTTCGGCATAGTCCGGCATAAAGCGGTCCACCATGGTCTGGCGGTTCAGAGCCATGTCGATGGCCTGCCGCACCGGAATGGAGGCCAGCGGCCCGTGATTGACGTTGAACAGCAGGGTGGTTACGGTTTGTTCGTGGCGGGGCACCGGAAAAATGCCGATGCGTTTTCGCAGCAAACTGTGCAGACGACGGGCGGTGCCGGGATCGGGCAATTCCAGGTAATCGATACGCCCCTCCACCAGGGCGTCCAGCAGTTCCTGTTCATCCTCAAAAAGGATCACCCTCACCCCATCCAGAAAAGGTCTTCCGGCATGGTAAAAGGGGTGATGAACCATGACAATTTCGGTGGGGGTCTGGATGTCCAGCCGGAAGGGCCCCATGCCTATGGGCGGCTGTACCGCGAAAGCGGCGTGGCCCACCGCCATGGCCTCGGCGTAGTATTTTTCCGGCAAAATGGGAATATCGGCCAGCTTGCGGAGAAAATCCGGATCCGGATCCCGCAGTTCGAAAACCACCTCCAGGTCGCCCTGCCCCGGGGATATCCGCAGCACATTCCGGAAATCGAGATTTCGGTTAAACAGATACCCGCCGAATTTCTTCAGAAAGGAGAAGGTGAAGATGACGTCCTTGTTGCGGAATTCGCTGCCATCGTGGAAGCTGACCCCCCGGGCCAGGGCGAATTCCCAGATGCGGTATTTGCTGTCTTCCGGTTTGTTAATGGGGGGACCGATAAGGGGGGGCGGACTGCCGTATTTATCCGGCGTTTTGGTAAGGCCGTAGCCGAAAATCAGCTGGGCGATTTCTTTTTCGGCCAGGGAGGTAATCCGGAAGGGGTTAACGGGTAAGTCGCCGCGGTGAACCAGCCCCATAATCAGGTAATCGCCGTAACTGGCCCGGGCAGCCGGTTCGTTTTGCGCGGAGAGTGCGGTAAAAACACCCAGGATCAGGGTCAGCAGCAATGTTCGCAGGATTCGATAACCCAAGCCTTCTTCCTCAACAAATAGCAAATCAACTAAACATAACCTCAGCGCTATTGTAAACCAAGTGCAATGATTAGCCGGGAAGGGTAGCTGCGAGGCATGCAAATATTTTCACATTTCTGCGAACACCCGCCGGGCAGGGGCTTGCTTTAATCGGACAAAAACACTACATTAGGGAGTTTTTTACAAGACCATTTGCGATATGTATTTAAATTGAAAGAGTTGACTCTATGGAAAAAGGTGTGGAAAGAATCGACTTGCCACATTTAAACGGACAGCCCATCTTTCGCATCGGGCTATTCAGCGGACAAGAACACATCGATTTCCGCGTGGAAGGGAAGTTCAAAATCCAGGATGGGGACAAAAATGATCTGATCACCGATATCCGGTCGGACATTAAATGGCGCATAAAAATCAAGGAGAGTCGCCCGGGAAAGGAGCGCTTTTTCCTGCTGCTTTATGAATCCCACAGCAAAGAAGCAGCAGAGGAAAAATTCAAAATCGCCAAAAAGATGGCCGAAAATGTCACCATGATCTGCCTCGGCGGCGATACCTACCTGGATGGCCGCAAAGTTAACGACAATCGCAAATACGCCCTCAAATTCGGCAGTTTCTCCACCGAAATTGCCGCTCGCAAGGCCTTCAAACAATTCCAGCCGGACTTTATCCCCCGCGTCGAAAAAGAGCAGGTAAAAACCCCGGGAGGGCAACTGGAAATTTTCGATGCCGAATACGACAAGTCCGCCGAAGTCAGCGACGTTATCCGCATTGTTCCCGAGGACGTGGAATCCCAGATCAAAATTTTTCAGGTCCGCACCGTAGACGATATTTTGCAGCGGGACAACTTCAGCGATCTGTTCTACAACGGCACCATGGAATTCCGCTTCGACATTTCCGGTCAGCTGATGGGCGTTTCCGAGCTGCCCCTGGAAAGCTATCTCAAACGGGTTATTTATTC
>JAGRBF010000217.1:0-1037 GCA_020434205.1 Calditrichota bacterium | reverse complement strand
GCCATGGCCCGCATCCAGCACCGCCGTCTCGGGGACCCCTTCGATTACAATGATTTCGGAGAAACCCTGCGCTATTACGGCACCGATTTTACCGATGAGATTATCACCAAAGGGGTAGAGGCCACCAAAGGACAGGTGGTTATCAGCGACGGGCTGATCCGGGACACCCCCTTTCACCTGATTTCCGGGGGCCATACCGAAGATGAATTTCAGGAGGATGAAGGGCCCACCCACTTCAAGGGAAAATACAATGGCCCGGAAACCCCCAAGGGCTTTAAAAGCCTCAAAGATGATGCCGCCGCGGAGAAGTGGATTACCTCCCGGCCCGATACCTGGTGTAATCTGAAGGGACGCGAGGTTCCGGAAGCGCTGGAAAATGCCAAAAAGTATTTTCGTTGGGAAGTGGATTACAGCCGCCGCGAACTGGAAGACCTGATCCGCAAAAAAACCGGCGAGGATATCGGTATTCTTTTCGAGATCATCCCCCACTCCCGCGGCGCTTCCGGTCGCCTTAAAGAAATCGAGCTGATCGGCAGCCTCAAGAACTACCGCATCCGGGGCGAACTCAATATCCGCGAAGCGCTCTCCTACGATTATCTGCCCAGCTCCTGCTTTGTGGTAGAACGCGAGCTGGACGACAGCGGAACCCCCATTTCTTTTACCTTTGTGGGAGCCGGTCAGGGCCATGGTGTCGGGATGTGTAAAACCGGAGCCGCTGTTATGGCCATGGAGAATTACACCTTCGACAAGATCCTGAAGCACTATTTTGAGGAATGCGAGCTGGATTCGATCTATTCCCGTAAGTAGAGCGTGTTAACCACCAGGACTCAAAGGGCAGAAATTAAGACAACAATTCAGGAGCAGTAATAATGGAAGACTTTACAGCGAACCTCGAACAGGCCAGGGAAGTGCTGGACAATCTCCGGAGGTTCCTTTGATGTAGACGGCCTGGAAAAGTCCGTCGCCATTCTGGAAGAACAAACCGCCCAGGGCAATTTTTGGAACGATCAGGAAAACGCGCAGAAGGTGCTACGCGA
>JAGRBF010000216.1:2460-5133 GCA_020434205.1 Calditrichota bacterium | reverse complement strand
TAGTCCATCAGGCGCTTGGCGATATCTTCCACCTCGACCCCGGTGTCTGCTTTAAAGGGACGGATATCGAAAATCAGCTCGTGGGCCACCGTTCCGTTTTCCCCGACATAAAGCACCGGATAGTGCTCCTGCAGGCGGGCCTTGATGTAGTTGGCGTTGAGGATGGCCTGGCGGGTGGCTTCCTTGAGGCCGCCCTTGCCGAGCATCTTCAGGTAGCCGTAGGAGATCAGGCAGATGCTTGCCGATCCCCAGGGGGCCGAGGAAATAGCGGTGATGGCTTTTTCCCCGCCGGTTTTAACCACCGGATTGCCCGGCAGATACGGTGCGAGATGGGCGGCAACCCCGATCGGTCCCACTCCCGGTCCCCCGCCGCCGTGGGGAATGGCGAAGGTTTTGTGCAGGTTGAGGTGGCAAACGTCCGCCCCGATCAGCCCGGGATTGGTGAGGGCCACCTGGGCGTTCATATTGGCCCCGTCCATGTACACCTGCCCGCCGTTTTGGTGAACGATTTGGCAGACTTCCTTGATGCGCGCCTCGAAGACCCCGTGGGTTGAGGGGTAAGTAACCATCAGGGCGGCCAGCACCTCGCGATGCGCTTCCGCTTTCTCGCGCAGATCGTCCACGTCGATATTGCCCATCTCATCGCATTTGACGGTTACCACTTCCAGCCCGGCCATAATGGCGCTGGCGGGATTGGTGCCGTGGGCGGAAGAGGGAATCAGCACCACAGTGCGCTGTTTGTCCCCGCGATCGTGGTGATAGGCGCGGATGACCATCATTCCCGCGTATTCGCCCTGGGCCCCGGAATTGGGCTGCAGGGAGACCGCGGCAAATCCGGTGATTTCCGAAAGCTCGCGCTCCAGCTCCTCAAAAACCTGGCGGTAACCCTCCGCCTGATCGGCGGGGGCAAAGGGATGCAGGGCGGCAAATTCCGGCCAGCTCACCGGAATCAATTCCGTGGCGGCGTTGAGCTTCATGGTGCAGGAACCCAGGGGGATCATCGAGGAGGTCAGGGAGAGGTCCCGGTTCTCCAGGCGTTTGATGTAACGCATCAGCTCAGATTCGGTGTGAAAGCTGTTGAAGACCGGATGCTGCAGATAGGCACTGCTCCGGCGCAGTTCCGGCACCCGGATATTCAGATCCCGGGCATCGTAAGCGGCAAAATCGATGCGTTTTTCGTCCTGGCCGGCGGCTTTGGCGAAGGTCAGCACGATAGCCTGCAAGTCCGCCGAGCCGGTGGTTTCATCAATGGAAATGCTGATAGTGCCGTTTTCGGTATAGCGGAAATTCATGCCCCGCTGCAGGGCACCCTCGCGAATGGCCGCCAGATGCGCTCCGGGGTCGAGGTGCAGGGTGCCGAAATAGTGGGCGTTCAGCTGCCGGAAACCCAGGGCGCTGAGCTCCTGATCGAGGATGCGTGCGGCGGCATGGACCCGCGAGGCAATGTCGCGGATTCCCTCCGGCCCGTGATAGACGGCGTACATCCCGGCCATGACCGCCAGCAGAGTTTGGGCGGTGCAGATGTTGGAGGTGGCCTTTTCCCGGCGGATGTGCTGCTCGCGGGTTTGCAGAGCCATCCGGTAGGCGTTGTTGCCCAGCCGGTCCACGGAAACCCCGATGATGCGCCCGGGAACCTGACGTTTGAAGTCCTCCCGGGTAGCAAAATAGCCGGCGTGGGGGCCGCCGTATCCCATGGGAACCCCGAAACGCTGGGAGTTGCCGACCACCACATCGGCGCCCATCTCCCCGGGGGATTTCAGAAGGGCCAGGGCCAGCAGATCGGCGGCCAGGGTTACCCGGATTTCGTGCTGGTGGGCCCGTTCGATGAGTTCGCTGTAATCCTGAATAGCGCCGTTGGCGTCCGGATACTGGAGCAGCAGCCCGAAAACGTCCGGCTTAAAGTCAAACTGGTTGGGGTCAATCAATTCAATGTCGATGCCCAGCGGTTCGGCGCGGGTCATCAGCAGGTCAATGGTTTGGGGGAAGACGTTTTTGGCAACCTGAAAGCGGTTGGCGTTTTCCCGGGCCTGATTTCGCGAGCGGGATCGGTGCAGCATGGCCATGGCCTCGGCCGCCGCCGTACCCTCATCCAGCAGAGAAGCGTTGGCGATGGGCATGCCGGTCAGATCTTCCACCATGGTCTGAAAATTGAGCAGGGCTTCCAGGCGACCCTGGGCGATTTCCGCCTGGTACGGGGTGTAGGCGGTGTACCAGCCCGGGTTCTGAAAAATATTGCGCAGGATGGGAGCAGGGGTAATACAATCGTAATAGCCCAGGCCGATGTAGGACTTGAAGATTTTGTTGCGGGCGGCAATACCTTTCAGGGCATTGAGGTATTCGTATTCGCCGACACCTTCTCCCAGCTTCAGGTCGCCATCCATGCGAATGCTGGCCGGAATGGTTTTGTCGATCAGCTCGTCGAGGCTTTTCAGGCCGATGGTTTGAAGCATGGCCTGCTTTTTGGCGGCGTTGTTGCCGACGTGGCGCGGAAGAAAAGGTGATTTATTGTCGAGTCGCTGCTTGATGGTACTCATCGCTGCCTGGCCCTTTGTAAAATGATGAGAAAATGCGGTTGTTTTCGTTTTGGGATGGAAGCACCCTGCTGCCACCCTCCCGGAATATAATATCCCGGCCTGTTCAATCCAAACGCCGCATACTTCTGTTTGCCGGATG
>JAGRBF010000216.1:0-2335 GCA_020434205.1 Calditrichota bacterium | reverse complement strand
TACCGAAGCAGGGTCATGCGACGGGTAGCCTGCAAATCTCCCGCCTGAAGGGTATAAAAATAAACCCCGCTGGGAAGCGAACCCGCCTCGATGCGCAGTTGGTGATCGCCGGACTCCCGAAAGCCGGCGTCCAGGGTGCGGACGATCTGCCCGGCCGCATTGCTGATGATCAGGCGAACACCGGCCGGTTTTTCCAGGCGAAAGGGGACGGTGGTGGTCGGATTAAAGGGATTGGGGTAATTCTGAGACAGTTCGAAGGCACTGGGTATAAGGCCGCGACCGGAAAGGCCGGTGGGGGTGGTTTCCGCCCCGCGATAAACACCGCTGCTGCTGGTTCCGGCGAACATGTAGCCGTTCAGATGGATCAAACACCAGACCCCCACATTGGGCAATCCGTCGTTTTGGGGAACCCAGTTGTAGCCGCCATCCTCAGATACGTAAACGCCCCAGCCATGGGTGGCGGCGAAAATACGGCGATCGGGCTGTTCTGCAAAATCCATGACATGGGTGTTGGGCAGGTTGCTGGCCACCCACACCGCCGATGCGGCATCGTAATAATAGATACCGTCATACCAGGCCCCGGCCACAATCAGGCCGCTGGAGGGGATAGCCAACAGTGCCCGGATGTCTACATTGGGCAGGCCGAGGGGGTCCCAGTTAAGGTTTCCGTCTCCCTGGGTGTAAACCCCGTTAAAGCGGGTAGCGGCCAGGACGTTGCCGTCCGGGCGAATGGCAATATCGTAGACCGTGCTGCTACCGGGAATGCCGGCGTTGTAAGGGAACCAGGAGATTCCCCCGTCCACGGAGCGATAGATCCCCCCGTCCTGGGTTCCCGCCAGGAGAGAACTGTCCGGCGCACTGGCTAATTTAAGGATTACCTGATGGGTGAGACCGCTATTGCGGGGTAGCCAGGTATTCCCGCCGTCCTGAGAGTAAAAAACCCCCGAACCATTGGTGCCTGCAAACAGGCGGGTGTCGCTTAGCGCTTCCAGGGCGTAAACGCTCAGATTGGTCAGACCGTTGTTGATTTGCGTCCAGTTGGATCCGTCGTCGTTGGAGCGGAAAACGCCGTCCTGTTCACTCCCCGCATAGAGGGTTCCGCCCTGGGATGCGGAGAGGGCATTGATGGCCAGGTTAGTGAGAGCGGTGGGCTGCCAGGAAAAGCTCCGATTGTTCTCAGGAAAATCCGTGGCTATGGAAGCATTGAGGCGCTCCTGCCGGAGGTGCGGCGAAACCTGGCCGGCCACCCGGGGAGAACTCAACATGCCAAGCAGGATCAGGAGTAAAATCAATTTCATTTTAAACGCTCAGGATGCTATTGCCAATCGGCATATTCCGGACCGGACTCCGGTCCGGTCATTTTTTCAAAATAAAGACAATTCGCTTAATCGGCCAAGCAGTTTTTATTTGAAAGCCCGCGCGGAAGGCGTTTTAAATCGCTCTCCGCGCGGTTGTTTAAGGCTTTTTACTTGAGCAGGGTCATGCGTTTGGTAGCCTGATACTGCCCGGCGCGAATTTGATAGAAATACAGCCCGGAGGAGAGGTTGGAGGCATCGAAAGTCAGCTGATAGCGACCGGCGTTCTGCTGACGATCCAGCAAGCGCGCCACCACCTGTCCGGCAATGTTGTAGATGGTAACCGTCACCCGCTCGTTGCGGGGAATGGCATATTCGATCGTGGTGCTGGGGTTAAAGGGATTGGGGTAATTTTGCTCCAGGGCAAAATCGCTTACCACACCCGGCAGCGGGGTGGCAATGCTCAGCACCGGATCCAGGGGCAGGACGGTTCCGTCCGGCAGTACGGCGATCAGACCGAAGGCCTCGCCGTTTTGGTTGTTACCCGGGGTCAGAAATCCCGACGCCAGCACCGTGGCAGCCCCGCCGCCCAGGCCGGAGAGATCTACGCCAAAGCTGGCCACAACCGTATTCCCGGTTGCATCGGTGATGTCCAGAATGTAGCTGGACGCCGGCACGCTGAAGTAGGGGGTGATGTCCGTATAGGCGGCATCATCCACCAGAGTGGCCACCCCGCGAGCCTGCACATCCACGGTGGGAGCATCGGTTGCCCCGTGCACCACGGAAAGGGCTACCTCATTGCTCACCCCGGAGGCTTCCTGTCCGGCAGGGTTCACCAGCAGTTGGAAGGCGGTAGAACGCCCGTCCGGGTTGGCGGCGAAACCGGTGGGGTCCAATACCCCGTTGGCGATGGCCACGTAAGTTTCCCCGGCCGTCAAGACCACCGGGATGTTGACCAGGGTGTCGGCAGCGGAGCCACTGCTTCCCGGAGCGATGCCGATGTTGAGGGTCACCCCGGCAGCGACATCAATAAAAGGGGT
>JAGRBF010000215.1 GCA_020434205.1 Calditrichota bacterium | reverse complement strand
TCCCGCGGATATTGCCGTTTACGCGAGGCATTTCCCGGGGCCGGGCTTTTTCGCTGGTTTGCGGAAAATAGAAGTGAAAGGTGGTGCCTTTTCCGGGGGCGCTGTCCACGTCGATCAACCCCTGATGGGTGGAAACAATACCGTAGACCACCGCCAGTCCCAACCCGGTCCCCTGCCCCCTGCTTTTGGTGGTAAAAAAAGGTTCGAAAAGCCGCTGCAGGGTCTCGTTGTCCATTCCCGTCCCGGTATCGGAGATAGAAATACTGACGTAATCCTGATTCAGCGCTTCCGGAAATCTGGTGCGCAGGGCAGCGGCGGAGATCATATCGGTGGCGATGGAAATCCGGCCTCCCCTGGGCATGGCATCGCGGGCGTTGATGCAGATATTGAGAAAAGCTTGGTGCAACTGGTTCTGGTCGGCCAGCACCGGGGTAACGCCCGGACCAAGGGACAGCTCGAATTCCAGGGTCTTGGGAAAAGCCCCGTCCAGCATATCGATAAGTTCTTCCAGCACAACGTTGACGTTGGTGGATTGAAAATTGATGTCCGCCTTGCGGGCAAAGGTCAGGATCTGGTTAACCAGGTGCGCGCCGCGTTTGATGGCCTGACCAATGGCGAGGATATTGCCGTCGACGTTCTGTTCCTCCTGCAATCCCTGTTCGACCAGGGAGGCATGCCCGGAGATAATGCTGAGAATATTGTTGAAATCGTGGGCGATCCCGCCGGCCAGGGTGCCGATACTCTGCAGCTTATGGGACTGCAGGAGCTGTTTTTCCAGCTGTTTGCGTTCGGTATCGTCAAAGATGTACCCCTGAAACTGGGTCAGCTGACCGGATTCGTTGAAAGTGCCGATCAGGTTTTCGATGATGTAAACCGGCTCACCGGAGCGATTGACCAATTGTTCTTCGTAATATTCCAGCTTCTGCGTTCGGGTAAGGCGTTCTATCAGGGCCTGGAAATCCGCCTGCCCGGCGTATAAATCGGCAATGGAAAAGCGCAGGGCTTCATCCACCCCGGCAAAGCCGAATATCCGGGCAAAGGCAGGGTTGCAGTAGACGATTTTGCCGTCCGGCAGGGCAATAAAATCCCCGGTCAGATCTTCCTCAAAAAAGCGCCGGTAGCGTTCTTCACTTTTGCGCAGCGCTTTTTCGGCCATTTTCTGATCGGTCACATTACGGGCGATGCCCCGAACCGCCGAGGGTTTGCCGTCGCTTTTGATAAGGGTGCTGCGATACTCAAAAATATGGAGGTCGCTCTGGCGTCCGGTTAGGGTAACCAATCCTTTGCTTTCCCCGGTTTCCAGAATTTCCGCGAGATAGGTTTCCAACTCGGTGTTGTAGGTAGAAGGGAAATAATCGCGAAGGTTGGCGCCCAGAAAATTGTCCACCTCAAACCCCAGTTCCCGGGTTATGGCCTGGTTGATCTGGGTGATGCGCATCTCCAGATCGTGGACGTAGACAATATCACTGACGTTTTCAAAGAGGTCGACGTATTTCTGCTCGCTTTTCTGAATGGCTTCCAGTTTTTCCTGCTGGGTTTTGTAGAGTCGGCGGCGGGAAAACATCAGGGAAAGGACGATACCGGAAACCAGCATCAAGAGGACAGTGGTTCCCCCCAGAAAAACGGCCAGAAGATTCAGGGATTCTGCTTGCACGAAATACCTTTCATCCAAACCAGATTGGCGATCACGGTGATCATCCAGTGGTATGACAGAATAATAACCTTTAGCTCGAGAGCAAGGGTAAAAATATCTTTATAGAGCAACAGGTAAAACAGCCCTCCGGCAAAATACACCAGAATCCCAAGAGAAAGGTAAAAACGGGCGGATTTCAGAAAATCCACGCTTTCGTCCAGCCCGAGTTCCAGCAGACACCAGATCGAAAAGGCCACCATCAGCACCGAGCACACCCCGTAGCTGATGGTATCATAACTTCGGAAGGGTTCAAAAAAGATTTTGGCCATCAACCAGAAAACCGCGAAGAGCACAATACTGATGCCGGTCCATCTTCCCCGGGGATGCCCTTTCCAGACCGAACTGAAAAAGGCGGTAAAAACCGTGTATTGGATCAGGGTCACCAGGTGCAGGGTAATCAGATTAACTTCCGGGGAAATTCCGACAAAGCGCATCATCATCTGGGCGAAGTCCAACAGGAACATCAGCCCCGCGGCATAAATCATAATTTGGGTATAGACCGCAACCTTGCGAAAACGGCTGAGGCCGTAAACGAAAACCGCCAGTTCCAAGATTGTTACGATTAAAGCGCCTAACTGCTCAATTCGCATCGCCCGACCTAACTAAAATTATTAAAAACACAGGTTTCATATTTATCGGCGGATTCTTGTCAAAACTTATCCCAAATCATGAAGATCTCAAAAAGAAATACAAGATAGCAAAGCTTTGAACGGAAATAGGCATAAATACGTCAAAATTCGTAATGAGATTCGCACTTTATGGAAATTAACGGGATTAGGGCGTGTTGATGGTAATGTGGCTACTTCGTCATCCCGGCAATCTTTAGG
>JAGRBF010000214.1:13890-15562 GCA_020434205.1 Calditrichota bacterium | reverse complement strand
TTTCGATCAGCACGTTTCGGGAGGATTCCGGATTGCAGCCGTCGTTATTGGGGCCGTTGCTGGTAACCCGGACGTTGCGCACCGTGACGTTTTCGCAGAGGACCGGATGGATCACCCACATCGGGGAGCGAATGAGGGTAACCCCGTCTATCAGCACGTTGGTGCATTTGTAGGGTTGCACAAAATTGGTGCGCAACATCTGGCCTTCACCGAAAATGCGCTCCGAGACCGGCACCTGCTTTTCCGGCAGATCGTAAAGGCGGGCGGTGGCCGCATCGCCGTTGGGCTCCCCGGGAACCCAGCCGTATTCCTCACGCCCCTTCCAGGGCCACCAATGGTCGGGACCGGCCTGGCCGTCCAGGGTTCCCTTTCCGGTTAAGGCGATGTTCTCCTGCTCATAAGCGTAGATAAAGGGCGAATAATTGTAACATTCCACCCCCTCAAAGCGGGTATAAACCACCGGCAGGAATTTGGAAAGGTCCCGGGTAAAGCGAATGGTGCTGCCCTCCCGAAGATGGAGATTGACGTTGCTTTTCAGGTGAATGGCCCCGCTGAGGAATACACCTTCCGGTACCACCACCCGGCCGCCTCCGCCGGCATTACAAGCGGCAATGGCTTGGCGGAAGGCCTCGGTGTTATCGGTTTCACCGTCTCCCACCGCCCCGAATTCGGTGATCACAAAGTCCGCCTCGGGAAAGGTCGGCGGCACAATCTGCGCCAGAATTTTTGGGACATCGTTCCAGCCGGGTTTCGGTTCGGCGGATTGGGAGGTCTGGCAGCCGGACAGCAGAACAACCCCCAGGGCCAGCAGCAGACTAAATGTCCCGAAAAAGGGGTTGACGTTACCCGGAGCGAGGAATGGGCTTTTCATAGGAAAATTCTATTTAAGGGATTCGTATTCCAGGCTGGCCAGAATAAAAGGGCCAACCGCTTTGGTATCGTTGGTGCGGATGGGTTCGCCGATGTAGTAGGCGAAGGAACCGTCCCGGTAAGGGTCGCCCCCCAGCCCCGCCACCGCACAGGCCCGGGTTATGTTCAGCAATCCCCGGTCATCCTTTTCCACAAACTGCTTCAGAATACCCTGGTAGGCTTTTTGGGCAACCGCCATATATTGGGAATCGAGATAGCCTTTGCGCAGGGCTTTCAGGTAGGCATAGGTATACATACAGGTCGCCGAAGATTCGCGGTAATTGCCCTCCCGCTCCGGCAAGTCCACCACCTGATACCACACCCCGGTTTCTTTTTCCTGGTATTTGGAGAGGGCTTGGGCCAGGCGTTGGTAAATTGCCACAATTTCCCCGCGGCGGGGATGGTCCGCCGGAAAAAAATCCAGCACATCCACCAGGGCCATGGCATACCAGCCCATAGCCCGTCCCCAGAAATGGGGAGACAGTCCCGTCTCCGGATCGGCCCAGCGCTGCTGGCGACTTTCGTCCCAGGCGTGATAAAGCAGGCCGCTTTGCGGGTCCCGGGCATGGCTTTCCATCCACACGAACTGGTTGGCAACCTCGTCGAGCAGCTCCGGCTCGTCGAAGGTAACGGCAAACTCCGCCAGAAAGGGCCCGGCCATGTACAGGCCGTCCAGCCACATCTGGTAGGGATAGCGTTTTTTATGCCAGAACCCGCCCTCGTTGGTCCGCGGATGGGTTTTCATTTGTTCGCGCAGGGTAAA
>JAGRBF010000214.1:12807-13798 GCA_020434205.1 Calditrichota bacterium | reverse complement strand
TTGTAAATATCCCGCTCGTAAAGCCAGATGCTCCCGTCTTCCCGGACAAACTGGTCGTAATAGGTTTTCACATAGTCGAAAAACGTCTGATCCCCGGTGTGTTGCCAAACCGCCAGAACCGACTTAAGCACCAGGCCCTGGGTGTATTCCCAGCGGGGTTTTTTCTGAAAATCGATCATCCAGGGTTCGGGATTACGGGCCATAACCGACTCGGCCATGAGGGTGGAGAGGGGTTTTACCACCGCCTCCGCAGCCGGTGCTTTTTCTTGCTTGCCGCAGGCGATGGTCAGCAAAAACAGCAGCAGCACCAGACCCGGACGGCCCATAGATTTGCGAGAGAAGAATAGCGGTTTTTTCACGATGCGGGTTTACCTGTTTAGGGTTTTCCGGTTCTCCGCAAGTCTCAAAAAAGTGCTGCTTCGGACGTCTACCCATCCGAAGCAGCGAAGGTCCGCTCAGGAGACCTGGAGACTTACTTCATCAAAATCATTTTGCGGGTTTGGCTGCCTGCTTCGCTCTTCAGGGTGTAGAAATAAACCCCGGACGGAATGTTTTTGGCTTCCCAAACCATTTCGTAGCTACCAACCGCCAGTTTGCGATCCACCAGCGTAGCCACTTTCTGCCCGGTTACGTTGTAGATCTCCAACCGGACGTCGGCTGCTTTGCGCATGGAGAATTCGATTTTGGTGGACGGGTTGAAGGGGTTGGGATAGTTTTGTTCCAACCGGAAATCAGTAGCCACCCCGGTGATGCCCGGTTCGATGCCCACGCTGCCGCCGCTGGACCACAGGTCCTTCAGGGCGGGATACCAGTTGAGGTCCCCGGCCGGGAATCCGCGCTCGGCGCCGCTATAGGCGGCGGTGGTATTGGGATAACTGACGTCCAGGCTGTCGCGGTAGAATTCCATGGGCCGGCGGTCGAAGTCGTCCGTATCGCGATTGAAGTTGGCGGTGTTTTTGGTTTTGTTGCCGCCGTTGGGATCGCGGTACCA
>JAGRBF010000214.1:12284-12691 GCA_020434205.1 Calditrichota bacterium | reverse complement strand
GCGCCTTCCCCGGTAACCCCGGCCGCGGCGTGGCGATTGTAGAAATCCTGAACCGGCGCGGAAACGCTGTAAAAGTTGTTATTGATCCGGTACTGCGTGGAATCGTTGGGAACCGTGAAGATCCAGTTCATGCGTGGCAGACCGTATTGGTCCACTTCCCCGCTTTCGTTGAATTCCGACATGCGGGTAGCATCGGTATCGTTGCCGGCCACAAAGGTATCCAGAAAGAGGTTGTTGGTGATGGAAACATCGTTGCCCACCCAGCCCAGGGCCAGGGTGCCGTGGAAGGACATCCCGTTCACGAGGGTATTGTGATCGAAAATCAGGGTGCCGATGGCGCCGGTGCTGCTGCGGTGGCGGATGATGCGGTCCTGGAAGTTAACAAACGTATTGTTGATGAAAATCAG
>JAGRBF010000214.1:4698-12212 GCA_020434205.1 Calditrichota bacterium | reverse complement strand
CCCATATTGGCGATCACGTTATCGACCAGGCGAATCACCCGGCAGCCGCCTTCGGTGCGGATATGCTGCCCGCGGTTTTGGGAAAGAAGGGAACCGTAGATTTCGATATCAAAACCGACCCCGTCCACCCGGATCAATCCCGAGGGGATATTGCCGATTTCCCCGGGAATGGCTTCCACGTAGCCAACCAAAATCAGATCTTTAATCCACAGGTTACCGGCCACCACCCGGAAAATTTCCCCGGGGTAGCTTCCGGAACCGGTATTGGTGGTCATGTAAACCACCGGACGGCTGCCGGCGCCGTCGATGGCGCGGACGCGGACATCGTATCCGTTGTTGCGGATAGCGTTGTTCACCAGATAGGTGCCGTCCCGCTCCAGCCAGTAAACCCGCTCCAGATCGGCCCGGTCGCCATTGGCGAGGGTATCCCCGACGATGACATCATTGAGATAATTGCTTCCCGAAAAGGGCGGAATTACCATATCGTGGGGCCCGGATTGAGCCAGCACGACCACCGGCACCACGAGAACTGCCAAAAACCAACGTAGCCAGATTTTCATCACAGCCACCTCCTGAATTAAGATTAGTATTTTTCCCCCGGATAACGGTATTCCCGGGAGCTGGCCGCCTGATGCGACCACCCACTACAGTGTTATTTGAAGTCCCAGATCCCCGGAAAAACCGTAGTGGCGGCGGTAACTTTCCAGGGTAAAGTTGCGAATCGGATTGACGGTATCGCTGCCCTCCCGGGTATCGGAGAGGTTATACAGGTTCAGATAGAGGGAGAGCAGAGGGTTGACGCGCTGCTTGAAGCTCAGATCCCAGCGGGAAAAGGCGATTCTTTCGCTGTAATTCCCGGAGGTGCTGTTGGCGATCCTCACGCTGGAGTTGTTGCTGGCCGCCTGGTAAAAGGTGCTCAGGCGGGCCGAAAAACCGCGGTAATCGTAGCCGACCGCGAAATTGGCGATGTAGTCCGGCTGCCCGCTCAGTTTGGTTTTGGTATAGATGATGTCCTTGCTGACCTGCGGGATGGGAATGGGGCCGATCCACACCGTATCCACCTGGAGAATCTGCTGGGGAATGGTGGTTTCGGTGCGAACCACGGACAGGTTGCCGCTCAGCACGATGTTGCGCAGCACTTTGGGAAGTCCCGGCACAAACTGAAGATGGGTCTGCAGCTCGGTCTCGAATCCCCACACCCGGGTGGGGCGGTCGGAATTGTAGGGATAACGCAGGAAATAACCTTCCGTAACCCAATTGTTGTTGATCTGGTAACCCACCCCGAGAGAATCCAGTTGATTGACCCCTTTGAACTCAAAGCCGTCGAGCAATTGAATGGCATCCTTGATGTCCTTGTAAAAGGCCGATACGGACAGCAAACCGAAGCGACCTTCGTAGAAGGAGGTGTTCACCTCAAAATTCCAGGCTTTGGCGGCCCGAAGTCCCGGATTGCCGAGGGTGACGGAGTTCCCGGAGTAAAAGGTCCCCGCCTGCCGGGCCACGTAGTTTTCCAGGCGATCGTTGAAGTTGGGGCGCTGCAGGGCCTTGTAAGCGGCAAACCGCAGCCCCATAAATCCGGTGGGCCGGAAGGTGAGGTGGAAATTGGGCAGCCAGACCGTTTCCTTGTGGGTGGCGGTGGTATCCCGGAAATTTCCGGTCGGCACCGGAAAACCGCTCAGGGTGGTCGGGGAAAAACGCGAGAGATAATCGTTGTCTTCGGTCTCGGCGCGAATGCCGGTAATCAGGGTTACTTTCTGCCCGAGGTCCAGGGTGTTCATGGCATACCAGGAGGTTACCCGCTCGTCGAGGTCGTAAAACTGGGCGTCCGGCTCGATGTTGCGGTCGTATTCGTTCCCGGTGCCGCCGGAGGCGTCGTACCCGTTGCGGTTGAGCTTGTACCACTCGTTGAGGGCGTCATTGTCGATCAGCGGAAACAGGCGGTATTTGCTGAACAGGTCGCGATCGGGGCTTCCCTCCAGAAAATTGGTGAGCAGCACCAGGCCGGTCTGCCCTACCTGGAGATCGCTGAAGCGGGTATTGCTGAAATCCTTGGGCTGGATGGTGCCGTCTTCCAGGCGGACCGACTGGGGAAAGGACATCACGTAATAGGCGCCCAGCAGTTCGGAGAGGGAGCGGGAACGCGACTTGCTGCGATATTTGCCGCCCGCTTTGAAGGTCCCGGAGAGGAAGCGGTTCAGGTGATAATTGCGATCCAGATTCAGATAGGCGGTCAGCTCGTCCTCTTTGGCATCCTCACCCCGGAAAAAGGCATCGTAGAGGTAGGCGATCTCAAAATTGTTGTAGGCATAGGGGATGATGTTGACCGGATCGGTGCGCAGCACTTCGTAGCTGGGGGTTCCCATTCCGGAGTATTGCTGATCCCCTGACCCCAGAGAGGGCTCGTAGAAATTCATGGTATAGTCGTAGGGCATCTTGCTGCGGGAGCTGGCGAAAGCCAGATTCCAGTCGGCATTGATCCCGAAGAGCCGGTTATCCCCCTTCAGGAAGGTGTTGAAGGTGGCAATTTCCTGCTCCTGATCGCGCAGGGTGTAGAAAAGCTCTTCCTTATTTTCCACCGGATAATTGCGGCGGTAGGTGGCAAAGTCGCGCCGGGTGAAGCTGTAGACATTGCTGAACTTGATGTTACCGCCGTCCGGGGTGTCGAAATCGAACAAGGCGCTGACCCCGGTGCGCTTGCGGACCTCGTCGGTGTAGGTGAGGTCGAGATCCTTGATCACCCAGTCGTACTGGTTGACCTCGTAGCTGTAATCAGGATCGTATTCCTCGGTGCTGCGGATGCGCTGCTCGACGTTGCCGCTGAGCTGCAGCCCCACATTGTCGTCGAAGAAGCGGTCGCTGAATTTGATGCTGTTGACGTACTGCCCGAAGGAAGATTCGATATCGTTATAAGCCCCGCGGGCGTCGATTTTCAGGGATCTTTCGGCGGGAGCCTTGCGGGTCACGAAATTGATGCTGCCGGCAATGGCGTCCGCGTCCATGTCCGCGGTAATGGCCTTGTGAAGTTCGATGCCCGCCAGGGAGCCCTGAGCAATAGTGCTCAGGTCCACGTCGCGGCGATCGACGCCGGTGGTGGGCATCCGCACCCCGTCTATGGTGATGGAGGTAAAAACGGGATCCAGACCGCGCAACACCACCTTGTTGGCTTCCCCGCCGGAGCGTTCCAGGGCCACCCCGGGCAGGCGTCCCACCGCCTCGGCGGCGTTGGCGTCCGGCAGTTCCTGGATTTTTTCCTCGGAAATAACGTTGACGATCGTTTTGGCGTTCACCTGCTGGTTAATGGCCGCCACCTGCCCCTCCGCCTGAGCGGTGATGGTAACTTCCTCACCTTCGATCAGATTGAAGCGCAGTGGCACGTTGATCCGGGTGGTTTCCCCCGCATTCACGGTGATGGGCAAACTTTTGTCCCGGTAGCCGAGATAACTCACCCGGAGGGTGTAGGTCCCGGCGGGCACCCCCACAATAAAGAAGGCCCCGTCGATGTCCGCCGAGGCACCGTAGGAGGTGCCGTCCAGATAAACGTTGGCGGCAACCAGACCATCACCGGTGGTGGAATCGCTGACGATCCCGGAGATCCCTCCCTGGGCAAAAACCGCCAGGGACAGGGTTAACACCAAAAGCAAGGTTTTGAGAATAGGGCTGTTCATCTTAAGCGTGGCTCCTTAAGATTAAAGGAATGTTGATTCGGACCAGGTATGCCCCTGATAAACCGGTGGGGCCCACATTTTGGCGCGGTACGGACCAGGTACCGCGATTGGATTCGACAGGTTTGTAGCAGTTCGGATAATGCGTTGCGGTTTCTGCTAACGCGCAATAAATTGTAGAAATTCCTGCCCGGGAATAAAAGTGTTTAACTGTCAACAACTGTCAACAACATCATTTTCGCCCAGCCTAAAACGAATGACCACAGGGGTTTAAGGAATCACTCCGGATGGGTGTTTGTCCCGGCCTAACCGATCTACAGAACAAAGGTTTTTAATGGGAGACGCTGCGATTCAGGCCCGGTTTCTCGAAAAAATTTGCCAGAGCCAGACTTTTTCCGGGTCGGCCATCTACCAATCCTACCTCACTTTTCTGGTGGAGGCTTCCGCCCGGGAGGCGGATCTGAAGGAAACCACCATTGCCATGGATTTCTTCGGAAAGGATAAAAATTTTAATCCGGCGGTGGATGCCATTGTTCGCTCCCACACCTATTATCTGCGCAAAAAGCTGGAGGTTTATTACCTGCGGGACGGGCGTAACGATCTCTACCGATTCCAGATTCCCAAGGGGCAATACCGGGTTACTTTTGAAGCGGTTTCCCCGGGCGATATTGCCAGCAGCGTTTCCGGTCTTTTGCCTTTTGCCGCCAACACCCGGCTGCTGGGGGCTATCGGGGCGGCGGCGGTGCTCGCTTGTCTTTTTTTGGGGTTCTACAGCTATCGTTTGTATAAGGAGGTCGGGGAATTCCGCAAGATCGACGCCAGCGATCCGGTGTGGGGGGATTATCTGCGCTCCTCATTGCCCATCATGATCGCGGTAGGCGATCACTTCTTTTTCCGGGAGAGCCTGCCTTCCAATCATGAGGGGATGCTGGCCCTGCGCGACGGCACCATCAATTCCACCGAAGATATGGACGCCTACAAAGCGCTGCATCCGGAATCGGACATCTACCCTTCTCCCGAACCGTATTTCCCCTACCACAGCATCTGGAGCCTGCCCCCGGTGCTGGAAATGCTGAACGGAGCGCATCAGAAACCGGTGCTGCGCAAATCCTCTACCCTGAGCCCCCAGATCCTCAGCGAATACAATATCATTTTCGTGGGCAGTATCAAGACCCTCTACATCCTCCAGCACACCATGATGATCTCTTCCATGGAATTCGACATCTCCCCTCACGTTATCCGCTCTTACAGCGGGTCGGATTCCGCCAATGTCCGCAGCTTTGAGACCTCCACCCATTCTACCGGTCAGAACGACGACCTGGTTCTGGCCCTCAAACTGCCCGGGCCGGCCAACAACGCCATTTTTATCATCGCTTCCTACCATTCGCTGGGGGCGCCCAAAATTGCCAATTACCTGTGCAATCCGGAGACCTTGGCGGAACTGGAGGGCAAATTCCGGGAAAAATACGGCCGGGTTCCCCGCTATTTCGAAATGCTCTTCCGGGTAACCGGGATCGACAAGACCGCTTATGAGGCGGAACTGGTTATTTTCAATGAGATCAAAAAGGATGCTGGCGAAGGCAAATGAGGGGGGCTGCGGTTTTACAAAAAAAAAGCGGCATCCGGAGATGCCGCCTTCTTAAAAAAGGGTGGTAAGACTTTTGATTGTCGTCGTCGCTTACAGGACAACTACATCCTGTGCCTGAGGACCTTTTGCGCCTTCACCAGCGGTGAATTCGACTTCCTGGCCTTCTTCCAGCGTGCGGAAACCACCATCTTCGCGGATGGAACTGTAGTGCACGAAAAGATCCTGACCTTCTTTATTGGAAATAAATCCGTAACCCTTACTGGCGTTAAACCACTTTACTACACCGATGATCCGGTTTGACATAATACTGCTCCTGAGATAAAAACAAATGATGTTATTTAGCTTTCGGGTGATTCGAGACTGATGTGAGGTTAGTCAAAACAGGCTGGAATTCCTGAGAGGTTGTCCAAGGTAGA
The DNA here is from genome assembly GCA_020434205.1 of Calditrichota bacterium. Classification (GTDB taxonomy): domain Bacteria; phylum Calditrichota; class Calditrichia; order RBG-13-44-9; family J075; genus JAGRBF01. The sequence goes on along the minus strand of JAGRBF010000214.1, from coordinate 6,546 downwards.
AGGATGTTTCCGGTTTGTCAAGAAAATTTTAATTTATTTTGAAAAAAGGCCCGGTAAAACCGGGCCTTTTGACAGGGTGGCAACGCCTAAAACAGTCCGGTAATCTCGCCGTTTTCGTCGACGTCCATGTTCATGGCGGCCGGAAACTTGGGCAGCCCGGGCATGAGCATCATGTTGCCGGAGATAATCACCAGAAATCCGGCCCCGGCGGAAAGTTGGGCGTCGGAAACGGTCATGGTCCAGTTTTTGGGAACCCCCTTGGCCTTGGGATTGTCGGACAGGGAGGACTGGGTTTTGGCGATGCAGATCGGCAGATTGCCATAGCCGAGATCGGTAAAACGTTTGATCTTGCTCTGGGCGCGTTTTTCGAAATACACCGCATCCGCCCCGTAAATTTCGGTGGCGACGATTTTGATCTTCTCTTCCACCGATTGCTCGAGATCGTAGAGGAATTTCGGCTGCGGGTCGGTATAACCATCCGCCAGTTCCACCGCTTTCCGGGCCAGTTCGATGGCGCCCTTGCCGCCTTTGGCATAGGCCTCGTGGGCCACGCAGGGCACTTCCAGACCGCGGCAAAGCTCCTGGATCATCTCAATTTCCGAGGGGTGATCCTTGGGGAAGCGGTTAATGGTCACCATCACCGGCGCCCCGAATTTTTTCATGTTGCGCACGTGGGCTTCCAGATTGCCGAGCCCCGCCTTAAAGGCTTCCGGATTTTCTTCGTAGAGGGTTTCTTCCGGTTTTTCCGGAACCCCGCCATGGAGTTTGACCGCCCGGCAGGTGGCCACAATCACTACCGTGGAGGGCCAGATACCGCTGTTGCGGCAGACAATGTCGAAGAACTTCTCGGCCCCGAGATCGGCCCCGAAACCGCATTCGGTTACCACGTAATCGGCCAGCTTAAGGGCGATTTTATCGGCGATGACGCTGTTGGTGCCGTGGGCGATGTTGGCAAAAGGCCCGGCATGCACCAGGGCCGGGGTGTGCTCGCTGGTTTGCACCAGGTTGGGCATGATGGCGTCGTTCAGCAGCACCGCCATGGCTTTGTGGGCCCCCAGATCCTTGGCTTTCACCAGATTTTTGTCGTAGGTATACCCCACCGCAATTTCCCCGAGGCGGCGTTTGAGGTCGGTGCGGGAGGTGGCCAGGGCCAGAATGGCCATTACCTCGGAAGCCGCGGTAATCACAAAGCCGGATTCCCGGGGGACCCCGTTAACCCGTCCGCCCAGACCCACCACGATCTGGCGCAGGGAGCGGTCGTTCATATCCATGGTGCGGTTCCAGAGAATACTGGTGACGTCTATGCCGAGGTCGTTGCCCTTCAGGATGTGATTGTCCAGCATGGCCGCCAGCAAGTTGTGGGCCGCGGCAATAGCGCTGATGTCCCCGTTAAAATGCAGGTTGATCAATTCCATGGGCAAAACCTGGGAGTGTCCCCCACCGGCAGCGCCCCCCTTGATGCCGAAGACCGGGCCCACGGACGGTTCCCGGATGGCGATGATCCCCTTTTTCCCGATCTGGTTTAACCCCTGGCCCAAACCAATGGTGGTCAGGGTTTTGCCCTCACCGTGACTGGTGGGGGTCATCGCGGTTACCAGAATCAGTTTGCCGTCGGGACGATCGGCGAATTTATCAAAAACCTTCAGGCGCACCTTGCCGGTGTATTTGCCGTAATATTCAAATTCGTCTTCGGTAATGCCGAGTTGCTCCATCTGGCTCTGGATATTCTCCAGCTTCACCTGACGGGCGATTTCCAGGTCTGAATTCATGATGTCCTCACTGTGGTAATAGATAAAATGCGTTCGCTACAATCTATCATCGGAGGGGTGTGCAATTCAATGAGAATCG
>JAGRBF010000214.1:0-4498 GCA_020434205.1 Calditrichota bacterium | reverse complement strand
CCTCGGCCGGGCGCCAATCCCCGGGTTCAAAGGTAATCTCACGGGCGGCGTCATGGTCATTCACCACCACATACAGGGTTTCCCGGTCATTGGAACGGCGAAAGGCCAGCACGTCCGGCATTTCGGGGAGGTCCCGGAAATCAATTTTCCCGGTGGCCAGAACCGGATGGCCCTTGCGCAGGGCGATCACCTTGCGGTACCAGTCGAAAAGCTCCCGGTCAAAGGAAACCGGGTCGGGGCTGCGTTTGCTGCCGTCCGGATTATAAACTTCGGTGGTATAACTCAACTCCGGCCACACCATGGGCTTGCGGCAATCGGGATCGTCCCCGCCCCACATGCCCGTTTCGTCTCCATAATAAATCATGGGCGCGCCGGGGAGGGTCATCTGCAGGGCGGCAATCAATCGCTGTTTGGCGTATTCGGCGGGGGTCGGTTTGCGCGGGCTGTAATCGGGATTTTGCATGGGATTGGCGCCGTGATCGAACCAGCGATCCGGGTTGACGATCTGGGAGGTCACCCGATCCACGTCGTGACTGTCCATCAGGTTCATACACACCAGAACGTTATCCCAGCGGTAGTCCTTATAGACCGTGCGCAGGCTATCGGCGAAACCGGCCGCGTCGATGGCGTCGCGGTGGTCCATCACCAGAAATTTGACCGCCCGGGCAAAACGATAGTTCATCACCGCATCAAAAGCCCCGTCGAACCAGGGTGCGGCATTGTAAATGCGGTATTTGCCCCAGTCCTCCCACCACACTTCTCCGGTGGTGTAGGCCTGCGGGTTGATCTCCTTAACCCACTTCTGAAAATCCTTCCAGAAGCCGATTTCCACCTTCTCGGCCACGTCCAGGCGCCAGCCGTCGATGCCGTCGGAGGGGTCGCCGTCCCCGTTGGGATCCATCCAGCGTTTGACGATGGTTTTGACGTGCTCGCGGGGGCCCTGCACCAGGCCGTTTTCATCCTCGCGGATCTCCGGAAGATCCCTTACCCCGGCCCATCCCTCGTAATCGAATTCGTTTTCCGGGGTGCCGGGATCGTCCCAGCTTTTGATAATGAACCAGTCCTTGTAGGGCGAATTCTGCTGATTCTTAACGATGTCCTGAAAGGCCCAGAACAGGCTTCCGGTATGGTTGAAGACCCCGTCGATGATCACCTTCATGCCCCGGGCGTGGCAGGCTTTGATCAGCTCCAGAAAAAGGCTGTCCGCGCTGGTAAATTTCCAGGTAACGGGATCGCCCGGGTCCTCTTCAGCCCAGATTTTCCGATCGCCTTCGGGATCCGGACCAAAATTATTATCGATATGGTGATAATAGGTGGCGTCGTATTTGTGCAGGGACGGCGCTTCGAAAAGGGGGTTGAAATACAGAGCGGTAACCCCCAGATCGGCCAGGTAATCCAAACGATCGATCACCCCCTGCAAATCCCCGCCGTAGCGACGCAGTCCGGCGGTAGCGCTGAAGTTCTGCTCGCCTTCTTTGGCCCAGGAAAAGTGTTCGTGCCAGGGAATCCCCTTTTCCCAGGATTGCAGCTCATACCAGTCCGAGGTCCAGGGATGGGGTTGCCAGTTTTCCGGGATGAAGTAAGGCCAGCCGCCGGCCATATCCTCGGGAGCAGGATCGTTGCCGGGGTCGCCATTGGCAAATCGTTCCGGGAAGATCTGATACCAGACCGCGGTTTTGGCCCATTCCGGAACCGGGGGAATCGCATCCGCTTTGGCAGCCTCCTGCTTCTGGCAGGAGATCGTCAGGAAAACGAACGCCATTGCCAAAACGCTCAAACGGGTGATCTTGCGGGTTTTTCGTTTCATAGGGGTTTCCTTGGTTGAATGGCTACTGATTACAGGGTTATCGCCTGCGGCGCGTGTCGGGGTATCGGGGTATCGGGGTATGCACAATGTCAGGCTATGCGTATAACCTCAATACACCCACACTTCGACACACCCACACTTCGACACATTTCTTCACTGCCAACGGCATTCTTTGCTCCGGTCCTACTGTCCCGGGGTCCTTTGCTCCATCAGCACCTGCTCCACCTGGCGTTTCAGCAATGCCGCTTCCGGGAAGTTGGGATCCACCCGAAAAAGCAGGTTCAGGGTCTCCAGAGCTTTTTCAAACTGTTGATCCAGGGCGTAGGCCCCGCTGAGGTTGTACAGCAACTGAGGGTCGTCCCCGGCCATTTTAACGGCCTTTTCCAGAAAGGGCAGCGACTGTTGAATCCGGTTGTTATTGAGCAGAATGGTCCCGATCCACTTGTTGGCGAAGGCGCTTTCCTCGCGTTTGAGGGACTCGCGCAGAACCGGTAGGGCCTGGTTAAAACGCTGCCCTTTGATCAGCATATCCGCCCCGCGCAGAAAGGGGGAAGAATTGTACGGGGTCAGGGCCATGAGGGCCTTGTATTCTTCAAAAGCCGCGTCGTAATCCCGCTTTTTTTCGTAATGGTTTGCCAGTTCGACGTGGGCCCGTTCCAGGTTGAAGGTATCGTCCTGCCAGACCCGGACCGCCAGAGATTCCGCCAGGGTGGTGGGACGGTAGTCCAGCAAGGCGCGATTGGGTTCGGACTTGGGTTTGAACGGCCATCCCCCCTTCAAAATGCGAATGCGCAGGTCCCCGTAAAGGCTGTCTACCGCGGTTTTGCCCCAATTGCGCTGGTAGTCCGCGCTGTTGCTAAGGCGCCCCACCGGCCAGTTGGGGGAAATCATGCTTTGCTCCCGCATGCTTTGGAAAAAGGCCTCCGCCATCAGGAAATAGCCGCTGATGTTAGGGTGCAAGTGTTCCAGCATCAGGTTATTGCCGAGCAACCCGTTGGGGGAAGCTTCCTGAAAATAGCGTTTCATGGGTACCACCGGGCTGTTGAATTCCCCCGCGATACCGTGGATCAGCCCGTTGAACTCTTCGGTAGCCCGGAAGCGCAGGGCGTCGAGATCCTTGGCCAGGTAGTATGCCTCCCGCGCGGCGTCGAAGTCCCCGGTTTCTTCTTTTTCCCGGGCTTCCAGAAAAACGGTGCGCGCTTCCGGCTGCTCCTCGCCCGGAACAGAAATAAAGGGCGCCATATCGCGGACATTGCTGACCAACTCGCTGATCAGCACCGGCACCCCGGCCTCTTTGGCCAGGGCGAAAATATCCCTGAGGTTACCCTCGAATTGGGCGCGCCCGGCCAGGTAGGTTTCGCTGCCCAGGGGAATCTGCTGTTCCACCACCAGACGCTCCATCAGGGTGGCGCTGGGATCGTAGGGACTGCTACCCTGGGTCATTTCGGTCATTTTTTTGCGCAGCCAGCCGATGGCATCCCGCATCAACAGAAAAGTCTTAAAACCCTTCAATTCCAGATACGTTTTGGTGAACCAGCGGTAGCGCCCCAGGTTTTCCAGGGACGCTGCCCCCAGGGCACCGTAGAATTCGTTGTGGCCGGCGTAAATCAGCAGGGCATCCGGTTGCTGATCCAGCACCTCATCGGTGAAGTCCAGCACCGTGTAGGAATTGATAGCCGCGGTGGCCACGTTGACCACCTCAATTTCCCTTTCCGGGAAAGCATCCTGAAGCCGTTTGGCCAGGATCCGCGAAAACATCAGGTTGTGTTCGTAGGGATAACCGGCGGTGGTGGAGCCGCCCAGCACAAAAATGCGGTAGGCGTTGTCGGCCTTTTTTTTGCGAAAAATGTCATTGGGGGGAGTCGGGGTGCTGGCCTGCATAAAAAAGTAGCGACGGGTAACCCGGGGATTGCACATGTAATATTCGGCGTATTCGTCTGGCGCGGAGATAAACAGGTCCAGATTTCCGCCGTAATCGAACACCTGCAGTCCCCCCTCCAGCAAAAGAAAAAAGAGGATGGGAATAAGGGGGGTCAGGATGGTCAGCAAACGTTTGGTGCGGGGGTCCAGTTCGGCCGGTTTTTCCCGGTCCAGCTCCCGGCAAAAAGCCTCAACCGCATCGGCGGAGAGCTTCAGGTGCTTGGCCAGCGCCTCGGGGGATTTTTCGCCGCGGTGTTTGCGGATGTAATCCTGCTGTTTTGGGGATAAGGTCATGTTTTTGAGAAATGATATTTGTAACCGTCAAGGCGCCAAGGCGCCAAGGAACATTTCAATTTACCACTTACGACACAACCACAATGCCACGGCACCACAAGTGCCAAACGACGACCAACAGTCATTGTGCCCTTCCCTGGCGTCTTTGAGTCTTGGTGGTCAAAAAAAAGAAAAAGCCTTCCGGCTAAACAGCCGGAAGACTTTCAAGAAAAACAACGAGATAAAACCTAGCGAATCAGGGACATCTTGCGAACTTTGGTGAAATCTCCGGCCTTCATTTGCAGGAAGTAAATACCGGAAGATACCTGTTTGCCGTGATCGTCCAGACCGTTCCACATAACGTTGTGGCTGCCGGCCAGTTTCGATTCGTTAACCAGAACGCGAACTTGCTGCCCGATAACGTTGAAAACGGTGATCTTCACATCAGAAGCCTTGGGCACCTGATAGCGAACGGTCGTTTCCGGGTTGAACGGGTTG
>JAGRBF010000213.1 GCA_020434205.1 Calditrichota bacterium | reverse complement strand
TCCGGCTTGCCGACCCCCATCAGGTAGCGGGGCAGGGATTCGGGGAGACGTTCGGTGCAGAACCCGGTGATGCGATAACGAACATCGCGGGGCTCCCCGACCGCCAGCCCCCCGATGGCGTACCCGTCGAAGGCGATGTTAGTGAGCCCGGCGATACTTTCCGCACGTAAATCGTCGTAAATGCCCCCCTGGACGATCCCAAACTGGAACTGCCGGTGGCCGTAAAGGGGGGGATGGGCCAGGAAATGGCTTCGGGAGCGCTCCGCCCAGCGCAGGGTTTTTTGATGGGCCTGGCGGGAAGTCTCGTATTCGGCGGGATTGCCGGTGAGGTGATCCAGCACCATCATAATATCCGAACCGATGCTGCGCTGGATGTCCACCACCCGCTCCGGGGTAAAAAGGTGGCGCGAGCCGTCCCAATGGGAGCGGAAGGTGACCCCGTCCTCGTCAATTTCCTTGAGATCATCCAGACTGTAAACCTGAAACCCGCCGCTGTCGGTCAGAATCGGTCCGTCCCAGCGATTCAACCCGCGCAGCCCGCCGAACTGCTCCAGAATGTCCAGGCCGGGGCGCAGGTAAAGGTGATAAGTGTTGGAGAGCATAATCTCCACATGGGCCGCCCTGAGGTCCTCCGGGGTGAGGGTCTTGACCGTCCCGATGGTGCCCACCGGCATAAAGGCCGGGGTCCGGAAGCTGCCGTTATCCGTGGTAACCTCGCCGGTGCGGGCCCGGCAAGTGCTGCTGGCGGCGGTAATGGAAAAGGGGATAGCCAAAAAGAGTCCTGCCTTAGGTCTGGTCACACTTAAAACGGCCCTAAATATAGGGTGATTTTGCCTGTTTGCAACAGTTGTTTAACACCGGGGCGCCGCAAAAGAAAAGGGCTGCCAACTCATTTGTGGCTAAGGGAGCGGAACGGAGCTATATTCCGGTAACCGGAAGGATGACTATCATCACAGCCCATTTGGGCAAAACTGCGGATATTTGCCGCGGTAAAATATGTGAAGAAAGTGCATTTTTTTTCGATATTTAGTAATCGTACATGCCCTTGGTGTCGATAATCAGGACGCCAGAAGGCGATCATTGACAAAACGGGTCCAATCTCGTGAGGGTTTATGCAACGCAGAACGGTACACTATCACAATCCCGCCAGCTCAGATCTTTATCGCCCCAGACAGCGCCGTAATTTCTTTTTCGGCTGGTTCAAACGCAAATCCGCGCCCCGGGTAGAGCTTCGCCCCGGCGCCCTGACCCCCGAAGAGGTCAAATCGGCCATCGGCGGGGTGGATCTTGGCGAGGTTATGGAGATTTTCCGCATCGGATATGACGGCATTGTGGATGAAGTGCCCATCATTGTTGAGCTGGTCAGTGTGAACGCGGAAGGTTTCTCCGGGAAGATTGTCAATGTCGAACGCAGGATGATCGAAGCCAATTCCAGCAAGGCGGTTTATGCGCGCCAGGGTGGGGGAACGCTGGAGTTCTCCTACAATGACGGCGACATCAAATACATTCGCAAAAACAACGATGTCGATACCATCGAGGAATCCCGGGATGTTTCCGTGCTTCTGGAAATGCTGGGGGCCCTGGACGTGGACGATCGGGTGCTGGTGGCCTACTACGATAAAAAACACCGCGGTACGGTGAATGTCGAGGGGGTGCTGGACGGCAAATCCCAGGACAACCGGCTCTTTAAGATGGTGATTGACAAAATCAACAACATCGAGTTGGACAACAAGCTGGAAAAACAGTTTGATGTGGAACGCGATTTGGTAATTGATATTTCCTTGTATTAGGCTGTAGGTATTTAGGCTGTAGGTATTTAGGCTGTAAGGAAAGTAAGGTAGTACCTAAAGACCTAAACGCCTAATTGCCTAATTACCTAAGTGCCTTTTCCCTCGCTTTAAATTCGCATTAAGCGAAACTTGGTGGTTATCACGATACGGGTTCTGCGGTATGTTACTTTTGGCCAGAATCTGACCGCAATCCTGAGATACAGCTTATCACCGGAGAAAACCGACACAATGGCCTGGTTCGCCCTGTATACCAAACCGAGACACGAAAAGCGGGTTTTTGAGCAATTGAGCGAAAAAGGCCTGGAGGCTTTTTTACCGCTGACCCGGGAACTGCGTCAATGGAAAGACCGCCGCAAATGGGTGGAAAATCCCCTCTTTGCCGGCTACGTTTTTGTGGAGATGGAATTGCGGGAGCGCCTGCTGGCTTTGCAGACCGCCGGCGTGGTTCGCCTGGTGGCCTTCGGTGGCATTCCCAGCACCATTCCCGCCTGGCAGATTGAGCAGTTGAAAAAAGTCCTGGCGGAAGTGGACGGATTGGAACCGGCCGACTTTCTGCGGGCGGGAGATCCGGTAGAGATTCTCGCCGGGCCCCTGGCCGGGGTCCAGGGATACCTGCTGGAAAAACGCGGGGAAACCCGGCTGGCGGTGATGCTGGACGGCATTTATCAGTCGGCCAGTTTTGTGGTGGATCGCCATAACATTCGCAAACTCGACAAGCACCAGGAATTGGTCTGACAGGGACGGGGGCCGTGGCGCTCCTCCTAATGGAGATCCGGACAGGGGTTGTCCGGATATAGGTTACCAAATGGCATAATTGAGGATTATTCATGAAATATTTGATTACCGGCGGCGCCGGTTTTATCGGATCAAACCTTACCGCGGAATTGTTGAACCGCGGGCATCAGGTTCGGATTCTGGACAACTTTTCCACCGGCAGCCGCGACAATCTCAAAGAGTTTGAAGGGCGTATCGAGGTTCTGGAAGGAGATCTGCGCAATTATCACAACGTTTGCGCCGCGGTGGACGGCATGGATTTCGTGCTTCACCAGGGCGCGCTGCCCTCGGTGCCGCGCTCGATCGGGGACCCCATTTCCTCCAACGAAGCCAACGTCTCCGGCACCCTCAACCTGCTCAATGCCGCCAAGGAAGCAAAGATCAAGCGCCTGGTGTTTGCCTCGTCCTCATCGATTTACGGAGATTCTCCCACCCTGCCCAAGCAGGAAGACATGCCCATGAATCCCCTCTCGCCCTATGCGGTGTCCAAGATGGCCGGGGAGCGCTACTGCCAGGTATTTGCCCAGATTTACGGATTGCACACCGTGGCCCTGCGTTATTTCAATATCTTCGGGCCCCGTCAAAATCCCAATTCCCAATACTCCGCGGTGATCCCCAAATTTATCATGGCTATTTTGCAGGACCGCTCCCCGATGATCTACGGAGACGGGGAACAAAGCCGCGATTTTACCTATGTCGCCAACGCCGTGGAAGCCAATATCCGGGCCACCGAGGTGGACTGCCCGCCCGGCATTGTGATGAATTGTGCCGTTCACGATCGCACCGATCTCAATACCCTGGTGGAAAAAATCAACGGCATTCTCGGTAAAAACGTCGCCCCCGCCTATGCCGAGGCGCGCGCCGGGGACATCAAACACTCTTTTGCCGATATCGAGCGCCTCAAAATGAACCTGAAGTTCGAACCCCCGGTGGGCTTCGACGAAGGCCTCCGGCGCACGGTAGCCTGGTACCAGAAACAATTCGAGAAGGAACAGAATCTGGTATCTTCCTGAGGCAGCTTCTTTACCCGGGAAAGGTCCGGGGTTTAAGCCCGCAAAAAACGATTCGCCCTTTGGGATTGGCTTTTGCGGGCTTTAAATTGCCGCCCTAATTTCACCCCAATCTTACCATCACTGTGGAGAATTTTTCGTTTTGAAACAGAAAGCAACCAACATTACCTGGCACGAAGGCAACATCAAAAAAACGGATCGCGAACGGCTTAACGGTCAGCGCGGGGTTTGCCTGTGGTTTACCGGTCTTTCCGGCAGCGGAAAATCGGTGATTGCCAACCAAGTTCAGAACCTGCTCTTCGAAAAAGGACATCGCACCTACGTTCTCGATGGCGACAACATTCGCTTCGGCTTGAACAAAGACCTGGGCTTTTCTCCTCAGGATCGCACCGAAAACATCCGCCGGATCGGTGAAGTCGCCAAATTGTTTGTCGACGCCGGAATGGTCACCGGAACCGCCTTTATTTCTCCCTACCGGGAAGACCGCGATACGGTCCGCCAGCTCATGCCGGAAGGCGATTTTCTGGAAGTTTATGTGAAGTGTGATCTGGAAGTCTGCGAACAGCGCGACCCCAAAGGCCTTTACAAAAAAGCCCGGGCCGGGGAAATCCCCAACTTTACCGGTATTTCCGCCCCCTACGAAGCGCCGGAAAATCCCGAACTGGTGGTGGACACCTCCGTTCAGGACGATATCACCAAAAACGCACAGATCGTTATCGATTTTCTGGAAGAAAAGGGATATCTCGAGGCGCCGGAAGCAGCCGAGTAAGAACGTCCAAACACCGGATCTGTTTTCGTGATAGACCTGCACATGCACAGCACATTTTCCGATGGCACGGATCGCCCCGAGCAGTTGGTGGACCGTGCCAGGGGGTTGGGGTTAAGCGCCATAGCCCTGACGGACCACGATACCGTGGAAGGTGTGCCCGCCTTTCTGGATGCCGCCCAAAAAGCGCAGATAAAAGCTTTTGCCGGGGTGGAGATCAGCGTGGATGCCGATCTTCCCGCCGGGGGGCACCTGCACCTGCTGGGACTGGGCATCGACCTGCAAAATTCCATCCTGCAAAAAACCCTGCAACGTTTCGCAAGCGTTCGGGAAACCCGCAGCGAGGCGATGGTTTCCCGTTTGAATCTGCACGGCATCGAGATTGGCCTGGACGAGCTGCGCCGGGAAGTGGGAGAGGGGGTAGCCGGCCGCCCTCACGTGGCCCGTCTCCTGGTCAAAAAAGGAGTGGTCGGGTCTATTCAGGAGGCCTTTGAGCAGTATCTGAGCAAGGGAAAACCAGGTTACGTGGAAAAAATTCGTCTGGGGCTGAAGGAAGCGACCGACCTGGTGCACATGGCCGGGGGCGTCGCGGTGATAGCCCACCCCCAGTTCCTGGGTTTTCCCGATTTAAAGGAATGCCGTCGTTACCTGGGCGAAGCCATCGCTGCCGGGGTGGACGGCTGGGAGGCCCATTACACCGGACTGACCCCTGAATGGACCGAGGGGCTGGTGGAAGAAGCCCGGCTATGCGGGAAAATCGTGACCGGCGGCAGCGACTATCACGGCAGCCTTATCAAGGACATCGCCATGGGAGACGGTCAGGTGCCGGATGCCGTTTTAGGTCCCCTGGAACAACTATTGACCATCAATAAAAAAAACGGGTAAGGGCCGGTTCGAAACCCGCCCCAACCTTTTATGACCGAACTCGGCTTTGATTTTTGGTACACCCTGATCCTGCTGGTGGGGATGACCGTTCTGCTGACCACCGAAAAGCTCGAAGTGGAAGTGACGGTTCTGGGCACCCTGTTCCTGATGCTGCTCGGCGGGGTTATGGATACCGCCGATGCCTTCTCCGGATTTGCCAATGAGGGGGTAATAACCATTGCCGCCATGTTCGTGGTGGCCGGCGCCCTCAATACCACCGGTATTCTGCGCAATGTGAGTCACCACCTGTTCGGCCGCAAAAAAAACAGCGTGGCCGCCAAACTTTCCCGCCTGCTCCTCCCGGTGGGGGCCCTTTCCGCTTTTGTCAACAACACCCCGGTGGTGGCCCTGCTGATCCCGGTAGTCCGCAACTGGGCCGAAAAATACGGCTACCCGGTTTCCAAATTCCTGATGCCCATTTCCTTCGCCGCCATCCTGGGCGGCATGTGCACCCTGATCGGCACCAGCACCAACCTCATCATCAACGGCTGGCTGGTCGCCGGCGGGCACCACGCCGGGCTCGGCATCTTCGA
>JAGRBF010000212.1 GCA_020434205.1 Calditrichota bacterium | reverse complement strand
TACATCACGTAAAAGAGGGTGGCCGCCAGCAGGGCCAGAATGGTGAAGAAGGGGGTAATGAGGGCGCTGCGCAGGTTGCGTTTGAAGTCCGCGTTGCGCTCCAGGAATTTGGCGGTGCTTTCGTAGATGTCGGCCATATTGCCGCTTTTGGCGGCCAGGCCCAGCATGCGGCTGGTAAAGCGGCCCAGCACCTTTTCCTGCTTGGTAAAGGCTTCTTCGCTGTCCTTGCCCTGGCGAAGGTCCACGTTAATTTCTTTGAGGGCCTCGCGAAGGGTGGCGTTTTGGGTGTCCTCGATGAGCAGTTGCAGCACGTCCCCGAAACTCAGCTTTTCGCGCAGCATGTCCGCGCTCACCCGTACAAAGGTCACCACCTCGGAGGTGGGCGGCTTGAGCTTGAAATCGAGAACCTTGAGCTGAATGTCCTGAACCTCATAGCCGAGATTCTTGAGGGCGGTGGAAACTTCGTCCTTGGTAAAGGCCCGCTGCTCGCCCTTGGTGATCATCCCGTCCCGCCGGACCTTATAGATAAAAGTCCGCCGCTTCAGGATCTTGGAGACCTTGACGTGGTGGCGATTGGATAAGTCTGAGATTTTGCGGCGCGCATCCGACATGGTTTCGGCGGAAATAACCCCGCGGACGACCCGTCCCGTGACGTTCGTCCCCTCAAATCTGAATTCCGGCATGTGAAGTTTTCCCCTGGCTTCGAAACGGAATTCCGGCGGCCCGGGAGCGGACCGCCGGTAAAAGATGTCTACTGCTTAGTTCATGATGGTGCTGACGATACTGTCCGCGGTCACCTTGGCGTAAACCTTGACCGGGTTGGTGCCGTCGTCGCCGATTTCGTTGCCGCTGCCGATGATGTAAATCGTTCCGACGGTCCCGGAAAGGGCTGCAACACTGCCGACCACTTTGCTGTTGTTGCCCGGAATGTTATTATTCGCAGCGTAAGTTCCGTTGGCGTTGGCGGTGTCGATACCGTTCATCTTGAAACCGTCAAAATTTTGGGAGCCGCCGCCCAGTTGGGTGGGGGTCCGGTAGTGGCGCTGAGCTTTGGCGCCGTAGTTAACCACATCGGAGATCAGGGCCTGGCGGTTGGCGTCAATTGCCCCGCTGCGGAACATGTTTACCCCAACTGCCACTGCGATGCCGACGATGATAACACTTAACACAATGAGTAATAACTGCTGCTGTCCCATACTTAATCCTCCAATTGGTTATGATGGGATATGGTTGTACCGCAATCCTCTTGTTTGCGGTCGTTCGGGAAATTGCCTGTACTAAAAATCCCCGAGCCCTAAAACCAGTTACCTGGGTTAAGAAGTAGAATCTGTTGCAAGCCAAGACCATCCTGTCTAAGGCGAAGCAGGTCGAATTATCTTTGATTTATGCTGTCAAAGAAACTTCTGAGCAGATAGCCTTAATCGAATGCAGCTGTAAAATAAATTCACAGCGGGAAATGGATTTGATAAACATCTCAAAAAGGATTTTGGGTGAAAAAATTTTCTTTAAGTAAATCAAGAACAAAGACTTGAGGGAGTTTGGGAAAAGGCGGGCAGTGAAGTGTTATAGCAAAAATCACAGTTCGGGCGACGCAAAATGTCGCCTAATTGCGACAAAGATGACCGGTTAGGAAGAAAGCGTTAGGTTGGGGCATAGGGGCCGGATTGTAGTACCGTCACAACCGGGCCCTTTCCTGGGGGGTCAGAACAGCTTACGGCGCATAATTAGGTAGCGCAGCAGGGCTTTGTCGAAGCTGTCGCTGGTGAGAATGGTGTGAAAATCGATCCGCAGGTTGTGGCATTCCTGCTTAAGGGTCCGGTAAAACTGCTCGGTGAGGCGCTGGTAGTCCTCCCGAATCAGATGCGGTTGGGTTTTCAGGGCTTCTCCGGTCTCCAGGTCCACAAAAGTGGCTTCGTCGCTGAACCGGAACTCGAGGTCCTGGGGATCCAGGATATTCAGCACCAGCACCTCGTGGTTAAAATGCCGGAAATGGCGCAGGCCCTGGATAATACGCTCCGGGTCCTCGTAGAGGAATTCGGTGATCAGGATGATCAGCCCGGGGCGACGCAAGCGCTCCGCCATCAGGTGCAGGGTTTCGCTGAGGGCCGTTTCGCTCTGGCGGGGTTCGGCGTTTTCCAAAGCTTCCAGAATAAACTTGATGTAGGAGTTGGTGGACCGGGGCGGCAAATAGCGGTGAATCTGATCGCTGAAGAGGGCCAGCCCCACCGCGTCGCGCTGCTTGAGCAGCAAATAGGCCAGGGCGGCGGAAAGATATTGCCCGTAGGTAAACTTGCTGATCCCGTGGCTGGTGTAGGTCATCGAGCCGGAAATATCCAGCAGAATATTGGCCTTGAGGTTGGTTTCCTCTTCGTATTGTTTGATGTAGTAGCGATCCGTGCGCCCAAAGACCTTCCAGTCGATATCGCGGATATTGTCTCCGGGCATATACTGGCGGTGTTCGGAAAATTCCACGCTGAAGCCGTGGAAAGGGCTTTTGTGCAGGCCGACCAGGAATCCCTCCACAATAAAACGGGCAATCAGCTCCAGGCTGCGCACCTGGGAAACCACCTCGGGCAGTAAATACTGTTGGGCATCGCGCCGTGTTTTTTTTGTCGCCATATTTTTTCCGCTATTTTTGCTTTTTCCGACCGCGGGTTGGGAAGGACCGATGGACCGATAGACCGATAGACCGATGGAGCGATAGACCGAAGAAGATCCTGTGATCCTAAGAAGGGACCAGGGGACCGCTTTCACTCAAAGTCTATTGGTCTTAGCCTCATAGGATCTTCTCTCATTTCCGCCGTTCAATAAAATGCCCCCAAAATGCCCCGTTCCCAAAGTGTAATTTTACTTTTTGTATCAACAAATTGTTCATAACATCCAACAATAAAGTCGAGAATTCAACGTGCGTTTAGTACCTTTCTTGTCACCAAGACTCAGGAGAAAACGAAATGGAACTGAAAGATCATTATAAAGTGCTCATTATCGGGTCCGGTCCGGCCGGGGATACCGCCGCCTTGTACGCCGGGCGCGCCGAACTGCAGCCCCTGGTGGTTGCCGGAAATCAGCCGGGCGGGCAATTGACCATCACCACCGAGGTGGAAAACTTTCCCGGATTTCCGGAGGGCATTATGGGACCGGAAATGATGGAGCGTTTTCGCCAGCAGGCCGAGCGTTTCGGGGCTCAGTTTGTTTACAAGATGGTCACCGCGGTGGATTTTAGCCAGCGTCCCTTTAAGGTGACCATCGAAGAGCAAACCGTAACCGCGGACAGCGTCATCATCGCCTCCGGCGCCTCGGCCAAATTGCTGGGCCTGGAAAGCGAATCCTCCCTGATGGGCTATGGCGTTTCCGCCTGCGCCACCTGCGACGGCTTTTTCTTCAAGGACCGCGAAGTGGTGGTGGTCGGGGGCGGGGATACCGCCATGGAAGAAGCCAACTTCCTCACCAAATTTGCCGCAAAGGTAACGGTGGTCCATCGCCGCGAGGAACTGCGCGCCTCCAAAATTATGCAGGAACGGGCCATGAACAACCCCAAAGTGGCTTTCCAGTGGAATAAAAATGTGGCGGAAGTATTGGGCAGCCGGGAAACCGGGGTAACCGGGGTGGTTCTCGAAGATACCGTAACCGGCGAGCGCAGCGACTATCCCTGCGAAGGGGTTTTTGTGGCGATCGGCCATAAGCCCAACACCGAGATTTTTGCCGGCAAGCTGGAAACCGATCCCACCGGCTATCTCAAGGTGGAAGAAGGCAGCACCCGCACCGCCATTCCCGGGGTATTCGCCGCTGGAGACGTTCAGGATGCGGAATACCGCCAGGCCATTACCGCGGCCGGTTCCGGTTGTATGGCCGCCATCGACGCCGAGCGTTTTCTGGCTCAGCAGGAGTATCTGGAAACCCAGAAAGCGCAATAGAAACTTTCATTTATTTGTGACCTCCGGATCGTCACCCCGGGTAGCCTGCCCCGGTAGGTCCCAGGCCGGGGCGGGTAACGAGCAGGACATACCATAATTGATGCCCTCGCAGGTTCCCGGTACAGCCAGATATAAAAAAAGCCGGTGCAAATTGCACCGGCTTTTTTTTACAGGTCGACTTCGCGTTCCTCTTCATTTTCGGAATCCGGTGACCCCCCGGCTTCCGGAGGACCTTTTTTGATGCGTTTGGGAACAAACCCGATCTTGTGGAAGGGGTTGGTGAGGCTGGTGGTGATGTTCTGCAGGTGGGCGCTGATGCGCTTCAGGTAGCGGAAATACATCGCCAGAGTCACCGCTTCCCCGGAGGACAAATCGGGATAGGACTCTTTGATCAGATTATTGACCATCTGGTCGCAAACCGGATTAACCCAGAAATACTCCTTAAGAATGGCTTCCGCCTCTTTTTCGTTGCCGCCGTTTTTCAGGCAGTTAATGAGCCGCTTAAAAATATCCTCCACCGCACCTTCGATGCGCTGCAGGTCTCTTTCCATTTCCCCGCCTTCCAGGCGTCCCGGATGGTTGGCGGCCAGATCAATGATGTTTTTGGTATAATCCCCGATCCGCTCGATATCAATGATCACGCTAACCAGAATGAGCCCGCTGGACAAATCCTGAGTGCCTCGCACGGAAAGGTGCTGGAGCACCGACCGTCGCACGTTCTTTTCGAACTTGTTGACCCGTTTGTCCATGGAAAAGACTTCGTTGTCCAGGTCCACGTTATTGGACTCCCGCAGGGATTTCCGGGATTTGAGGTACATATCCCGGGTCAGCGACAGCATCTCATAGGATTCCTCATAAGCCTGGTCCAGTTTGCTGTCTTGTTTGAAGACGGACAAAAGTTCTCTCAGCATAGCTTGGTTTTCCTTCCTTAACGGAATAATAAAATAACGATCAATGGTATAATAAAGAAGACCAGGGCAATGTAGGCAAGCGGATAAATTTTATTGACGGTTGCCTTTTCGGTAACCCAGTTGGTGAGGCCCAGGGGAACCCGGCTCAGCGGCCACCAAATAACGATTCCGCAGACGTTAAACAAGAGGTGGGCAAAGGCCACCGTAACCGCACTGGGGTTGGAGGTTACCAGAGAGGCCAGGATGGCGGTAATGGTGGTGCCGACATTTGCCCCCAGGGTGTAGGGGAAAATCTGATGCAGGGTCAGCAGACCCGCCCCGGCCATCGGGACGATCAGGCTGGTGGTAATGGAACTGCTCTGGGCGGCCAGGGTCAGGACCAGCCCGACCAAAAAGGCCCGGAACCCGTTCTTGAACAGGATTTTGTCGAACATGGCCTCGGCGCGCTTAATCACCAGAGCCCGCAGGGCGCTGACGATCTGTTGCAGGGCCAGGAACAGAATCACGAAGGAGAGAATGAGCAACAGCCAGGGAAGTTCTCCGGTAAGATGCTTCAGAAAGTCTACCGCCGGGGTGGTAATGGTCTTCAGAAAATTGGGTGCGTGGGCGCCACCCCCAACCAGACCCCAAACCTCCACGTAATGTTCGGTCCATTCGGCGAAAGCGCCCAGAAAATTGGTCAACTGCTGGAGGGGAAACAAAACCAAAACAGAGAGGAGGTTAAAAAAATCGTGAACAATCGAGGCCGAAAAAGATCGTTTGAATTCCTCCGAACGGTTCATATTGGCCAGGGAAACAAGGGTATTGGTTACCGAGGTTCCCATATTGGCTCCCATGATGATGGGAATGGCGTTGCTGACCGTCATTACCCCCCCGCCAACCAGACCGACCACGATAGAGGTGGTGGTAGAAGAGCTCTGAACCAGAGAGGTGGCGAAAATCCCGATAAACAGACCCACCAGTGGGTTGGCGGTGTTGTTGATGAGGGTTTCGGCAAAACCCTTGCCGAACATCTTCATCGAAGCGCCCATCAGGTTGATGCTCACCAGGAAAAGATATAGAAAAAGGAGTAGCTGGATGACTTGCAGGATGGTTTTCGCGGCCTGATTCGCAGCCGTTTTCTGTGGGGACAAAACAATTCTCCTCAATAGAATGGGCAAAAATATAACCAAAAAATTACAGGTATCAAACGGGCAAGAATATTCGCAACCAGGATCTGAATGCCCCTTCCGAGCCGCGGCGCAACTCCCCCTAAAATGGGTATCCGCTCCCGATCCCATCACGGGGAGGGGAAACGTTAAAAGTCGAACCGGTATCGGTTAGAACTTGGCCGGAACCGGCGTCGTATTTATATTGAAGTCGCACCACTTTGGCGATTCTGCGGTCCGCGCGACTTCCCCGGGTAAACCCTTTCCCGGCCTGGCAAAATACGGCTGCGATTGCCCCTTTCTGAAACCCCAAAGGTTAAGGGAAAAGTGGTAAAAAGGGTATTGCGAAAATGTTACAGGTCTGTTAAGATGGCTGGAATATTCAGATGACAATTGCTGCCAATCCCGGGTGGGAGGACCTTAGCGGCATTATGGCCGACCTCGCCGGGTTAACCTCCTTCGAGACCATGCAGGAAGCCGTTTTTCGGGTTCTGTCCCGGCGCCTGGACTGCACCCATTTCGCCCTCCTGCTGGAGCGGGAAAGCCACCTGACGGTGTGTTTGCTGGCCGGCTTCCCGGAGGTGGCCATTGAACAGCATTCCGGGGTCCTCTCCGGGTTATCCGGGCGCCCTCAAACCACCCCTGTTCCGGTACCGGGTTTAAACGACCTGGCCGCCCTGCCCCCCAACCATCAAATTTACGCCTTCCCGCTCGGCGACGGGGAAGGCTGTCCCGGAGTGCTGCTGGCTGCCCTGGCGGACCCCGCTTCTTCCAAATCGGCTGCCCTGCAATTCCTGGCCGGACAAATTACGCTGTTGCTTCCGGCCCTCCTGCACCTCAAGGATCTGGAAAGCGGGCGCGACAGCAGGGAGGAGAGGCGCGATTCGGATTTTAGCGAGTGGGAGCGAAAAACCTTTACACTGGGCAAAGCCAACGTCGAACTGCTGGCCATTCAGGAACGGTTGGAGGCCCAAAACCAGGAAATGGCGGCCCTGCTTGAGGAAAACCGCCGCCGCCAGAAGGAACTCCAGTCCATTCTGGACAGCTCCCCGGCGGTGATCGTCATGGTTAACAAGGAAGGCTGTATCGGGGCGGTTAACAGCCGGATCGTGGAAATTCTGGGCATGCCCAAGGCCGAGGTGCTGGGTATGAATTGGGATGATTTCCTGCCCCAATTGGCCGGGCGTTTCGAAGATCCCCGGGCCTTTCTGGAATTTCTGGAACGCCTGAATGAAATGTGCCCCGGAGATCTCGAGGATAGCGCCATAGAATCCTTCTATAACCAAATTCATGACCTTCCCGGACCACCGCCCCGCAAAATTCTCCCCATTCTTTTCACCCTGAATCAGGATAACGAGTCGGACGGAAGTCGCCTGCTGGTGCTGAATGACGTCACCAAAATGCATCAGGCGGATCAACTGCTGCGCACCATCCTGGCCGCCTCACCCATTCCCTGCCTGGTTAGCCGGGTTCGGGACGGGGAAATTCTCTATACCAACGGTCCCATGGCCACCACCCTGGGTTATGCCCCGGAAGAGCTGATCGGCCGCAAAGCCCCGGACATCTACGTCGACCCCCAGGATCGGGAAGCGCTGCTTGGCGAGCTGAAAAACGGAGACGGACCCCGCGATCGGGAAGTGCGCATCCGCGACCGGGAGGGCAACGAATACTGGGTGATTCTCTCCATGGCCACCACCCATCTCGGGGAAGAGGAAGTGGTGATCGGAGCCTTCTACGACATTACCGCCCGCCTGCAGGCCGCGGAGAAGCTGCGCCTTTACCACAATATTTTCCTCAATTCCAACGACGCCATTGCCATTCTCAGTCCGGACGGACGCATCCTCGAGGCCAACCCCGCCCTGGAGAAAAACTACGGCTATACCCTGGAGGAATTGGTTAACCAAACCCCGGCGATCCTGGGGGGGCAGGCCAATCTGGATCAGATCCGGCAGCAATTCGGGCTGCGGGGCATCTATAATTTCCGACGGGAAATTTCCCTGAACACCCGGGACGGGAAACCCAAGACAGTTGAACTGTCCATGTTTCCCCTTTTCGACGAAGGGGGCAATCTCCTCAAACAGGTGGGGATCGCCCGGGACATCACCGAACGCAAGCTGGTGGAAGCGGCCCTTCTTAAGGCCCATGCGGAGCTGGAAAGGCGGGTGGAGCAGCGCACCGCCGAGTTGGCGGAGGTTAACCGCGACCTGAAGGCGGTTCAGGACCGCAATAACGCCCTGCTGGACGCCATCCCGGATATTATGATGCGGGTAGACCGTGAGGGAATCATTCTGGATTACAAAGCGCCCAAAGATAATGACCTGGCCGAAAATGCCGAGCGGGTTATCGGACGCAATTTCCGGGATTTTGTCCCCGAGCCCATCGCCGGGCCTATCACCGAAACGATCCGCGCCGTGCTGGATACCGGGGAAGCCGGTTCCGTGGAATACCAACTGCCCCACGGGCAACATCAACATTTTTTTGAAGCGCGGGTGGTGGGTAGCGGTCCCAACGAGGTGATGGGCATCGTCCGCGACATCACCGACAAAAAAGCGGTTGAAGAAGCGCTCCGCCAGGCCCGCGACAAGCTGGAAGAGCGGGTAGTGGAGCGCACCTCGGAACTGGCCCGCACCAACCGGGAATTGCGCGAGGCCCAGGCGCAACTGGTTCAGTCGGAAAAAATGGCCTCCCTGGGGCTCCTGGTGGCGGGCATCGCCCACGAAATCAACACCCCGGTGGGGGCCATCAACAGCATGCACAACACCATGGTCCGGGCCCTGGAAAAGGTAACCTCCCTGATCGCCGAGGAAGAGCCGAATCTGCTGGAGCGCCTGCCCAAGCTGGCCAGGCTGATGGACACCATCGCGGAAGCCAACCGGGTAATCGCTTCGGGCAGCGAACGGGTTACCGGGATCGTCAAGCGCCTGCGCAGCTTCGCCCGCCTGGACGAAGCGGTGTTAACCGCCGGCGATGTCCACGAAGGTATCGAGGATACCCTGGTGCTGATCCATCACGAAATCAAACACCACATCAAGGTGGAGACCGATTTCAGAGCGCTGCCGCGGGTCAGCTTCTATCCCGGGCGCCTCAATCAGGTGATTCTGAACTTGCTCATCAACGCCAAACAAGCCATGACCGGTAATTGCGACGGGGTAATTACCATCCGAACCCGCCACGAAGACGGCCTCATCAAGATCATTATTTCCGACAATGGGGTGGGGATTCCCCCCGAGCATCTTTCCCGGATTTTCGATCCCGGTTTTACCACCAAGGGGGTAGGGGTGGGCACCGGACTGGGTTTGTCCATTGTTTACCAGATCATCCACGAGGATCATCGCGGGGATATCCGGGTGACCAGCGAGCCGGG
>JAGRBF010000211.1 GCA_020434205.1 Calditrichota bacterium | reverse complement strand
GCTCATCGCTCCTCGCTCATCGCTCATCGCTCATCGCTCCTCGCTCCTCGCTTTTCGCTTCTCGCTCCTCGCTACCGCCAGTCGATTGGCCGGCGCCCGCGCTCCCGCAAATAAACATTGGCGGCGCTGAAGTGGCCGTTGCCCCGGAAAAAACGCACGGACAGGGGAGAGGGGTGCCCGCTGGTGAGGATCAGGTGATGGTGGGGGTGGATCAGCCGGGCCTTGGCTTTGGCGAAATTTCCCCACAGCAGGAAAACCAGGCCCTGCCTTTCCTGGCCCAGATAGGCAATAACCGCATCGGTAAAACGGTCCCAGCCCAGTCGATGGTGAGAACCCGCTTCTCCCTCCCGAACCGTTAGAAAGCTGTTGAGCAGGAAAACACCCTGGCGGCTCCAGCGGCTCAGGTCCCCGGAGGGCAGCGGGGTAATCCCGAGGTCGCGTTCGATTTCTTTAAAAATATTGCGCAGCGAGGGTGGCTGGGGTATTTCCGGGGGAACGCTGAAACTGAGCCCGTGGGCCTGTCCGGGACCGTGGTATGGATCCTGCCCCAACAGCACCACCTTAACATCCCCGGGCGGGCAGGCCGCGAAGGCCGCAAAAACCTGCTCCCGGGCCGGATAGATGTGATGTTCCGCCCTCTCGCGGTTCAGATGGTCCGCCAACGCTGCAAAATAGGGTTGGCGAATTTCTTCGGCCAGCACAGAACGCCACCCGGGGGGCAGGGCATCGCAAAGGTCGTAACGGGTCATATCAGAGCTTCCGCAACCGGCGCTGCAGATCGATCCACCATTTGACGTGATAGTAAACCGAATCCAATTGCGCCACGCTCATTTCGAAATCCCGGGCCACCGCCTTTTTGATGGGCAGTTCCGTGGAATCGCTCATGTCCTCGGAACTGATGCCCGCGGCGAAGAGGGTATCCAGCAAAAAATTGTAGAGCAGTTTGTCCTTGTCACTGGGCTGAAATTCCAGGATGGAGACGTCCGGCTCCCAGTCGGCCATATCCCAGCGAAAGCCTTTGCCCGGAACGTAAATCCCGCCCGTTTTTGAGGAGGCGCCCTTTTTCTGGCCGTCCCGAAAAACGTAAACGGTGGTGATTTTGCGGGGCGGGGGATCTCCCGGCCAGCGGACCGCCAGGCGGATTTGTTCCATCACTTCGGCGGTGGTCAGATAGGGAGGAACCTTGATCTTGAAGACGTCTTCCATGGACAGGTAGTGGGTTTCTACCAACTGATACTGGATGTTCAGGGTATCCTCAGCGGTGGAATCCGGGGCGGCCGGGGTCTGGGCCCGCAGGACAGCCGGCGGCCAGAGCAGCAACCCTGTCGCAAGCAGGAAACACCCGAACCAACCGCATAAGGGCTCACGGAAAAGGTCCGTTAGGGCCCTTTTTACTAAATTTTCGCGCCGTTGAAATCCAAAACCCATTGCCGTATATTCTCCCATGATAGGACAAGATAATAACGCATCATTGCGAATTGCAATGATCATGGCAGCCGGATACGGAAATCGTATGGGAGAATTAACCCGCGAGCTGCCCAAACCCCTGCTTCCCCTTACCCCTCAACTGACCATCCTCGACACGGTTGTCGCCAAACTGGTGCGCAGCGGTATCGAACGCATTGTGATCAATTGCCATTATCAGGCCGAAAAAATCCGCGCCCATTTCCGGTGGCGTACCCCGGAAAAGGCCGAGATCATCTTTAGTGACGAACCGGTGCTACTGGGCTCCGGGGGCGGCATTGGCCGCGCCGAGCCTTATTTTGAAGGGGAAACCATCCTGGTGACCAATGCCGACGTGCTGTGCACCGTGGATATCAGGGACCTGTTTCGCCGCCATATTGAAGCCGGGGCCGTGGCGTCCATGAATATCCTGCCCTCCCGGAATGCGGATGCCTATACCCTGGTGCGATATGATGAGGAGCACCGCATTGGCGGCTTTTTGCCGCTGCACGCCCCAATTCCCGATGAGGGCGGCACCGGCATTTTTACCGGCCACCAGATCCTCAGTCCCGAAGCCCGGCAACACCTGGGAGACCAGCCCATGTCCGTGATAGATCGGGTCTATAAACGCGGGATCGCCGTTGGAGAGACCCTTCTGGCCGCCACCTTTTCCGGGGAGTGGATCGATATCGGGAATCGCGATTTTTATGAGGATTTCTGCAAAAAAATTGCCTCCCGGGAAATCGACCTTACCCGATACATGCGTTAGGGCCTGTTGACAATTGCCCGTTACCCCGGAAATTTTCGGACCAGGCGCCATACCCAATCTGAATGATGGCCCGCGGTTGGCAGGTAACCGCGGTAAAACACCGGCTACCCGACGATTGACCGGGTCTGGGGGATTCGAAAAACCGGGTTATATCATCACCAGGGATGGGGGTTTAGCATTTGGTCTGTTACATAGCGGGGGTCTGCTCTCCGGTTTAAGGCGCGGGTGAAATTGTTAAATCCCAGGCTGTGAAGTGAATCAAGACAACGGATATAAAAACCGTTAAGTTAGAGACCTTACTCTGATATACTGGCGCGATCTTTTTAGGTGAAAAACAGAGCTCTAAACACATCCATCGCTTCGAATGGTCTGGTAACCGGAAAACCGAATGGTACTGCCCGAAGCACCACCGCGGTAACCGGCAAAGAGAAGGTCTCTTCTGAAGGGAGCATTGCCTTGTCGAAGTCCAGAACATCCGGCGAACAGTTGCCTCAGCCCCCGGTTTGGGGGAAACTGGAAACCGTTGTTGAAGAAAACAACAATCTGGTAGCCTTTATCGACCGGGATTTCCGGATTTCCTTTTTTAACGGGGTTTTCCCCCCGCTGGATACCCGGGACGTTACCGGTAAACCGGTTTTCGACTTCCTGGAAGAAAAATTCCATTCCCCTGCCCGTCAAACCCTTCAAACCGTTTTTAAAACCGGCCAAACCGCCCGTTTCGAAATTCCTTTGACCTGGAATGATACCGAGATCTGGTATGCCATCCGGCTGGGGCCGGTGCGCCGCAATCGCACCATCGACCAGTTGGTGGTGGTGGCGGAGGACATCTCCCGGCGCAAGCATGAGGAAGTTTCTCTGCGCACCAGCGAAGAGTTATACCGGCTGCTGGCCGACAGCGCCACCGACCTCATTACCCGCCAAAACGACAGTGGCGTTATCACCTATGCTTCCCCGGCCTCCCTGACCATTCTGGGATACCCCCACGAAGAACTGGAAGGGTTGCGCCTCAGTAATCTTATCTATCCCGAAGATTATCAAAAATTTAAGTCCTCATACAGCCGTCTGGCCCGCAAGGGCGGCAACGAAACCATCACCTTCCGGATTTTCCACAAAAGCGGCCACACCATCTGGATGGAAACCTCCCTGCGCAGCGTTAATCCGCCTTCGGGGGAACTGTATGAGACGGTGGCGGTATCGCGCGACATCACCGAACGTATGATGGTGGAGGAGGCCCTTCGCGAGCACCGCAAACGCCTGGAAGAACTGGTGACGGAGCGGACCCGCAAGCTCGAGAACATCAACCGCATTCTCGAAGAGGAGATCAAGGAACGCATTATTACCGAACTGGAGCTGAAGGAATCCCGGGAAACCCTGCGGCGCCTTTCCGCCCACCAGGAAAGCACCCGGGAGGAGGAGCGCACCCGCATCGCCCGGGAAATTCACGATGAACTGGGCCAGTTGCTCAGCGTCCTGCGCATGGAGATCAAACGGTTGGAAAAGACCTTTGAATCGGAGGACGAGCTGCGCCGGGGCAAAACCGTATCCATGACCCAGCTGGTGGACCAGACCATTCAGCAGGTCAAGCGTATTTCCCGGGAATTGCGCCCAAGTATTCTGGACAACCTGGGTTTTATTTCCGCGCTGCGCTGGCAGGTCAAGGAATTTCAGAAAAGGGCGGGCATTCAGTGTCAGTTGCGGGTAAAGGTGCCGGAGGATATTCCCCTTACCCCTCATTGCGCCAGTGCCCTGTTCCGGATTTGCCAGGAGGGGCTGACCAATGTGCTGCGCCACGCCGAAGCAACCCGGGTTACCATCACCATTGCCGAGTCCCGGAGTAAACTTTCCCTCACAATACGCGATAATGGAAAGGGAATGGTCCCGGAAAATCTGGAATCGCACGGGTCCTTCGGATTACTCGGTATTCGCGAACGGGTGCATTTTATGAAGGGAACCGTCTCAATTGACGGCGTTCCCCGGAGAGGCACCAAAATTGACGTTAAAATTCCATTGATTCAGGGAGAAACAATCCATGATCAAAGTTCTGATCGCTGATGATCATCCTGCCTTCAGGACCGGACTGAAATCCGTCCTGGCGGACAACAATGAAGGGTTGCTCATCGATGTGGAAGAGGCAAAAAACGGTCAGGAAGTTCTGAATCGTCTCACCGCCAGAACCTACGACCTCATTTTTCTGGACGTGGCCATGCCAGGTCGCAACGGGTTGGAAATTCTGGAGGATATCAAAAAAAATCGCCCCAAAACCAATGTGCTGATGATGAGCATGTATTCCGAGGAGCAGTACGCCGTGCGGGCCATGAAAGCCGGGGCCGCCGGATATCTGACCAAGGACGGGGAGCCGGATGATATTATCACCGCCGTCAAAAACGTGATGGCCGGGCGCAAACATTTCAGCGCCAGCGTTTTCGAGCAGTTGGTTTTCGAGCTGGAGAACAGCGGCGAGAAAAAGATGCATGAAAAGCTTTCGGCGCGTGAATATCAGGTGATGAGGATGATCGCCGCCGGCAAAAAGCTAACCCATATCGCCGAGGAGTTGTCGGTTAGCCTGAGCACGGCCAGCACCCATCGTCTGCGGATTCTCAAGAAGATGAACATGGACAGCAATGCCGATATCATCAAATACGCCCTTAAGGAAGGGTTGATCGAATAAACCCGATCCTTCAGGCAGACCTGAATCGCATTTGTCGTTTTTATGCGACACGTTTTCTGTAAAAATGCGACATTTTTTTGAGGTTTGTGCGACGGCGAAACGGGGCCGCTTTTTGTATATTTTAAAAGTTCCAAACGGAACAGCAGGTTTTCCTGATTGATTCAGTTTTGTCGTTGTTGTTCCTCTCCCGGTATTGTGCTGAACGGATTCGCGACCTCTCCCAGATTCTGATACACTTTTTGATGCGGCTTTTACGGCGATTGCACTGCAGACACCCATATTGCTACGGTTTTTACGGCGTTGACCGGTTTCGACTACGGGGGCAGAAACTGCTGTGGGTCAGGGTTTTTTAGATCGTTACAGCGACAGATGAGATCCGATTGCAACAGAAACATCCCTTTGGGTTAAGAAGCGAAAGCGCGTTTCTGTTTCAGGATTACCAACACCGCGTCAGGTTCTGGCGCGGTGTTTTTTTTACCGTCAAGTAGATGCGAGGCATGCCTCGCATCTACTTGACGGTAAAAAAAGGGGCGAAAATGGTCATTGCTTTGCGCGGCAATCCCCCCTAAGTTATAGCTGAAAATAGCGCGAGGACCCGCTTCTGAGTTTTTTAAATCCCCTGGTTTTATACGCCCTGGCCGCGGCTGCCATCCCCCTTTTGATCCATCTGCTGAACCGCCGGAAAATCAAGCGGATCCCCTTCAGCACCGTGCAGTTTCTGAAACAGCTGGAAAAAAAACAGATGCGCAATCTCAAGATCCGTCAATGGCTCTTGCTGCTCCTGCGCACCCTGATTATCGCCAGTCTGGTGCTGGCCTTTTCCCGCCCCACCATCCGCAGCGGTTCCGGAGGATTCGCGGAAAGAAGTCCCATCGAAGCCATAGTCGTGATCGACAATTCCATGTCCATCAACGAAGCGCGCCTCACCGGAACCCTGCTGGGGAGCCTGCGCAGCGCTTTTGCGGAGCTGGAAGGGGTCTTTCAATCCGGGGATCGACTTACCATTATTCAGGCAACCCAACCCCTGACCTACCTGGCTCGTCAGGAAGCGTTCGACGCCACCCTGTGGGAGCGGGTCCAGGTCCGGCTGCAGAGCAACTCCCTGAAAAGCAACCTGGGCAGCGCCCTCCGGCAGGCTGGGGAACTGGCTGCACAGTCCGTTTATGCCGCCCGGGAAATCTACGTGATTTCCGATTTTCAGGAGAGCGCGGCCGCGCTTGCCGCGGATGCTCAGACCCCCGCTTTTACCCGCTGGTATGCCGTTCCCATCTCCCACGAAAACCGGGAAAACCTCTCCGTGGACAGCGTTTGGGTGGAGAACAAACTGCTGGAAGTAAACCAGCCTATCACCGTAATGGCCCGGCTTCAGAATCACCATCCCGCCAAAAACATGACCACTCTGGTGTCCCTGGTAATTAACGGTCAGCGGGTGGCGCAAAAGAATATCAGCGTGGATCCCGGACGGGTCGAGGAGGTCAATTTTTCCCTGACCCTCACCCAAAAAGGTTTTATCGAGGCTTTTCTGGAGGTAGAGGGAGACGCCTTGCTGGAGGATAACCGCCGCTATTTTAACGTTTTTGTCCCGGAGAAACTCTCGCTGCTGCACATCACCCCGGCTCTTCAAACCCCCACTTTTCTGCCGTTGATTCTGCAGCCCGCCCTGGAGCAGGGAATTTTTGACTATCAGCGCGAGGCAGCCGGAAACTGGAGCGCCCGCAATTTTTCGGAAGCGGATCTGATCGTCCTGGAAAACCTGGAGCAGGTTCCGCCGGCTTTGGCGGCCCGACTGGAAAGTTTTACCCGTGCCGGAGGCGGTACCTTTATCATCCCCGCCCCCAAAGTGGCTCTTTCCCAATATCGGGATCTGCTGCAAAAGCTCGGCCTGGGCGAAATAACCCCAGCGAGCGGGAATCCGGAGGACCGCAACAGTTTCCTGACCCTCTCCGAAATTGACCGCCGGCATCCCATTTTCGAAGGGCTTTTCGAGGAGCGTCAGACCAGCGTAAACCCCCTGGAAATTTACGCCCGCTATCCCCTGAAAATGGCCGCGGGTGCGGCAGCCCCGGTGCGGTTGAGCGATGGTTCTCCGCTGCTGGTGCAGGCCCAATCCGGGCAGGGCGCCGCCTTTGTGCTGGGGGTGCCGCTGGACAATGCCTGGAGCGAACTCCCCGGGCGGGGATTTGTGGTTCCGCTGATTTACCGGATTTTGTATTACGGCGGCACCCGCAAAATTCAGGACCGCCACGAGGTGCTTACCGGCAAAACCTATCAAATTCGCCTGGAAAATCTGGAAGCGCCCTTCGACTTCAGCCTGAAGGGTCCCAACAATGTAGACGTCAAGCTCACCCCGGCTTTTCAGGGCGCCAACGCCCTTTTTGACATTCGCGATACCGGGATTCCCGGCAATTATCGCCTGATCCAGAATGAACGCACCCTGGCCATGCTTTCGGTAAATGCCTGGAAGGAGGAATCGCTTCAGGATTTTATGGATGAAGGCGAAATTGCCGGATTGTTGCCGGATGGGCTGGTGGTGGATAATGTCGCCAACATAGCCGAGGTGGTTCGCCAGAGCCGGTTCGGGCGGGAGTTGTGGCGGCTGTTTCTGGCGGTGGCCCTGGGGCTGCTGCTGGTGGAAATGCTGGTGGCCAGAACCGGGGAAAAACGCCGGGCCGGTTCCGCGGAACCCCAGGGGGCGTGAGGGCGGAAGGACGGAAGGACAGAAAGACTGAAAGACAGAAAGACAGAAAGACAGAAAGACTGAAAGACAGAAAGACTGAAAGATCCTAAGACAGAAAGACCTTGACGGAAAGTCATAGGATCATAGGATCTAAGGATCATAGGATCGCCTTCCGTCTTCTGGTCCAAGGGCCTGTGGTAAAAAAGAAAATTGATTTTTCAAAAAAGGAACAACCTTGTTAGACATAAAAACCAAACTGAACGAACTCGAGCGCGCCATCGTTGCTGCTCTGGTGTTGCCGCAAAACCGCCGCTGGGAAGTGGAGGAAAACCTGCAGGAATTGGCCCAGCTGGCCGATACCGCCGGGGTGGAAGTGGTGGACGAATTGATCCAGGAGCGCAAATACATTCACCCCGCCCATTTTCTCGGCAGCGGAAAAGTCGAGGAACTGAAAACCATGGTGGAGATGCACAAGGTCAACACCGTTATTTTTGACCACGACCTTACCCCGGCCCAGGCCCGCAATCTGGAAAAGATCCTGGAGGTGAAGATCATCGACCGCAGCGCCCTGATCCTCGATATCTTCGCCAGCCATGCCCGCACCAAAGAGGCTAAAACCCAGGTGGAACTGGCCCAGTTGCAGTATTTTCTGCCCCGCCTGACCCGCCAGTGGACCCACCTTTCCCGTCAGGTAGGGGGGATCGGCACCAAAGGTCCCGGGGAAACCCAGCTGGAAACCGACCGTCGCCTGATCCGCACCCGCATCGAAACCTTGCGCCGCGAGCTGGCCAAAATAGACCGCCAGCGCCAAACCCGCCGCCAGAGCCGGGAAAAGGTCTTTCGGGCCGCCCTGGTGGGGTATACCAACGTCGGCAAATCCACCATCATGAACCTGATGACCGGCTCCGATGTGCTGGTGCAGAACCAGCTTTTTGCCACCCTGGACTCCACGGTTCGCCGGGTGCAACTGGATACCCAGCACGAGATCCTGCTTAGCGATACGGTCGGGTTCATCCGCAAACTACCGCACCATCTGGTGGCTTCCTTCCAAAGCACTTTGGATGAGGTTTTCGAAGCTGACCTGCTGGTGCACGTGGTCGATGGGAGTCACCCCAATTTCCGGGACCACATCGAAACGGTCAACGGGGTCATCAAGGACCTCGGAGCGGCGGAAAAACCCCAGTTGCTGGTATTCAATAAGATTGACCTGATCGATTCCGGGGCCCTTCCCGCTCTGAAGCAGGATTATCCGGATGCGGTTTTTATCAGCGCGGCGCGCTCCATTCGCACCAACCGCCTCAAGGAGGAACTGACCGGCTTTGTGCTGCGGAGCTTCCGGCGTTACATCCTCACCTTGCCGGTGCAGCATGCCGGGCTGGTTTCCCGCCTTTATCAATACGCGGTTCTGGAAGAACCACATTACGAGGAAGACGGGGTAACCGTCGTTTTTCAATTGATCCCGGCCAACCTCAGCAAAATCGAACAACTGCTGCCCGAGGGAGCCCGCATCGAGGAGCATCCGGAGCAAAACGGAGAACCCCGGATTCACAACAGCGAAGCCGAAGCCTGAGAGGAGGGGATGTGCGCTTTTACGGAGGCGGGATAAGTCTGTTGCTGATATTGATATTGTCCGCGAGTGTTTCCGGGCAATATGTTCGCAAAAGCCGCTTTGCCAACGAACAAGCCCGTCGCGTCCAGTATGAGCTGGACGATTGGGTGAGTTACCTTCAGTCCCGCCATATCTCTCATATTGCCGAAAGCCCGGATTATCTCTATTTCGCTACCCGGGACGGCGGGGTGCTGCGCTACAACCTCTACGACCGCTACTGGGACTATCCTTACACCACCAGCAACGGCCTGCCGGAAAACTACGTCCGGGAAATTTACTACGATCGTGAAAACGCCTTTCTCTATGCCGTTACCCGGCGGGACGAGGCGGTGTTTAACCCCGCTTCCGAAGAGTGGATAATCCGCTCCCAGCAGCTCTCCTGGCCTTACCAGAAGCCGGTTAACCGGGATTCTTCGGATTTCGGACGTTTTTTTGATGAGCGGCAGTTGGATAAGCTGCCCCTCTTTCTGGCCAATCGCCCTTACGTGTTGATGGGAGACTGGCGCCTTCAGGATGAAAACTTTGAGGAATTCCCCGTAACCGGCTTTCTAAAGGATCGCAACAGCAAGGTATGGATGGCGGTCGAGGGATTCGGGGTGGCCATCGGGGATATGTTTACCCAACGGGCCGATTTTATCCAGCTGGGCCTGCCCAATATCCGTCCCCGGGCCATTGCCTATCAGCAAAAAGATCTCTGGGTGGCCGGCCTGCCCGCCAACCGCGGGACTTCCCGCGGGGGCATCGGGTTCTGGCCTTTCAGCGACCCCTCCTGGCAATATTATCAGGACCGCTGGATCAGCGAAATGCCCTCGGACCGGGTGGTGGATATCGCCACTGCCGGGCAACGGGTGTGGTTTGCCAGCGATATGGGCCTCACCCGTTTCGATACCAAAACCGGGGAGTGGCGGCATTTCGGCCTTTCCGAGGGATTGCTGGATAACCAGGTGTTGGATCTTGAAGTTACCGGCGACTACCTCTACATCGCCACCGAAAACGGTCTCAATCGCCTTTTGCTGGAGGGAAACACCCTGGAAAAGGTTCGGGATTCGCGCTTTGTTTCCCTGCGTTTTAACAGTATTGCCGCCCAGGGAGATACCCTGTGGGCCGGAACCCCCAGAGGGATTTTCCGCCGCCCGGGGCTTAAGGCCGAATGGGATTTTGTGGTGCCGGAAACCGCTACCCGGGATGATCAGGTTCGCGCCATTGCCGTAAAAGATTCGGTGGTTTGGTTCGCCACCGGGGGCGGGGCCATCGAATATCATCTGAAAAGCGAACGCTGGGAGGGTTTCCCCCAACTGGCCCTGGAAATTACTCCGCCCTACCGCGACATTGCCGTTACCTCCGGCGGGGTTTTTATCGCCACTGGCGAAGGTTTGCTGAAATTTGATCGTCAGGGGCGCTTCTGGAAACTCTTCACCGAAAGCGACGGTCTGCTGGACAACCGCTGCTACAAACTGTTGCCGGATGGGCAGTTTCTGTGGATTGTCACCGACAGCGGCCTTACCCAGTTCCGCTGGTACAGCGAAATGCGAGCGGACTACTGAGCGAAAAGCGAACAGCGAACAGCGAAAAGCGAAAAGCGAATCCCGGCTTCAGACCTACCGAGACAGGCAGCGAACAGCGAACAGCGAACAGCGATCTGGGCAAGGACAGTAAAGCCGCAATGCTTTACGGCTCAAAAGCATGTAGCTTCGCTCCTCGCTCCTCGCTCCTCGCTCCTCGCTCCTCGCTCCTCGCAGAAGCGCCGCGGGCGCAAATATTCCCTGTTACCATTTCCCCCCAAAATGCATCTAAAAATTTAAACAGCGGCGGATAAGCGTCGCACTGCTTGAAAATCCGGGTTGACATGGTTAATTTAAGAGCAACCCAAGGAGAAAAATCATGATCAAATTGACCAAAATCCTGATCAGTGCCGTGACGATTCTCAGCCTGGTGGGCTGCAACGGCACCAAAACCGAAAATACCCAAACGGTTGGGAATACCGTTCAGCCCAAGGTTCGCGATCTGGGCGTTGCCGAGGTGCAGAAAATGATCCAGGATAATCCCGGCATTATCCGCATTGATGTGCGCACCCCCGGGGAATACACCGGCGAACTGGGGCACATCGCCGGCACCGACCTTAAAACGGTGCAAACCATCGAGGAGTGGGGGCCGAAATTGAACCTGCCCAAAGATCAGCCCATTATCCTGATCTGCCGCAGCGGCAATCGCAGTGGGCACGCCGCCCGGGCTCTTGCCCAAATGGGCTATCTGGACCTGGTGAACATGAGCGGGGGAATGCTTGCCTGGAATCAGGCCGGTTATCCCGTCGAAAAGTAGGGAACCCGCGGCGGGAAGATGGGTAAATAATTTTCAAATGTCCCGATGGATCCCGGCCTTTTACATGCCGGGAAGACGAATCGGCACAAGGATAAGTTTGCTTTAGCGCATCAAGTTTGAACAAAGCTCTAACGGATAGAAAAATGAAAAAGACAGTTCTTCGCCTCAGCCTCTTCGGATTGGCCGGCGCCATTCTCGGATATACCTATTACGCCTTTATCGGCTGCAACAATGGCACCTGCATGATCACCAGCAATCCCATGATCAGCTCCGCTTACGGCGCTCTGATGGGCTTTCTGCTCGGCGGCAGCTTTCCCGGCGCGGCGCGAAACAGCGAAGAGCGAGAAGCGAATCCCGACCAGAAATAAGCGAACAGCGAACAGCGAAAAAGTTATTGGTTAGATTGTCCCCGCCTTTGGCGATTGTCGATTCCTGATTTTTGATTGTTGTTCTGCCTCCTGATTTCGCAGTCTCTCCGACACCCCCACACCCCGATACCCCGACACGGCGCCTTCGCTACTCGCTATTCGCTACTCGCAGAAGCGCCGCAGGCGCCTTCGCTACTCGCTGCTCGCTACTCGCTACTCGCTACTCGCAGAAGCGCCGCAGGCGCTTCGTTCTCCCCTTGTATCCCCACCGCCTTTTGCGTATTATTGAAGCCCCTTCCGGGCTGCTGCGGCCGCTCCGCATCGGAAGGGCGTAGCTGCCGGATGTCCCAGATACTTGACCCTTTTTTTCCATGGAAGAATTTTTTATTCAACTAACCCGGGATCATCAGGAATGGGCGTATGCCTTCCTGTTTTTCAGCGCCTTCCTGGAAAATGTTTTTCCGCCGGTTCCCGGCGATACGGTAACCCTGATCGGGGCCTATTTCGTGGGAGTAGGGGTGCTGGATCTGGTAGGGGTCCTGGTGGCCACCACCCTGGGCAGCGTGGTGGGGTTTATGACCCTCTTCGGATTTGCCTACCGGCTGGGGTGGGATTTTTTCCAGCGCCGCAACATCTCCTGGCTGGATCCCACTCAACTGCGCAAGGTTGAGGGATGGTTCGGGCGCTTCGGTTTCGGAATCATTTTCGCCAATCGTTTTCTGCCCGGTGTGCGATCGGTCATATCCATTTCCGCCGGCCTTTCCCGCCTGAATACGCTGACCGTAGCCCTGCTGGCGACTGTCAGCGCCGCCATCTGGAACGGCCTTTTCATTTACGCAGGCGCCATCGTCGGGAAAAGCAAGGACGAAATTCTGGCTTTCGTCCAGCTTTACAACCGCGGCTTTTTTATTGTCCTTGGCCTTCTGCTGGCCGGATGGCTATTTTACAAATTCGTCTGGAAACGTCGTTGAACCACTTGATGGACTGATGGACTGATGGACTGATGGATTAAAAGACGATCC
This sequence comes from Calditrichota bacterium, assembly GCA_020434205.1. Classification (GTDB taxonomy): domain Bacteria; phylum Calditrichota; class Calditrichia; order RBG-13-44-9; family J075; genus JAGRBF01. The sequence goes on along the minus strand of JAGRBF010000211.1, from coordinate 13,290 downwards.
TAAGATCAAAAAATGGCCAACGGCCAACGGCCAACGGCCAACGGCCAACGGTCCCTTTGTCCCTCTTGGCGCCTTGGCGTCTCTGTGGTGAATCTTTTCAACAAATTTTAAAATTGAATAACTCTGAGAGAATAAGATCATGACCATTCGCACCCGATTCGCCCCCAGCCCCACCGGCTACCTACACGTCGGTGGACTCCGAACCGCCTTGTTCAACTATCTGTTTGCCCGGAAAAACAACGGCGTTTTCGTACTGAGAATCGAGGATACCGATCAATCCCGTTTTGTTGAGGGCGCCGCGGAAAAGCTGATGGAAAGTCTGCGCTGGGCGGGCCTCGAATACGACGAAGGACCGGACAGGCCCGGAGATTTCGGCCCCTATGTCCAGTCTCAACGCCTGGAATTGTATCAGAAACACGTTCAGCAGCTCATCGATCAGGACGATGCCTACCTGTGCTTCTGCACCAGCGAGGAACTGGAAGCCATGCGGGAAAAACAAATTGCCGCCGGCCAGCCACCCCGTTACGACGGCACCTGGCGGGATCGTTCCCCAAATGAGGTTCAGGACATGCTGGCGGCCGGCAAGCCCTATGTGGTGCGCATGAAGATGCCCCTGGAGGGCGAGACGAGCTTTGAGGACCTGGTGCGTGGGACGGTGAGTTTCCAGAACGACCTGATCGACGATCAGGTGATTCAGAAATCGGACGGATTTCCCACCTACCACCTCGCCAACGTGGTGGACGATCATTATATGCAAATTTCCCACGTTATCCGCGGGGAAGAGTGGTTGCCCAGCGTGCCCAAACATCTGCAGTTGTACCGCTATTTCGGCTGGGAAGCTCCCCAAATGGCCCACCTGAGCCTCTTGCTCAACAAGGATCGCAGCAAACTCAGCAAACGGCAGGGCGATGTGGCGGTGGAGGATTACCGGGACAAAGGCTATCTCCCGGAAGCACTGGTCAACTTTGTGGCCCTTTTGGGATGGAGCCCCGGCAGCGAGGAAGAGTTTTTTGATCTGAAGCAGCTGGAAGACCTTTTCACCCTGGAACGGGTCAATAAGGCCGGGGCGGTTTTTGATCTGGATAAACTGAACTGGATGAACGGCAACTACATCCGCAAAATGGCCGAAGAGGACCTGGTAGCCTTCTTAACACCCTTTCTGGCGGAAGGCGGTGCCGATATCTCCGATGAAGCCACCACCCGCAACATCATCAAAGCCGTTTACAAGGGGGTGGAAAAAGGCCGTGATACCCCCCGGGCCGCCGCCATTTTTCTTCAGAATGAGGTTGAAATTACCGAGGAAGCGGCTCTGGCCTACCTGAAAGATCCTCAGGCTCCTACCGTTTTGGCGGCGTTTCTGGAAAAGGCCCGGGAGGTCGATACCCTCGATGATGCCGCCTTTAAAGATATTATGAAGAGCATCCAGAAGGAGCATGGCATCAAAGGGCCGGCTCTCTGGAAACCGGTGCGGGTGGCCATTACCGGGGCCGAGTCCGGACCCGAGCTGCCTCTGGTGATAGAGGTTTTTGGGCGGGACAAGGTGATCAGTGTGGTTGAGAAGGTGGTGGCCCGCTATCTGTAAATGCTGAGTTCTAACAAATTGCCATCAAACATTAGAAGATTCTAATTTTGTTATTCGAATCGTGTCCCCTTATATTGGAATTAGGTTGTGTTAATTAGGTTTTTTTAACTTGCGTCTCTTTCTCTCGTATGTGACTGGGATACCGCCTCAGGTGGGGCGGGTAATAGGGATTCCTACCTTTTTCAACGATCGAAACAGTTTCTACGGTGCCCTGAATTTATTCAGGCGAATCTTTTGTCGAATCAGGCCATGGCCATTGCCGCCGGTCTTTTCTTGACAATGATCTAAGCATCTTTTCTCGTAAGGCGACATCCCCTTTTTAGGGGAGTGGGGTGAGCTATGTACTGTCCTGCCCTGCCCATTCCGCCGATGCTCTCTTACCGTTTTCTCGTTTGACAAATCGGCCCAATCTTTTTTTCCGGGGGGCTGTAATAATTTGAAATCTCTTCTCTGTCCGCAACGCAACTCCGGAAGAGTTGTCTGCGGATAATAATCATATCCTTAATCCATATTCCAGGGGGAATCATGAAACGTAGGGATTTTATCAGGTTGCTCGGGACGGCCGGCGCGGGCGTCGTATTGTTACCGGGATTGGTGAGAAAGGGGTACGCCCTTACGGCGGCCACCGGGCTTAGCGATCCCGCGCTGCAACCCAAGTTTGTTAATTTGGTGCCGGATGCTCTGGCGCCCAGTTTTAAATATCGCGGGCTCTTTAACTACTATTTGGTCGGGGCGGGACCCGCGGTTCAGAACACCGGCCTGATCGATACCACCGGGGGAATTCCCGGAGGACCCGTATCGACACCGGTGTTCGGCTACGGCAATCCCCTGGTGGGATACACCTGGCCCGGGCGAACCTTTGAGGTCCGCAAGGACACCCCCGTTAAGGTCCTGTGGACCAATGACCTGATTGACCCCAATACCCGTCAGGCCCTGAATCATCTGGTGCCGGTCGATACCTCCCTGCACTGGGCTTATTCGCTCAACGGCTACACCGGCTACGATATCCCCAATCACGGCATTCCCATTGTGCCCCATCTCCACGGAGGGCATACCACGGACATCTTTGACGGTAATCCCGAGTATTTTTTCGGTCCCCTTTGGCGGGTCCGCGGACCCCGTTGGGTGTCCAAACTTTACCGCTACGATAACGACCAGAAAGCGGGAAACCTGTGGTACCACGACCATGCGCTGGGTATTACCCGCCTGAACGTTTATGCCGGTTTGGCCGGATTCTATTTTATCCGGGATAATTACGACACCGGGCGATACCGCAACCCTGCCGGTCTTCCCGCCTGGCCGTATGAAAAAGCCTACGCCATCCAGGATCGCATGTTCAAGGCCACCGGCGAGTTGTTTTTCCCGGCCCATCCCGGAGATCCCTACTGGGAGGATTTTATTACCGACGAAGGCCTGGGTGATGCCGATGTTCCCCAACCCTCCGGTTTGGCGGAATTCTTTGGCGACCACATGCTGGTGAACGGGGTAATCTGGCCTAAAGAGGAAGTTGAGCAGCGCCAATACCGTCTCCATTTGCTGAATGGCACGGACTCCCGCTTTATGGGGATTCGTTTCCGGTTAGCGGCCTCCCTGAATTCCACGGATTTGAACGGCGCCGGCGCCCCCATCCCCTTCTGTGTGGTGGGAAGCGATCAGAGCCTGGCCAGCGAAGCGACCGAAACCACCCTGCTGCTGAGCGAACCCGGCTCCCGCTACGATATCGTGGTGGACTTCAAAAACGTCCCCTTCGGATCCCGGGTTATCATGGAAAATATCGGCGGAGACGAACCCTTCGGCGGCGACTTGCCCGGCGAGTTTGCTTTTGGGGAAACCGACCGCATCATGGCTTTTGATGTGGTTAAAACCTGCTCCCGGATCCGGGATACCAACATCACCGGCGGCACCTCCTTTAGCCAGGGTTTCGAACCCAACCTCAACCCGGTGGACCGGGTTCGCAAGGTAGCCCTTTTCGAAGGTAAGGACGAATACGGACGCCTGCAGCCCCTTCTGGGCACCGCCGAGCCCGCAACGGATTATCAGGGCAATGCCATCCACTGGCCGACTACCGCGGCCTATCAGAATGCGGGTTTAACGGGGGTAATGGAAGGCGGCATTGGCTGGCATTCGCCGACCACCGAAAACCCGGCCCTCAATTCTACCGAAATCTGGGAAATCTATAACGGCACCGGAGACGCTCACCCGGTACACCTGCATTTGGTGCATTTTGATATCCTGGATCGCCATGAAATTATCTGGGATAGCCATACCAACGAGGAAGAGCGCACCATCCCCAACTCCTTCCACGATGAGCCTGCCGGCGACGGGACTTACAAAGCCATGCAGCCCGTTCTGCAACACAACGGTGCGGTGGGCATCGGTTTCAAGTTCGTGAACCTCACCGTGGATCCCAATCCTTTGCCGCAGCCCGAAGGGTATGTTGAAAATGCTTCCAAGGATATGGTGACGGCCCTGCCGGGACAAATGACCCGCATCAAGGCCACCTTCGATAAACCGGGTCGCTACGTCTGGCATTGTCACATCCTTTCGCACGAGGATCACGAGATGATGCGCGTGCTGCATGTCGGCGAAGGCGCCGGGGGTGGACACCTGGCCAAGGGAACGGGCAATGTCGCGGATTCCCAACCCGCAGCTATTGCCGGGTTTGCGCTTAAGCAAAACTATCCCAATCCCTTTAACCCCTCAACCAATATCACCTTCGAACTCCCGGAACGGAGTGCGGTTCAGCTCCGCATTTACGACGTCACCGGGCGCGAAGTAAGGGCGCTCAGTCGCGGCAATGTTTTCGAGAGCGGCGCCCATACCCTGGTTTGGGACGGGCGGGATAAAGCCGGTAACAATGTGTCCAGCGGCACCTATCTGTATCGCATTAAAGCGGGTAATTTTGTAAAATCTCTTTTGATGCAACTGGTCCGCTAAACCCCATACCTTGTTTTAGCAACCGGGTGCGGTGGGAATTTCCCGCCGCACCTTTTTTTTGAACCCCACCTTCATTTTCAAAATTTCTCCCGGCCGGGGGAATATATTTCTGAGTATATCTTTTCGGCAAAATTGGCTACATTCCGCTTTCGATTCAGGTCCTCAGCAAAGGAAGGAATACAATGAAGGTAGCGGTTCTTCTCGGCGGTACTTCCGCCGAACGCGACGTCTCTTTTCAATCCGGCCTGGCCGCGGCACGGGCCTTGCAAACGCTCGGGCATCAGGTTGTAATCCTCGACTGCGCTTACGGGGATTTGGCTGTGGACCTTGCCGGAGCTACCGGCGGGGTGAAGGTGCTTCCCCCGGATATTGAAAAACAGCGGGACCAACTGGACCGCAATATTCTGAAAACGGTGGACTTCCTGCTTCGCGAAAAAATCGAGGTGGTTTATAACGCCCTTCATGGCGGCTACGGGGAAAACGGCTATTTGCAGGCCCTGTTGGACCTGGCGGGAATTCCTTATACCGGGAGCGGTCCCTCTGCCAGCCTGGTAGGGATGGATAAACACCTCTCCAAACTGGTGTTTCGCGAAAATGAAGTTGCCGTGGCGCCCTGGCGCAAGTATGTATTTCCGGCCATTCCCCACCAGGCGGTCGCCGACGAATTGGGCCTTCCGCTCGTCATCAAACCCAACCGCCAGGGGTCGACTGTAGGCCTGACCATCGTTCGCGATGCCGGGGACCTGCGGGATGCCGCGGAGAGGGCATTTGAGTTTGACCATACCCTTTTGGTGGAAGCCTTTATTCCCGGGCGGGAACTGACCGTAGCGGTTCTGGACGACAAAGCACTTCCGGTGATCGAGATTATCCCCGAAAGCGGGTTTTACGATTACGAATCCAAATACCAGAGCGGAAAAACCCGCTACGAAGTGCCGGCGGATATCCCCGAGGCGGTTGCCAAAGCCCTTCAAAAAAGCGCTTTAACGGCTTTTCACGCCCTGGGGTGTTTCGGTTACGCCCGCATGGATTACCGCATGAATGCCGATTACGAGTTTTTCTGCCTGGAAGCCAATACCCTACCGGGGATGACCGCCACCAGTCTGGTGCCCAAAGCCGCGGCCGCAGCCGGGATTTCCTTCGAACAGCTGGTGGCTCGGATTCTGGAGATGGCCCTGGAACGCTCCGGCCGCAACGGCTAGGCTTTGGCCGGGAGCAGGGGAGGGGCTAGTCGGCCATTCCCGGGTTAAACAGGGGCTTCAGCCAGTCCTCGCGAATCCGGGCGGTTTGGTCCTCAGAGGGGGCTACCTCCACCTTGCGGACGGGGTCCCTGACGACGGTCAGTGTGGCCTCGCGTAATTGCTCCCTGCGGAAAAAGGTTGCCCGAACCTGGTCTCCAGGGTGGTATTCCGCCAGAATCTCCCGGTAGTTGTCCCGGGTTACCCGCTGGTCATTCAACGCCAATAGTATATCTCCTGCCGAAAGGCCGCCCCTTTCTCCCGGGGAACCGGGCAAGAGGGCGGCAATACGCCCCAAATCCCCATTTTCCAGTTCGATACCCAGATAGGGGTCTTCGGAATCCCCAATTTCCACGGTGAGCCCGATGCCCGCCAGGATTTCGGCGACAGGAGGTTTTTCCAGCCCATCGACGTACCGCGCGAAAAAATCCGCAAAAGACTGGCCGGATACCTTTTCCAGCTCCCGGCGCAATTCGCCTGCCGGGACACCGCGGCCGCTTTTGCCGTAATTCTGCCAGAGGGAGCGAAAAACCTGGTCCAGGCTGACCTGGCCATCGCTGGCACCCCGCAATTTGGCATCGATCAGAAAGGTCAGGAACTCGCCTTTGGTGTAGTAGGATGTTTCGGTATGCGGCGGATAGTGGTCGTCCTTACCCCATGCGTTGAAACTCGCCAGAGCAGCGCTGGTAACGGAATCGGCCGGATTATTGAGATTCCGGGCGATTAGCCGGGCAGCCTGTCCCCAATAAAATTCCCGGCTGATGAGCCCGCTGCGAACCAGGCTCAAATCGCCGAAATAGCTGGTTCCCCCCTCGTAAAACCACATATCCCGGGTGTATTGGGGCGTGCTGTAATCGGGGTGCAACAGGTTCTCCGGAGCAATGCGCTCCACATTCCAGACGTGAAAAAATTCGTGTGCCCCCAGGCTGGCTATCCGGCTTGCCAAACGCCCGGCAGGGCCGGAGTTGGGACCGATTACCATTACCGTGCTGTTGCGATGCTCGACCCCATGCCCTCGTGGTCGCGGCACAAATTCCAGGATAAACAGAAATCGCTCGAAGGGGAGGCCGCCGAACAAAGCCCCCTGCTCATCGGTAATGTCTTTCAAAATCCCTTTTATCCGGGGCAGTTGATCCTCCGGGAATCCGCCCTGAACCACCCCTTCGACCGTTTGCCCGTGGGAGGTAAAACGAAAGTTTTTGGCGCTGGGAGTGGCCAGAATGGGGGAGTCCGCCAATTCGTAATAATCGGATGCTTCATAACGCCCCTTTTCGCCGGATCCCCGGAGGGCGGAATAGCTGAGCCAGTTATCGGGGAGAGAAAGAGAGAGGCGGCAGGGTTCCCTTTCGCGCCCGGGCAGGTAAACCAGCAGGGCAATCGGGTTCAGCAGCGCCTGGGCATCATCCACATAGGAATTGCCGGCATCCAGATCCGGGGCATAATACCGATAGGAAAACACCACCTTTTTGGCCCCGTTATGGGCAATCTGCCAGGTGTTCTGGTCCGCCTGGATGCAGGAAAGGGGATTGCCTTTCTCGTCCCGGGCCGCGGCGCCGACCACGTTGCGCACAAAATTCTGCATGAAATATCGCCCCGGACGCCAGGCGGGAATCCGGATTTGGGTTTCTTTTCCCCGAAGCTGGTCCACGGTAACGGTCACTTCAAAATAGTGAGTGTGGGGCCGGGGCCAGGAAACCTGGTAGTGGATGGCAGAGATCAGCTGGGTGGAGAAAAGGATTAACACTAATAGAGGCAGGTAAATCCTGGTCACTGTCAAGATCAACTCCGGTTGGGAAAAAGGGGGGAAAATTGGGAAATTTAGGTGACGCCAATACGTTTCGAACAAAAGTAAAGGTAAGGCGCGCTTGCCGGAGGCGGCAAATTATTTTTTGCTGAAGGAAAATTTAGCAAGTTTGAACATGCTTCCGGGGAGGGGATTGTTTATGTTTACAGCAAATGGTGAGGCTGCTGCTTTGGGCCTCCCGCCCCAGTGTCATGCTTTAGCCGATTTTCATGAAAGCGTTTTTGAAAACTGCCGCCCCGCTTTGGGGAACCTTTGCCATCGCCCTGCTGGTTTACGGCGCAACCCTTGCCCCCACCGTTACCTTTGAAGACAGTGGCGAACTCATAGCCGCTGCCTGGACCCTGGGAGTGCCTCACCAGCCCGGTTATCCCCTCTTTACCTTGCTGGGAAATACCTTCTCAAAGCTGCCGCTCGATCCCGTGGCGGTTCGCCTCAACTGGATGTCTGCGGTTTTGATGGCCCTGGGAGCGGCATTCTTCAGCGGGGCATTGCAGGAATTGCTGTCGAACGTTTTTGCAGGCGCCACCGGGAACGGCTGGCGGAGTCTGGCTGCCGGCCTGGGCGGACTTCTGGCCGCCTTTGCGCTGGAGACCTGGGAACAGGCGGTTATAACCGAAGTTTACGGCCTCCATGCCGCCTTAACCGGGGCCCTGTTTTGGGTGCTGATGCGCTGGATCGGCGAGTCCCGCCCCCGGGCCAAAGGGCGCTGGTTTTTGCTGTTTTTTTACCTGGCTGGCCTGGGGCTCAGCAATCATACCACGATGGTCATCATCCTGCCGCCCATCGTTCTTTTTATGATGGGGACGGAGCGTTCCCTTCTCAGGAATTACCGACTGCTGGCGGGCGGGGTGCTGGCGGGATTTCTGGGATTGATGCCCTACCTGTATCTGCCGCTGGCCTCCCGGCGCAACCCCATCATGGACTGGGGAAATCCGGAAAACTGGGAGAATTTCTGGCGCACGGTCTCCCGACATCAATACGAGATTACCGATTGGAGCGGTTGGGATGGGATTGGGGCCCAGCTGGCGGTCTTTTGGCAATTGTTGACCACCCAATGGGGTGAAGGAACCAGCTATCTGGTAATCGCCCTGGCTTTCCTGGGGCTGGCCGGCCTTTTTCGCCGCAGAATGTCCCTGGGCTGGCTTTTCCTGGCGCTACTGCTCTTCACCGGCCCCATAACCACTTTGCTGACCAATTTTGACGTATCCAATCCCCAGATCCGGGAGGAACACATTGCCCTGGTCTCCGTTTTTTACATTCCCGAGTACTTTCTGATTTCTTTTCTGGCGGTTGTTTGGAGCTTCGTTGCGAGCGAATCAAAACTGAGGATCCTGCCATGGACCCTTACCGGCCTGGCCGTGCTGACCTTTCAGGTCCCCCTGCAGAATTACCGGCACAATGACATGAGCCGCCAGGATTTTGCCGGTTATTACATCGACAATCTTTTCGAAACCACCCGGGAGGGGGGAGTTGTTTTCGCCAACTGGGACCCCTTTTACTTTCCCCTCAATTACGCTCAGTATGTGGAAGGCCGGCGCCCGGATCTGATGGTCCTGGATCAGCAACTCATGCGCCGAAGCTGGTATATTCAATGGATGCAGGAGCATTACGGAGATCGCCTGCAGGATCTGCAGCCTTACCTGGACAATTTCCTGAACGCGGTGCGGCCTTTTGAGGAGAAAAAGGACTTTGATCCCAATATCATTCAATATCATTACATGGAAATGATTCGTCAGGTGATAAAGATCTCACATTCTCAGGGCCGCGATGTCTATTTTACCTATCAACCGCCGTCCGAAGTTATTGCCGCCACCATGCTCGAACCAACCGGCGCGGCATTCTGCGTAAAAATGCCGGGAGAAAACTGGATAGAAAGCGATCCTGCAAAAATCAAATTACCCCAATCATTATTGTCCCGGCAATCCGGGAATCCGGACCGCATGATAAAGGTTTTCCGCCTTTATTTTACCCAACACTTTTTTTGGCGTGCCCGGAAGTGCGAAAGTGCGCAGCGCTGGGAGGAGGCGGAAAGCTGGTACCGGCTAACCGAAACCAGCAATCCCGGACTGGAGAATGTGGATTCTCAGGTCCAGGCCGCTCTTGAAAGAATAAAATTGAAGGTTTCACCCCATTAACTGTCTGGTTTTTTAACTGTTGAGGCACTTGGATATGAAGCAAAATCGTAGTTCTGTCGTCCCCGTTTTGGTTTTCACCGCCTTCTTGAGTTTAATACTGATGCTTTCCGCCTGCAGTAGCGGGGCCGGTATTTGCCAGGATTACCCGGCGGAATCCCCTGAAGCCAGGTATTGCGCGTCCCATACCGAAGCGGTGATGAAATTCGTCCGCATCACCCAGGATCCCGACGAACAGTTTGCCCGCTATCAGGCCGTGAAGCATTTCATGAAGACCCTCACCGAATGCAAAACAGAGGCTTGTATGGAGCAGAAAATCTATGGGAAAGAGGCGCCGGAGGGTTTTTCGGACCGCTATCTGCTCGAACACGAAACCGCCGCCCAGGGACTGCAGCTCACCTCCCGGGAAGCGGCCCGCCTGATGAAATCCGGGTTTGAGGTGGCCATGAACCGCCTGGACAAAAAATTCCTGCAGCAGTAAAGCCGGAATTCACCTCAAATCCGTTTGCTTGTGTCTGAAAGCCAAAAGGCGCTATTTTATTCCGGGGGGTGGGGAAGCACTCCCTTCACCCTGGAAAAATGACCCGGTGTTTTATCGGGAATCCACGAAAAAGCGGGACCGGGTGCGCACCCCGTTGTTGTCCACAATTTGCAGTTCCTGCCACCCCTTCTCCGGTGATACCGCCAGCTCATGCCGATATTGGGTGCTACCCAGATAATGATCGTTTAAATACCAGTACAGGTAGCTCTGGCGATCCTGATGGGCGGCGCGGAAAACGATTTTCTGACGAAGGCCCCCGAAATCCCGCGGCACCCACAAATGGCTCCCCTGCTGGGGATACAGAATGGTTATGAGGTGCTCGGAAGGCTGGTTGGGGCATCCGGGGTGATGCGGTGGAACCGGGGAAAGCAGCCGGCCCCGCTCCCTGAGAAACTGGGCGATTTCCGGTGGATAAACCAGCCGGCGAATCTCCTTGTGAGCGCCGCTTTCCCAGCAGAGGGAACAGACCTGCTCTTTTTCCTGCAAATCGACGTGCAGGGTGCGATGATAGGGACAGCGCCGCAGCGCTTTCATGCCCGCCGGACCCGTTACAACATCCGTTTCCGGACAACTTTCCCCTGCTAAAAAGCCACTTTCCAAACAAATGGTAACCGGACGACCGGCGGAATCCGGAGCCGTAAACCAGTTGCCGCCGGGCTTCTGGGGAAGGTAGTTGAATATGTCGAAAAGCAGGGGGCCGGCCGATTTGGCCCCGGCCAGGTTGGCATTGCCTTCACCGTCGAAATTCCCGATCCAAACCCCAATCGTCCATTCCGGGGTAACCCCAATTGCCCAGCCGTCCCGCTGACCGTAACTGGTGCCGGTTTTCCAGGCAATCGGATGCGCATCGCCGAAAAGGTGCCAGTAATACTCCGCTCCCGGCCGCTTTACCTCGCGGAGGACATCCAGGACCTGATAGCTGGCATAGGGGCTGATGAGCTGTTTGCCGGCCCCAGGCGGAAGATCCCGATAAATCTGCAGGGGGGCAAATCGCCCCAGTTTCCCCAGACCCGCGAAAAGGGCGGTCATGTCGTAGAGGGTGGTCTCCGCACCGCCCAGGATTAAGGGCAGACCGTATGCCGAAGGGGCCCGGAAGAGGGTGGAAACCCCGGCTTCCTGCAAAAAGTGATAAAATCCGGGCTGGCCGTAAGTGTACAGCAACCGCACCGCGGGAACGTTAAGGGATCGGGTCAGCGCTTCCCTTGCGGAAATGACCCCTTCGAATTTTTCGTCCGCATTTTGTGGGGAAAAAGAACCGTAAAAAGTGGGGATATCCTTTATCAGGGTTTCCGGCAGCAGCAGGCCTTCGTCGAAGGCCAATCCATACAGAAACGGTTTCAGAATGGACCCCGAGGAGCGGGGGGCGCGAATCCCATCGACCTGGCCCTGATGGGTTACATCGAAAAAATCCGCGGAGCCGGCATAGGCGCGGATTTTCCCGGTTTGGGTTTCCGCGACCAGAACCGCGCCGTTGCCGATCCCCTGTTCCTGCAGGAAGGCAATGTGCTGACCCAGTAAGGCTTCTACATTTTCCTGATGGGCGGGATTAATTGTAGTACTGACAATCCCCCCCCGGTTTCCGGATTTCTGCTTAAGGTAGCGACTCAGGTGCGGGGCCTGAATCCGAAAAGGGATTCCCCCCACCGGCAGAGGCTCCAGGACCGCCAGGGAATGCTCCAGGGAATCGAGATAACCTTCCCGGTAAAGCTGTTCCAACAGGCGGTCGCGTTTGTTGCGCAGAGCCTCCCGGCCGCGATCCGGGGACAAAAGTCCCGGCGCATTGGGCAAAACCGCCAGCAGGGCGGCTTCGCTCCAGGTTAGCGACGCGGGGAGTTTTTGGAAATACCGCAGCGAAGCGGCCTGGTAACCCACGACATTGCCGCCGTAGGGGGCATGGTTCAGGTAAAGGGAAAGGATCTCGGATTTGGAATAAAGCAATTCGATTTTGATGGCCTGAAGAAGCTCTACTGCTTTGTTGGCCAGGGTTCGGGCCTTGGGGCGAGCCAGCCGGGCCACCTGCATGGTTATGGTGCTGGCTCCGCTGACCACCCGGCCCGCCCGCCCATTCTGGTAGGCTGCCCGGGCCAGGGCAAAAGGATTAAAACCGGGATGGTAGGAAAAGGCCCGGTCCTCGAAGGTTAGCACAGCGTCCTTCAGCTTTTCCGGGATGGCCAGGCTGGAATCCGGAGGCAGGCGCCACTGCTGGTCTTCCGCCAGAAAAACCCGCAGAATCCGGTCGTTTTCACCCAGAATAACAGTGCTGTAACGGGCCGGAAACAGAGGGGAACTCAGGGGGGTGAGCAGAACAGCTAAGGCAGAGAGACCCGCCAGCACCCAAAGAAGGCGGGCGCGCCGGCTGCGGGGCAGGTATCGGGTGGGAAGATTTTTGGTGAGAGGGCCTCGGAAGTTCATCACTACCTGATTTAGCTGAACGATAAAGTGGTGCATCTTTTATAGCCTATTCCCGGAAATGCTGCCCTTTTTGAAAGGAATGCAACCGGCTTCAAAATAGTCAGGAGTGGCTTAAAGGGCAAGGTGGGGAAAAATGAAAAACCGGCAGGGCCCTGCCGGTTCAAAAGGGGGTAGGGGGGCCTTGGATGGTCAGAAGGATTTGGAACGGGTCATCATCCAGGCCACTCCGAAAAATAGGGATACTGAGAATCCGGTGGTCAGGGCGGTTTCGGCACTCATATTCATGCTGGCCAGCAGGGCGCCTTCACCGGAGGTCAGCATACCGGCCTCGCGGATGGTTTGCAGGACACCGGGATCGTTGACCATGGTGGTTTGCCAATAGATCAGAGCCAGGAACAAAAGGGTTAAAATATACAGCACCCCAATAATTTTATCCGTATCTTTCTGGCGCATACAGACTTCTCCAAATGGTGAAATACCAGCTTCCCCATGATGATTGGGGAAAAATTCCCATCCACTGGGTGGAATTTGCGATCCAGGTAAGTTCAGCTCAGGCCGACGCAGCGAAAATGTGATCTACGGCAACTCGTGTGATGTAGATCAATATATCCATTCACCCCTATTTTCACAAGAGCAAAGGCGCAAAT
>JAGRBF010000210.1:2128-15775 GCA_020434205.1 Calditrichota bacterium | reverse complement strand
TGGATGAATCCCGGCATAAAAATTACCGCGATGAATAAGTAGACACCTAATAATTGACAGTCTACTAGTAGCCTGTCAAGTGTGTTTAGTCTGGTTGTGGCCTCTGAACCGTCACCCCGGTATGCTTTTGGGCCGGGGTCCAAGCCCAACGTCCCGATGGATCCCGGCCTTAAAGATTGCCGGGATGACGAACAGGACTTACTATAATTGACAGTCTACAAGTAAAAGTAACCGACCAAACAAAATTGACGCTCTAAGGCTGTTCCTGGTGGCCTGGTGGTCAGTCATTTAAAGCCATATAGAGCGAATAATTTGAAAGGAAAACGGAAAAAGATTTCATGGATAAGAAAGAGAATTTCCCAGGTGCATTAATTCCCGTTTTGGATGCCATCGACCTGCCTGTGATGATTCTGGAAGCCAACAGCCGGGTGGTGGTGGCCAATTTGGCAATGTTGAACTGGCTGGACATGCCCGAAGAAATCGTGGAAGGTTATCTGCTGGCGGAAATTGCGACTCCCGGAACCCGCGCGGCACTGCTGAAAGATGCCCTCCGCGAGCTCCGGGAAAACCGCCACGGCATGTCCGGAAAGCTCGTATCGCTTCGGGAAGATCAAACCTATTGGGTCCAGTTCACCGCTATTGATGCGAATATTTCCGACGGCAAAGCAGCCCTGGTTTCGGTAAGATCCGCCGAGTTGACCGGCGAAAAGCGCATCGGCAACCGCAACCTTCTGGCCTACCTTTCCCATCAGATTAAAACCCCGGTGTCCTCCATTCATGTCGGCCTTGAAATGCTCGGCAAAGGGACTCTGGGGCCCCTCAACGAACATCAGCAAGAGATCCTGGCGGACATTGAGCGGCAATTGTCCCGGCTGTTGCGTTTTGTCAACGAGCTTCAGATCCCTGAATCGCGGCGCAGCCAGGTTCGGGAGCGCCGCCAGATAAATCTGAAAAACCATCCCCGGTTGTTCCGGCAGGGAAATTCCGGTAGCGAAACCTGAGTTAATACCGCCGCTGGTAAATCTCGTTGAGGGGCAGGTTTTTCAGGTCTTCCACCAGGGTTACCAGATGTTCGATCATCAACTCCCACATGCGTTGCCCTTTGGCGGCGGAGGCTTTGGTGGGATCTCCCATCACCCCGTTGTGGGAAATCCGATGGGTATAGGCATACCAGGATACCCCACGCTGGGAGCTGAAATTAAGGTAGTGGCTGTCGAAGCTGGGAACCGCCGCTTCCGCCAGGTCCATTTTCACCAATTCCGGGCGAATGGCCAGGGTGGTGCTGGTTTCCACCTCACCGGCATGGACGTCGTTTTCCGTTTCCGCCAGGGCGTCGATATCCACGTCGCTGGTTTCCCCGCTGTCCACCCCCACAAAAATGCGGGCGTCCCGGTTGATCATCTGCGCGGCGTAATTGAGGGTGGGTCCGTTGCCACCGTGCCCGTTGATGATCAGTAATTTTTTGATGCCGTTGCGGGCGGCGCTCATCCCCACATCATACACCAGATTGGCCAGGGTATCGTTGCTGATGCTCAGGGTCCCCGGAAACTCGTCGTGATGGTAGGAAACCCCGTAGGGAATCAGGGGCAGCACCAGAGGGCGCGGAGCCGGGCATTGCCGGGCCACCATTTCGCACAAATAGGCCGCGTCGAAGGCATCGGTATCCAGTGGCAAATGGGGACCGTGCTGCTCAATTGCGCCTACCGGCAAGAGGGCCACGTCTACCTCTTTAAAACGCTGACCGGCTTCCGGCCAGGTCAATTCGCCGAGGATGTGCCGGTTTTCGAGATTCGGAAGAGTTGTTTTGCTCATGTGAAAAATCCTGAAAATAAATCTGTAAGTGGTTGATTGATGAATGGTTGAATGTTTATCGCCTGCGGCGATGGTTGGATGGTTGGATGGTTACATGGCTACCCAACCACCCCCACACCCCGACACCTCTACACCCCCACACTGTTTCACCTTCACCGCATGGGATCAAATTTTTTCCATTCTTCTCCGTTAAAGCGCACCGCGCCGTCGGCATAGTTCAACAGAATGTCGAACAGGGGGCGTCGCATGTCCTCCGGGATAACCTCCAAAGGGGAGCGGTCGGGATGAAAGCGCAGTTTCATCACCGCTGGCTGTTTTTGGGCCAGGAAACTGGCCGGGGGTTGCAGTTGGATATGGCCGGCCCGGCTGAGCATCCACAGCAGGTGCCGGTAAACCGGTCCTTCCTGATGCAGGGCTTTTTCGGAAACGGCCACCAGGGCTTTGGCCACCTGATCGGGCTGATACAGGCAGTTGAGCGGATCGCCACCCACGGCGGTGAGCATGGAGATAACCCGCCGGCATTTTTCACACTTGCCGCAAGGGCGTATTATGCCCTCTACCGGATGGGTGGCGTGGCAGGAAACCTGGTGCTGCTGCCATTGGGGATAGCGCTTAACCAGAATCTTCTGAACCATCAGCTCGGACAGTTGGCGCAGCAGGGAAAACTGTTCGAATCCCCACTGGCGGTCCTGATAGTAGCGGCTCAGCAGATTGTCGAAGTGGCGACTCTGGTCGAATAATCCGCTGTGGTTGGGAATGCCGCGGTCTACCGATGGCCAGGTGGTGTCGTATTCGTTGCCGATCAGGATGCGGCCCATCCGGTGTTTGCGGGCCAGGGGCAGCATCCCAAACAGGAAAACCGCCACCGTCCACAGCCGGATGGGATATTCGTCTGCCCGCAGGCTGGCGAAATCGGGACGCACGAAGGGCAGGAATTGCAGCATCCAGCTGAAGAGGCGATCGCTGTTCATCCACACCCGCCCGGTATTGGGAACGTTGTCCCGAAAATGGCGGTAGGCGTTCAGGGCGGTAAACCAGTGGCGCCCGGACTCGTTGCCATACAGGGGATATGCCTCGTAACCCATTTCGGTGAGCAGGCTGAAGGTCAACAGGCTTTCCTTGCCCCCGCTGGAGAGAATTCCGCAGCGTTTATCCAGGGGACGGGGAGCGGCTGTTTGCGGGGCCAGGGGCACCGCTTCGCTGAACTGCAGCATGGCGTTGGTGTAGGAAGCCCAGTTGTAAGCCGGGGGAATTTCCCACCCGGGCATCAAAAAGGGATTGTCCTCGCGCAGCTTGAGCGCATAGATCTCGCGGGCGGTGTTTTCGATAATATCCCGCAGAAACTGCTGATCAATACCGTCCAGGGGACCGTGGAACACCATTTTTTTGGCGAAAAGGCCGTAGTTAACCGCCACCTGGGCGGCGATCATACTGGCCAGATGATAATCAGCCGGATCGCGCGGGTCGAAAACCCCTTCTTCGTAGCGATAAATAAGGGTGTTCTTAAACAGTTGCCCGTTCTGATAAACCCGGTATTCTGCGCTCAAACGCTCCGGGGTCAGCTTAACCGGCCCCACCTCGAGGGTATCGATTACCGCCAGCTTCTGAAGTCCGCTGCGGGTAATGGGGCGGCGTACCGCGGCTTGCAAAGGTTGTGCTTCCATGGTTGTTCCTGTCCCGAAAAAAAGTTGATTTTGGTTAAAGGCGGCGGCCGGTCAGCACCGCCACAAAAGTGCCGCCGTCCTGGTGGTGAAGGCGATGGCTGTCCAGCAAAACCACCAGACCCGCGGTAGCGGCCGGCAGTACGTCGATCCCCACCTCGCGACGCAGCATCCGGCTGGTTTCCACCAGGCGGTAGTCGGCCGCATACCCCGCCCAGCCGCCGCTTTCGCGGATGGCGTCCAGAGCAATATCCCCATCTGCGGCGCGCCAGTTGACCAGCGGTTCGTTGACGCTGGTTTCCCGGATGGCCGACGGGTCCAGATCCACGCAGCGTTCGCTGCCGTTCAGGAAGGAGGACACGATGGGGTTTTGCCGGAGGGTCGAACCCCCGACGATTTTGGGGCGCCTTTTGGAGGCGTTTTCCCGGGCGGCGCTATCAAATCCCTGATAGACCCCGGCCAGGGTGGTGCCATTGGACAGCGGCGCGGCCACCAGGGCCGGGTTTTCCGCCAATTCTCCGGCAATTTCCCGACCGATTTCGGCATAAGCCGCCAGCTGCACGTGCGCGTTATTGGGGCCGGGATTGGCATCGTAGACCCAGCTTTTTTCCGCGTAGCTGCGGGAGGCTTCCACCGCACCCTCATAGTCGCTTTCCACCCGGACGATCGTGGCGCCGACATTCAGCATCTCAGTGATGCGGCGGGTATGGTATTTGGCCGGAATAAAAATGACGCAATCCAATCCCGCATCCGCCGCGGCCCGCGCCCCGGCAACCCCGTAATTACCGCAGGTAGCCAGGGTGATCTGGCCGAAACCCTTGCTGCGGGCGTCGGCGGCCTGGGCCGCCGCAATGCGGTCCTTCTGAGTCCCGGTGGGGTTAAACCCCTCGAATTTCAAAAAAAGCTTCTCCAGCCCAAACCGGCGTTCCAGGCCATGAGCCCGGATTAGCGGATGTCCGCAGCGGGAGTCGATCCCGGAAGAGGGGACCTTCTGACCGTTGGGGAAATACAGCGGATACTGTTTTGCGGCGTTCTGTTGTTGGAGATACCCCGCCGCAGGAGGTTCGTCAATTCGTTCCCGGTTCTCATTCATGTTTTTGCTCCCTAGGTTTTTTTTCAGAACTGAAGGGATATAAAACAAAACAGGTGCCAACTTTATTCTGAGCGGGAAAAAACTCAAAAAAGGTGGCGGAACGGGTTTTGAAAATCTTCTATCAGTTATATAAACAAGGGTTTAAAAGTATGAAGTGATGAGGGTGACTTGGGAACCAATTCCCAGCTTTAAGGCGGAAAAGGAGCCGGTAGGGGAGTGTTGGGAGGGGAGGGGGATCAGGGCGTTTCTCAGATTGAGAATTTTTTGCCGAAGTTCTCATCGGATCCCCGGAAACATCAAATCCCTTAGGGCGCAGTGTTTATCAGGTGAGCAAAGGGAGATGGAAAAGCGGAGGACGGCGGTTTTTTCAAATTGAGAAGTCTGTGGTGTGGATTGGGAGAAAAATGTCAAAATGAGAATCGCGGGACCGCGCAAACAAAATTACCAGACCACCATGGGAAGGGGACAGATGGACAGATGGACGGATGGACGGATGGACAGATGGAGGGGTGGCTTGGTGACTTCTGGCCCGTCATCCCGATATGTCTTAGGCCGGGGCGGGATGACGAACAGGGCATGCCTCAAGATGGGTTGGGATTTTTCTCCGGAATCTGATATTCCTTGATTTTGCGGTACAGGGTGGCCAGGCTGATTTGCAGCATGTTGGCGGCCCGGTGCTTATCCTGATGGCAGTGCTGCAGGGTCTGAATGATGGCCAGCTTTTCAATCTCGGCCATGGTAAGCCCCACCACCGAAATGGGGGCGTTATCCGGCAGATAGTTGGCGGCCAGGGCGGGGAAATGGGAAACCTCCAGAATGGGGTCCTGGGCCAGCACCACCGCTCGCTCCACCATGTTCTCCAGCTCCCGGATATTGCCCTTCCAGGGAAAACCCTGCATGGCTTTCAGCACCCGGGGACTGATGCCCTCGATCAGTTTGTCGTTCAGAACGTTGTAACGCTCTATGAAAAACTGGGTGAGCAGGGCGATGTCCTCAATGCGCTCCCGCAGGGGCGGCATGTGAATGGCGATGACGTTGAGCCGGTAGAAGAGATCATCCCGGAATTGCCCCTCGGAGACCATGGTCTCCAGATCCTGGTTGGTGGCGGCGATTACCCGCACGTCCACTTTCACCGTTTCGGTGGCGCCCACCCTTTCGATTTCCCCGCTTTGCAGGGCCCGCAGCAGTTTGACCTGCATGGCCTTCGGCAAATCCCCGATTTCATCGAGAAAAAGAGTCCCCTCATGGGCCATCTCGAAACGGCCTTTTTTGGAATGATGCGCCCCGGTAAAGGCCCCTTTCTGATATCCGAAAAGCTCCGATTCCATCAGGTTTTCGGGGATGGCCCCGCAGTTGATTTTGACAAAGGGTTTTTCGCTGCGGCGGCTGAAGCTGTGAATGGCGTTGGCGATGATCTCCTTGCCGGTGCCGCTTTCCCCGGTTATCAGGACGGTGCTGCGCGAGGGTGCCACCTGCTCGGCCAGGGCAATGGTCTTCAGAAAGCCCGGAGAGTTGCCAACCAGAGGACTGTCGCCGCGCGCCAATGCTTCGCGCAGGGAGCGGTTGGAGCGCCGCAACTGCTGGCGTGCCAGGGTATCCGCCAGTTGCCGGCGCAACACCGGCATCTTGAGGGGTTTCATCAGCACCTCGGCGGCACCGGCGCGAATGGCCTGGATGGCATTTTCCACGCTGATCTCCCGTGCGGTAATAACAAACGGGAGGTTGGGAAAACGCTCCTGAAGGATAGGCAAAAGGTCGAGGGCGGTGCATTCCCGGAGGCGAAAAGCACAGAGGATCAGATCCGGCACCTCGCTGCTGAGAATGTTCATGGCTTCCTTGCGGGTCGGGGCGCAGTGAAGAATCCAGTCCTCCCGAACCTGCAAACCCTCCACCAGAGCGTCCAGATCCGCGGAATCCGGTTCAATTATCAGCAGGGTGGCTTTTTCCATGTCCCAAAATCCGGGTATTCCCGGCAAGTTCAAAGCAAAAATTGAAGATTTTTTTGAGTCCTAAAGCCGGCTGGGGCATCTAAAGGGGAAAAGTGTCGAGGTGTGGGGGTATAGGCACTGACACTTCGATACTTCGATACTTCGATACTTCGATACATTTGGCGAAGCCAAATAGCCCTGTAACCCTGTAACAAGGAACCTCAAATGAACGGCAAATATGCACCTGTTTTGTTGATGTGTCTGACCCTCGGGCTGGCTCCCTTTTTTCCGGAACCGCATATCTGGGGAAAGTTGCGCTGGATTGCCGGGGGAGCGGTGGGGATGACCCTGATCGACTGGGGGGATGCCCTGATGCACAGCGCTCCCTGGCTGTTGCTGATCGGGATGGCCGCTAAGGATGGGTATGCCCGTCTGTCGGCAGGAAAATGATAAAGGTCGCCCCGGAGCCCGGCTCACTTTCCACCCGAAGCTTCCCGCCGTGGCCCTTGGTGATGGACTCGAAGCTGAGGGATAATCCCAATCCGGTGCCGGAACCGCTGGCTTTGGTGGTGAAGAAGGGATCGAAAATTTTGCCGCGGATGTTCTCCGGGATGCCGGGACCGTTGTCGATAACGCGAATTTCGATACCGCCTTGTTGCCGGCGCGTTACCACCCTCACCAGCGGCTTATCTTTCCCCGTGACGGGCGCGTTTGGGTCGTTCAGGGCATCCAGGGCGTTTCCAACCAGGTTGAGAACCACCCGGCCGATCTCCTGGGGAATAATCGCCAGACTGCCCACCTCGGGGTCGAGGTCGTATTCCATGCTGACCTGCAGATTGGCGATCTGGGCGCGCCGCCCGTGATAAGCCAGCTCGCTGTATTCGTGCACCAGTTTGTTGATGGCCGTTTCTTCGCGGGCCCCGCTGCCTCCCGAAGCATGCTGGACCATTGCCCGCACGATTCCGTCGGCCCGCTTGCCGTGTTTGGCTATTTGAGCGGCGTTGAGGGCCAGGTCCTCCAACAAATCGCCGACCTCAGGATCCTCAACCTTGTCCTTCAGCAACTCGCCCAACTCCCGGGCCAGATCCTCGTTTACCTCAGCAAAGTTGTTGACAAAATTCAGCGGATTTTTAATCTCGTGGGCGATGCCGGCGGTTAGCTGCCCCAGTGAAGCCATTTTCTCCTGCTGGACCAGCTGCATCTGGGTTTTTTTGAGATTTTCGTGCGCGGTATCGAGCTCTTTGTAGGCCTTTTCGATCTGCCTGGCCTGCTCCAGCTCCTTCTCCCGCGCCTTTTCCCATTCCCGCCTCAGCAGACGCCGCCGCTGAAAACGATCTACCCCGAAAATTCCGGCAATCAACAATAATCCGTAGAAAACATAGGCGACCCGGGTGCGCCACCACGGCGGGGTAACGGTAATGGCCAACTCGGTGGGGTTATCGTTCCAGACCCCGTCGCTGTTGCTGCCTTTCACCTGAAACAGGTATTCCCCGGGATCCAGATTGGTAAAGGTGACGTCGCGTTTGGTGCCCAGGTATATCCAGCGGTCGTTGAAGCCTTTCAAACGGTAGGCATACTGGTTTTTGGTCGGATTGCGATAGCTGAGAGCGGCAAATTCCAGGGTGAAGATGTTATCGGTATGGCTGAGAATCAGCTCGTGCCGGCTGGAAATGCCCCGTTCGACAATGGCGATACCCTCGCTGCTGTCGCTGTTGAAGCGTTTGAAGGAGGTCAGAACCACCGGGGGGCGGAAAGGATTGTCCCGGATGCTGTCCGGATGGAAGAGATTGAGCCCGTTAATGCCCCCGAAAAGAATCTCCCCGTTGCGGCGACGCGCATAGGCTCCGGCGTTAAATTCGTTGCTCTGCAGCCCGTCCTGCAGGTCGTAGTTGCGAAAGGTCCCGCTGGCGGGATCCAGGCGGGAAAGGCCCTTGTTGGTGCTCAGCCACAGGTGGCCGCTGTCGTCCGGAACAATGCCGTAGACCGCATTGCTGGGCAGCCCGTCCTTGATCTGATACTGGCTGATCGCCCCGCTGGCGGGATCCAGGCGGTTCAGGCCGTTGTTGGTGCCCACCCACACCGGTCCCTGCGGGTCGATGTAGACGGTTTTTACCCAGTTGTTGCTCAGGCCACCCGGCTGTCCGTTCTGATGGCGATAATGGGTGAAAAGTTCGGTTTTGGGGTCGAAGCGATTGAGGCCTTCTTCGGTGCCGATCCACAAATTGCCCCGGCTATCCCCGCGGATTACCCGCACCCCGTTATGGCTGAGGCTGTTGGGATTTTCAGGCTGGTGCAGGAAATGGCGAAAGGTGTTCCGGGACGGCTCGAAGCGGTTGAGGCCCCCTCCCCAGGTTCCGATCCACAGGGTTTCGCCGTCACCCGATGGGGCGGACCACAGGGCGGTAACCCAATCGTGGCTGAGGCTATGGACCTTCTCCCCGTCGTGCCGGAAATGGGTGAAGCGCCCGGTCTGGCGGTCGTAGCGGTCCAGACCGTTACCGCGGGTCCCAATCCACAACCGCCCTCTGTTATCCTCATGCAGGCTGAGAATGGCGTCGGAGCCGATCCCGGAAACATCCCCGGGGCGTCGGGTAAAGTTTCGGAAGTCGAAAACACCGGGCTGTTTGCCTTCCCGCATTTGGGAGAGCCCCCCGCCCAGGGTTCCGATCCAGAGGTTGCGGCGGGCATCCTCGGTAATGGCCCACACCTGGTTGGCGCTCAGGCTATTGTCGGAATTTGGCTGATGCTGGAAGTGATGAAAAAGGCGGTCCTGGCGATCCAAACGGCTGATGCCGGCCCTGGTGCCAACCCAAATGCTGCCCGCGGAATCGGTGGCGATGGCCTGGACGTCATTGGAGTTCAGGCTCAGGGGATCTCCGGAGATCTGCTGAAAAACGGCGAAGGTCGGGTTTTGCGCCTCCTTGCGGGACAGGAAATTTAATCCGCCGCCCAGGGTTCCGATCCACAGGTTCCCCTGCTGGTCCTCACGGATAGCGGTTACCCAATTGTGGCTAAGGCTGCCTTGGTCGCCGGGGGTAGCGGAAAAATGCCGGTGCTCCAGGTTGCCGGGGTGATAGCGATCCAATCCGCCCAGGGTTCCGATCCACAGGAATCCCTCGCGGTCCTGGCAAATGGCGCGCACCGTGCGGGCTTCGTTGCTTTTGCCGGAAAGGGAAGGCAAACGTTCGAAGCGATCCGTCCCGGGCCTTAGCAAATTGATGCCGCCGCCCCAGGTGCCCACCCAGAGAGCTTCCCGGTCATCCTGAAAAATAACCGAAACCGAATTGTGGCTCAGGCTGCCCGGGTCTCCGGGGCGGGTCTGAAAGTGCTCGAAGCGCAGATTTTCCGGCAACTGCCCGCCGGCGGGCAGTTCGGCCCGGGAAAGCCCGGCGGTGGTGCCAACCCATAATACATTGTTGTGATCGGTAAAAATAGCCAGGACATTATTGGCGGGAAGGGAAGCGGGATTATCGGGCTGATGCACAAAACGGCGGAAAGACTCTTTTTGGGGATCATACAAATTGAGGCCGCCTTCCCGGGTGCCGACCCACAAGCGGCCGGCGGGGTCCTCGAAAAGCGATTCGATGCGGTTGTCGCTCAGGCTGGCCGGGTTGTCGGCATCGTTGCGGTAAATCGCAAACCGGTAGCCGTCGAAGCGGTTCAAACCCTCCTGGGTGCCGAACCACATGAAGCCGCGGTGGTCCTGCAGAACTGCCTGAACGGTCGCCTGAGAGAGGCCTTCGTTGACCGATAAATTGACGAAACGGTGGCTGTAGCTTTGTCCGGCCAGCCCCTGCAAAAAAAAGATTACGGCAAGCAGCGTCGGGAAATACCGGGCGGGAAGTGGGGTGGCCATGAGCAGGTCTTTTCGCTTTTTGTGAAATGTAGTCAATTTTGCCGCCTTACCCAAATAATGTCCGCGCCCACCCACCGGATTCCCGGGGACCAATCCCTCTAAAATCTGTATTTAGGGCCGGAAATTTTCTCAGAAAGGTCAAAGAAAATTTTTTTTACTGATGAAGTTTGATTTAATTACACCCAATTGCGATGCAATCTGCCTGATTTTCCTGTTCCGAGGGTTTTATTCACATTTTGGAGATACGCCATGTCCGGACATCACGGTTCCATTACTTTTGTGAATACGCACGATGAGTATTACGCCAGCATTTACCTGGTAAGAGACGGTTCCCACGAACTTCAGGGGACTTTGGACCCCGGGGATTCGCTGAACTTTACCACCGAAAACGGTCAGAAGTGGGTGGTAAAGGCAGAAGATTCCGACGTCATTCTCGGCGAAGTAAAAGCCGATCATGAAGATCAGACTTTTCTGATCCACTGGCCCGACGACCGGGGCGATCTCGGGCAAAGCGGTGGAACCGGCGGCTCTCTTTAAGCTTCCGATGTGCTTCTCTTTTCAGATCTGACCGGCGGGCTAAGACCCGCCTCTTCTTTCTCGACATTCCAAAAAATAACCAGGTTACCTGGCTAAATTTTTTTCGCGACTTTGCGGTTCCTCCCCAATGGGGATCAATCAACGGATTCTGTATATCTCGGATACCGGGCGTCGTTTTACCCGGGATGGGGTTTTTGCGAAACAGGAGGCAATGATGCCCGGAAAAGTATATGCGCTACTGGTGGGAATTAACGATTACCTGGGTGGGGTGCCGTCCCTGCAGGGATGCGTGAATGATGTTGAGAGTTTTCACGACTTCCTGAAATCCCGGGTCAGGAAACAGGATCTGGCGGTGGAGGTTCTCAACAATCAACAGGCCACCCGCGACGGGGTCCTGAAGGCCTTTAAGGACCATCTCATTAAGAATGCCCAGGCCGGAGACACCGCCGTTTTCCACTATTGCGGTCACGGTGCCCAGAGCAAATCCGCTTCGGAATTTTCCGCTTATTTCCCGGATGGCCTGGACGAAGGGCTGGTTTGCCACGATAGCCGCACCGCCGGCAAATACGATCTGGCCGACAAGGAACTGGCGGTTTTGCTGAACGAACTGGCGGCCCGGGATCCGCACATCGCGGTGATCCTGGATTGCTGCCATTCCGGCTCCGGCACCCGCGATATCGATGAATTTAACCACCTGGTGTCCCGATTTACCGGCGGACTGGAACAGACCCGTCCTCTGGAAAGCTACCGGGACGGATTTTACGCCAGGCTGCTTTCCGGGCAGAAAAAACCGCAAAAACAACTGCTGATTCCCTCCAGCCGCCATATTCTGCTGGCCGCCTGCGAACCGGCCCAAACCGCCAAGGAAGACCCTCAGAAACATCAGGGCGTTTTTACCTCCACCCTCACCGAGGTTCTCAACGAAAGCAAGGGCGACATTTCCTACGCCAATTTGTTTATGCGTTCCCGCACCCGGGTTCGCAAGCGCGCTTTCGCTCAGGACCCCCAGTTCGAGACCTTCCGCGGTTTTAACGCCTACGACGGATTTCTGGGCATTGGGGCAGGGGAGGTGGCCAAAGTGTTCCCCGTATATCAGAAGAAAGGGGAGTGGGTGGTGGACTGCGGGGCCATTCACGGCCTGCCGACCGAGCCGGAAAAACACAGCACCCTGACCATCTTCAAAGAGGGCGATACCGCCAAAGCGCTGGGAAGTGCGGTTACCGCCCAGGTGGGCGCCGATGAAAGCACCATCACCCTGGATTTTGAGGGGGACCAGGCGGCTTATCAGGCCCAGATTACCAGCCTGCCGGTTCCCCCGATGCTGATTTACGGCGAGGGTGATATCGCTCCCCTTAAGGCGGCTTTAAATCCCTCGCACGGGGTGGACTTTGTGGAACAGCCCCAGGGCACCCGTTATGCGGTGGTTGCGGAAGGGGGCCAATACCGCATCAAAAATCGCGAGGAAGACAGCGAGATCTGGACCGTTCCCGTTGCGGAAAAGGATGCCCCCAAGCGGGTGTTCGACGTGCTGGCCCATATTTTGCGCTGGGAGCGCAGCCTGGCTTTGGAGAATCACAGCACCAATCTGCCTCAGGATAAAATTGAGTTTAGCTTTGCCGAGGTGGATCCGGACAACAAGGTCCATCCGCGGGCCGGCAGCGACCTCACCCTGGACTGGGTAAAGGTGGACGGCGACTGGCAGGACTTGCGTTACACCCTGACCGCCGGGAACAAATCGGAAAGCGAGCTATACTTCACCATGCTCTATTTTTCCGAGCGCTTCGGCATTTCCACCTGGAAAAAGAACATCAAGGTTCCCGCCGGCGAAACGGTGATTTTGTGGGGCGGCGGGCCTTATGAAAACGATTCCGACGAGGAAGGCTGGATGTTTTTGCCGGATGAGCTGAATCGCTCGGTGGATCATTTTAAGCTTCTGGCCAGCGAAAAGCCGGTGGAAACCGCCTTGCTGGAGCAGGAAGAGCTCTCCGCCACCCGGGCGGCGGGACGGCGCCAGAAAAAGGCCCTGGCCGGCAACGACTGGCTCACCAAAACCATCCGAACCACCATTGTGCGCCGTTTGGACAAGGTAGGACGAGAAGCGACGGTGGTGAAGGGCAGCAGCGCCAAATTCACCATCGAAGGTCACGATTTCCTGGAGGCGGGGATCAGCATTACCCCGGCGCAAAACGCCACCCGCAGTCTGGCGGGCGGTTCGGTTTACGATCTGCTGAATGCCCAGCTCGGCAAGGTTCCCGGGGCGGCAGCCACCCGCAGCACGGACGGAGCGGCGGGTATGCTCGGCGAGGAAGTTCTGGAAATCAGCGACATTCCCGATCCGGACGGCAAACTCAACGAAAAGCTGTGGGACAAACCCCTGCGCATCAAGGTAGATATGGACCTCAAAGAAGGGGAGGTGATGGTTCCGGTGACTTTCGACGGGGAACATATCCTTTTCGCCGGGGACACCGACGGCAGCTCCTACATCGACATAGATTACATCCCGGACAGCAGTATTCCGGACAACCGCCGCAGCCTTGGCAAAGCCCTTAAGCTATATTTCTTCAAGACTTACCTGAAGCAGGAAGACATCAACGACCTGTGCTGGGTGGAATACAAGGAAGACGGCAGCATCGAGCGCCACGAAACCGAGGTGGCCAGCAAGGTGGCGGCCGCCAAAAACATCCTGCTGTGCGTTCACGGGATTATCGGGGACACCACTCCCATCGCCACCGGCCTGCGGTTGGCCAAAGGTGAGGACGG
>JAGRBF010000210.1:0-2061 GCA_020434205.1 Calditrichota bacterium | reverse complement strand
TCCAATCCCATCTCCAAAACGGCTCAGATGCTCAAAAAACAGCTGGAGACGGTTGGTCTTAATCCCAACGACGACAAGCGCCTGACCCTCCTGGTGCATTCCATGGGTGGCCTGGTTTCGCGCTGGTTTATCGAGCGGGAGGGCGGCAAGGACATGGTGGACCACCTGGTGATGTGCGGAACGCCCAACGTCGGCTCCCCCTTTGGCATGGTGGATTACGGCCGCAAACTGCTGAGCATGCTGGCCTCCGTGTCGGTTAATTTTGTTCCCGCGGTAATGCCCGCCCTGGTGGGATTGATCCAGCGCTCCAGGAAGATCACCGTTACCCTGGAGCAGATGAACCCCAAGGGCGATTTTATCAAGGAACTCAACGCCAGCGACGATCCGGGGATTCCCTACACCATCCTGGCCGGCGAGGTTCAGAAATACAGCGAACCCTCGGACAAATTTTTCCCCAAATTGATCGCCCGGGCCGGCAAGGACAGCATGTTGCTCAAACTGGCTTTTTCCGGCAATCCCCACGACATTGCGGTGAGTGTGAACAGCATCCTGGGGGTAGGAGAGGGGCGGACCCAGCCCATTTCCCGTACCAACGTGGCCTGCCATCACCTCAATTATTTCGACAGCGAGGCGGGACTCAAAGCCCTGCTGGCGGTGGATTGGACGAAGTGAAGGGGCGAAGGGGCGAAGGGGCGAGAGGGCGAAGGGGCGATACCCATTCGGCGTAGCCGAATAAACCAATAACTCCGGAGAATCGGTATGGCATGGCAAGTCGATTGGGATGGCAAATTTGTCGTTGGAGGGGAAGCGCGCACCCGCCTTACCCCTAATTTTCGCCTGAGGGAATTTCAGGATGGCGGTGGCCGGGTGCGGGTGCATCGCGAGCTGGTATCGGCCATCCAACTGTTGCGCAGCAGCTTTGGGGGATCGGTGGGAATTGCCGCCGTGGAAGGGGACGGCCTGGGGGCCGATCTGACCTCGGACAACCTGGCCGGCTTGTTCGCCGCCGCGGAACGCATCGCCGGGCATCGCCTTTTCAGCCGGGTCGACAACCGGGAGACCCATATTGCGGTGCGCATTCCCGACCCGGAACAACTGCCGGAAATAGATCTGGAGCAGGCCCTGGAAACCGCATTCTCAGTTACGGCCGGCTTCGAAACCAGCGGGGATCGTTTTCAGCAGGTCACCGGCAATTTCGATGGGGCCGGTTTCTCTTTTGGCCCCGCCCAGTGGAATTTCGGGACCTCCACCCTGCCGCCGCTCTTTGAGGCCTTTCGCAAGGCCAATCCGGAAACTTACCGGGCCTGTTTTACCGATCCGGAGGACTTTGAGGAATGGGAAGAAGTGCTGACCATGAGCAGCGCCGAGCAGGTGGCCTGGGCCAACCAGCGTTCCACCGGGCGCAATAACGGGGATGTGGTAGAACCGTGGAAAGGCTATTTACAGGCGGTGGGACGGGTCGAGCAATTTCGGGCCATTATGGTGGAGGAATCGCTGCGCAAATACGGCGCCAAACTCCTGGAAACCGTTGGCTATCTGCAATCCCTGGCCCCGGGCATCGCCATCACCCATCTGCGCTGCATCTGCTCGCTCTACGATCTGGTGATCCAGCAGGGCAGCCTCAGCCGGGCTAAAACAGAAATCGAGGACCGCGTTAAACGAGAGAAACCCGCGGACCAGTATGCATTGGTGCGCCTGGCGGTGGAGGAGCGGGGGCGCAAGGCCAACCCGCGCTTTCAGGCCGATTGCGTGAGCCGCCGCCTGGGCATCCTCAACGGAGTCCCCACCACTATCGAGGAACATCAGCGGGCCAATATTCACTTTTATATGTTGCGGGACGTCCACGTGCGGCCCACCAACCTGGCCGACAGCGAGGATCTCTCCGATCGCCTGGCAAAAATCGGGCGGGTTATCGCTTCCGGGGACAGTTTGTTAACTTAGGTCAAGTCGCGTTTTGGGGGGAGCATTCTTAGGGTGTGTTGACAATTATCTAAATTCGCGAATTTTGAGCCTTTTTGGGCCTCTATGCGTTGCTTTTTTCGACCGATACGCTGCATCGCC
>JAGRBF010000209.1:14475-22994 GCA_020434205.1 Calditrichota bacterium | reverse complement strand
ACATTACAATTGACAGTCTACTAGCCGTCATCCCGGGAAGCTTGCCCCGGTAGGCTTTCGGCCGGGGCGGGATAACGAACAGGACATTCCTTAATTGAGGCTCTGCACGCATTCGCAATCCGTGGCGTAATGAACCGCCAAAAACCGCTGCCCAGAGGCTTTAAATGAATTTAAAAGATCGCCTGGCGCGTCTGGAAGCGCTCAACAAGAAGCCCGATCCCGGGCCGGAACCCTCCTCGTCTGCGGATTGGGTGGCTCAATTGGCCGCCGAACTGCAGATCTCGGTGCTGGAACGGGACAAAAGTTTTGTGCTGGTCAAGGAAAATACCTATCCCATTTACCGCGACCCCCTTTTTGCCGAGCGCCGCGATCTGGGTTTCGATGCCCCCTGCCTTTACCGCCTCACCGGGGATGGTCCCCAACACCCCCACAACCTGTCCAGAATGCTGTTTATCGACACCGAAACCACCGGGCTGGCCGGCGGCACGGGGACCTATGCTTTCCTGGTAGGGGTTGGCACCATCGAA
The DNA here is from genome assembly GCA_020434205.1 of Calditrichota bacterium. Lineage (GTDB taxonomy): Bacteria > Calditrichota > Calditrichia > RBG-13-44-9 > J075 > JAGRBF01. Next base: position 22,467 of record JAGRBF010000209.1, on the reverse strand, counting down.
CTCGACCACGTGCGGGTGCGCCAGTTTCTACTGCCGGATTTTGCCGGGGAATGGCTGATGCTGGAGGAACTGACCCGTATGCTGGAAGCCAGTGAGGCCACGATCAGCTTCAACGGCAAATCCTTCGACCTGCCCCTGTTGCGCACCCGCTTTGTGCTCAACAGCATGGTGCCGGTGCTGGAGGATATGCACCACATCGACCTGCTGCACGCCGCCCGGCGCATCTGGCGCCGCCGATTGCCGGCCTGCGATCTGCAGAGTCTGGAACGCCATATCCTGGGTGAGGAGCGGGTTGGGGATATTCCGGGCAGCCTCATTCCTCAGCTTTATTTTGAGTTTATTCGCAAGCGCCAGGCCCTGCTGCTGCGCGATGTTCTGGAACATAATTTCCATGATATTGTTCACCTGGCCCGCCTGGCGGTGGTGATGTCCGCCATTGCCGAAGCGCCGCACCAGCACCTGAGCGAGCCGGAAGATCTCTACAGCGTAGCCCGGTATTTTCATTATGCCGGCCATTTCCCAGAGGCCGCCGATTTGATCCGCACCCTGCTGGAGACACCTGAGGATCTGGCGGCGCCCATGCTGGATCGCCTTACCCTCATGCTGGCCATGACCCTCAAAAAAATGGGGGAATGGGAGGAGGTCGGGCAGTTTTTCCTGAGCCTGAGGGAGCGGGGAATGCGGCATCCGGTTTTTATTGAGGAATACGCCAAATATCTGGAGCATCGCCGCAAGGATTACCGGGAAGCCCTGTTGGTGGTGGGGGAGGGATTGTCCTATCTGGATAGGGTGAACCAGCTCAACCCCGCTTCCCCGCTGATGAAATTCAAGGCCCCGTTGCGCCATCGCCGGGGGCGATTGACCCAACGTCTCGCCAACCAGAAGGGCGATTAAAATGGCATTTTCCACGTATTTGCGGGCTTAAAGAGGGCATTTCCCTTGCTTGGACAGCCTAAATTTCTGAAATTAGCTCCCCGTGACCGGGCGAACTCATTTTCCCGCTTCTTTTTCCGATATTATTGCAATATCAGCGCGTTTCTATTCATATCGGAAAATCATTCATTTTGTTGCGGCGGGCAAAACGTCCTGGCCCTCAAAGTAGTAGCGCGCGCGAACTCGACGATGGTAGCGAAAGGGTGACATGGGAAAAAGAAGAATTGGCATTCTGACCGGCGGCGGTGATTGTCCGGGGCTGAATGCGGTTATCCGCGGGGTTACCAAATCGGCGATTTTGCAGGAGGGGATGGAGGTCATCGGGTTTCACGACGGCTTCGAGGGCCTGGTGGAAGAGCGTTTTTCCACCCTGCGCCTGGAAGACGTCTCGGGTATCCTGACCACCGGAGGCACCATCCTGGGCACCAGCAACAGCGCCAATCCCTTCAAGTGGCCGGTCGGGGAGGGGGAAAAACGCCAGTATATCGACAAAAGCGACGATTGTATGCGTCTCTATGAGGACCTGGGATTGGAAGCCCTCTTTTGCGTCGGTGGCGACGGCACCCTTTCCATCGGCGGAAGGCTGGCCGAAAAAGGGGCCCGCCTGATCGGGGTCCCCAAAACCATCGACAACGATATTATGGAAACCGATATGACCTTCGGTTTCGACACCGCCCGTAGCGCGGCAACCGACGCCATTGACCGGCTTCACGATACGGCTCAGTCCCACCACCGGGTAATGCTGGTGGAGGTGATGGGACGCAACGCCGGCTGGCTGGCGCTGGAGTCCGGCATCTCCGGCGGCGGCGATGTGATACTCATCCCCGAAATTCCCTATGAAATTGAGGAGATTGTCTCGGTGGTGCGCAAGCGCAGTCGCTTCGGCAAGCGCTTCAGCATCGTGGTGGTGTCGGAAGGGGTAAAGGCCGCCGACGGTCAGCAGCAGTATCAAAACCAGGCGGAGGATCCCCTGCGCATGCGGTTGGGAGGGGTAGCCCATCACCTGGCTGCCCAGATCGAGGATCGCTCCGGGGTAGACTGCCGGGTAACCATTCTCGGGCATCTTCAGCGCGGCGGGCGTCCGACTGCTTTCGATCGCCTTCTGGCCACCCGCTTTTCGGTTGGGGCGATGGAGCTCTTTCACCGGAAAAAATTCAACCACATGATTGCCATTCAGGGCACGGAGATGGTGGGGGTTCCGGTGGAGAAGGTCATGAACCGGCAGCGCACCGTTCCCCTGGATTCGCACCTTATCAAATCGGCCCTCTGTGTTGGCACCAGTTTCGGCAGCAATTCGGTAAAATAGAAGGTGACGTGAAAAAATGGCTTTTTCCGAAAATTTTTTGATCCGTCTGCAGAAAGCTTACAGCCTGGTTATTTTGACCGGAGCGGGCATCAGCGCTGCCAGCGGCATCCCCACTTTTCGCGGCAACGACGGGCTCTGGAAAAAATTCCGCGCCCAGGATCTGGCCGACCCCCGGGCCTTTGCGGCCAACCCCAATCTGGTCTGGAAATGGTATGCCTGGCGCCGCGCCATCGTCAAAAAAGCGCAACCCAATCCCGCCCATCTGGCCCTCCGAGATATCGAACCCTATTTTTTTGAATTTACCATCATCACCCAAAATGTGGACGACCTGCACCAGCGGGCCGGCTCCGGGAATATCATTTCCCTGCATGGGAACATCCTGGAGAACAAATGCATTAACTGTGATTATCGGGGACCCGAATCCGAGATTTCCGCCGGGCCGGAAATTGCCCCAAATTGCCCCAAATGCGGCAAATTGATCCGTCCGGGAGTGGTCTGGTTTGGGGAGTCGCTGCCGATAACCGCCCTGGAGCGGGCCCAGAAGGCCGCCGCGGAAGCGGAAATGCTGATTGCCGTGGGAACCTCCAACATGGTCGAACCGGCGGCATCCCTGCCTTACCTGGCCAAGGGCAACGGGGCCTTCGTGATGGAGATAAATCCGGAAGAAACCCCATTGATCAGCGCGGTAGACGAACATCTTCCGTATCCCGCGGAGAAGGTGCTGCCGGTACTGGCCAAGGTGGTCGCCAAAATCCGCAAGCGGAAAAAATAGCCCCTGTTGGATATTGAAGATTTTTGTCGCTTATTGAAGATCTCCGGGACTTCCCGGTCTATTAAAGTGATTCGTTTTGCCTTTATCCGGATTTCTGCATGTCTTTTATGAAGTCGATTCCCTGGCGCCGGCTGATGTTGATCCCGGCCCTGCTTTTCCTCAGCAATTGCGCCTATTACAATACCCTTTTCAATGCCAAGCAGCATTATGAAAACGGTCTGAAAACCATGCGCAACAATGCCGACCAGGCCGGGCTGCCGGCCACGGCCCGCACCGATTTCGAAAAAACCATCGAAAAATGCTGGAAGCTCATCGAAATTTATTCCGATGAAAACGGCTACGCCGATGACGCCCTCCTTTACATTGCCCGCAGCGAATTTCACCTGGGCAAGTTCCTGAACTCCCGGAATCACCTGGAAAAATTTCTCCAGAAATACCCCGACAGCGAGTTGGTGCCCGAGGCCAAATTGTGGATTGGGAAATCCCTCCTGAAGGAAGCTCAGATTGAGGAAGCCAATAAATATTTCCGGGAGGTTATTGAGGAGGCCAAAAAGGCCAAGCTGCGCTCTCAGGCTAATTTTGAGCTGGGCCGTTATGCTTTTGATCAGGGAGATTATGCGGCTTCGATCGATTATCTGAATACCGCCCTGAAGGAAAAAATCGACGACGAATACAAGGCTTTGCTGCTGTTTTACCTCGGCGAATCCTTTTTTATCCAGAAACAGTATGATGAGGCCATCGAGCAGTATCGCAATGTTGCCCGCTATAAACCGACCCTGGACATCGAATACAAATCCGGCCTCAATTTGGGTCGTGCCTACACTGCCACCCGGCAGCATAAAAAATCCTACGAAACCCTGCGGCGAATGTTAACCGCACCTCGCTTCAAAAACTTTGAAGCCAGCATCAAAACCACCATGGCCAAAAATTTCTATGCGGAAGGCGAGCGGGAAGAGGCCCTGGAGCTGTTTAAGGAGGTGGTGGAAAACCGTCGCAGCAATCCGGGCACGGCCGAGGCTGCTTTTACGCTGGGACGGATTTATGAGGGGGACCTCAACAACCTCGATTCGGCGGTGGTCTATTACGGTAAGGTCCGCCAGCTGTTTTCCAAATACGACAGCGTGGACGTGGCCGTGGAAAAGGAACAATTCCTGAAGGATTACAAGGTTATTCGGGGCGCCATTCACGAAGACGAACGCCTGGTTTACCGCCTGACCAACGACAGCTATTTTCGCGATTCGCTCTACCAGGCCCAATATGACGATTCGGTGCGTATTGCCCTGGGATTGCCATCCGCAGAGGATTTAACCGCCGCCGACACCCTGGACAGCCTGGGCTACACCCAGATGCAACTGGACAGCCTGCGCAGCATCGTCGGCAGCGATTCCGTGGACCGTTTGATCGAGCGAAAGAATACCGAATGGCAGATCCTGAAGCGCTTCCGCAAGGAAGGTTATGTTCTGGAGAGCCTTCCCAAGGAATTTGATGAGGTCAATCTGAAACGCATGACGGATCGGGAATTCCTGCGTCTTTTCGAGACTTTCGAAACGCGAATAACCGAAGAGCGGGAGCGATTGGCAGACGGTTCGGAGGAGGGGGAGGGAAATAATCCCCCCCAGGGAGGCGAAATCCCGGAAAAAGGGGTGCCGGAGAAAATTCTGGATCCGGACAAGCTGGACGAAAACAAGCCCAAGCCTCTGGAAAAACGCAAGCTACCCCAGATCGAATTTGACCTGATGAACAGTCATTTTCAACTGGCCGAGTTTTATCTGTTGAAGGTTGAGGATTTTGACTCTGCGCGCCACCACTACGAGAATTTTCTCGCCACGTATGAAGATTCGGTTCTGACCCCCAAAGCCATTTACTCGCTGCGCTACATTTATTCTCATGGGGAAAATCCGGATCCGGCCAAGGTCGGAGAACTGGAGGGGGAATTGCTCCGAAACTATCCCGCCAGTCCCTTTGCCCGGGAAATCCTGATTGCCCGCGGGGAGTATACCGAAACGGCCGCCGTTGAGGATACCGTCCTCGCCGCTCTGGAAAAACAATTCAAGCTGGCCGAGGGGCAATATTTTGACGGGGATTTTGAGGCGGCAATCGAACATTATCGTATGATTGCCAGTGCTGATACCACCCTGGAAATCAGCGCTCAGGCCCGTTACGCCATCGCCTGGATTTATGAAAACGACCTCAACGAGCCGGAAAAAGCCCTGGACACCTATGAGACCATTTTGAAGCGGTATCCCTCTGCAACGGATTATGTAAGCATTGCCAAGAAAAAAACCACCCCAATTGTGGAAAGCACCTCCCCGGATACGGATACCGAGGGTACGGGCGACACGGATGGGGATGATCAGGACAGTGAAGATAGCGATCACATCAAATTCGAGGATATCCTCGCTGAAAAAATACAATGGAGAGTAGAACGTGAACCCGCGAGTTTCCGCTAGGGGGATTTCTCAACGGGGGATATTGGGTATTATTTTAGCCGGCCTGATCGCCGTCGCCTGTGCAGGAAGCCGGGACGGGGCGGCAAAAACCGGTGCTAAAGAACGCGAAGAGTTGCGCTCCTTCGAAGGTTCCCGTGAGGACCGTTCGACGGACTATGACCGGGGTGGGGGGAAGCGACATTCCGCTCAGCCCGAAACAGTGGTTGTAAGAAAACCTCCTGCCAAAACAACGGTGCGCCCCGCGCCACCACCCGGACCCCGGAAGGCAGCCGGGGCAGCGGTTCGCAAAACTGCTGCCGGGGTAAAGTCCAGGGCCGTTTTTCGGGGCCGGGGATCTTTCTACGCCGACAAATTTGTGGGCCGCAAAACGGCCAACGGACAAATCTACCGGCATGACAAATTAACCGCTGCCCACCGCAGCCTGCCTTTCGGAACCCGCTGTCGGGTAACCCATGCCGGCACCGGGAAATCGGTAGTGGTGGTGATCAACGACCGGGGGCCCTTCGTGAAGGGGCGGATAATCGACCTTTCCCGGGGGGCTGCCGCCCGGATTGGTGGGGTGCGGGAGGGTGTTTTTCCGGTGATCCTGGAAGTGCTGGAATGAAATATCCGGGTAATTTTGTAACCTCGGGAAATGCGACGGAATCCAAGAAATAGATCAATCAAAAGATCTCCGAAATTGAAAAGCCCTTAAAGGAGAAAAAAATGAGCAAACCCCTCGAATTCAACGCCTCTAATTTTGAGGCTGAAGTTTTGAAAAGCGACCAGCCGGTTCTGGTGGATTTCTGGGCCGCCTGGTGCGGACCCTGTCTGCGCCTTGCGCCCACCATCGAAGCCCTTGCCCAGAAATACGACGGACAGGTCAAGATTGGCAAAGTGGACGTGGACAGCAACCAGATGCTTGCCCAGCAGTTCAATATCCGCGGTATTCCCGCCATGCTGATTTTCAAAAACGGTAAGGTGGTAGACACCCTGGTCGGTGCCCAACCGCAACCGATGATCGAAAAACAACTTCAGGCCGCCCTGTAACACGATCTGAAAATTTTTCGAGGGGAAGATTGCCATTTGGCAGTCTTCCCCTTATTTTTTGCCCACCAATGGGTGCAGTTCCCGATATAGACCCCTTTATTTTCCGGAAGGCCTGTTCCAATGCTTCAAATTAAAGAAACCGTATTCGTCAAAAGCACCATGGATTGGCGGGACGCCCCGGACCCGGTCCTCCCGGAAATGGCCTTTGTGGGGCGTTCCAATGTCGGCAAGAGCTCCCTGATCAACTGTCTGATCGCCCGTAAAAATCTGGCTCGGGTGAGCAAGCAGCCCGGGAAAACCCGCAGCATCAATTATTTTCGAATTGACGAGGCTTTTTACCTGGTGGATTTGCCCGGCTACGGATTTGCCCGCGCTTCCCGGGGAGAAAAAGAGACCTGGCGCAAGGCGATCGAAGGGTATTTGCTGAACAGTCCGCAGCTAAAAATGCTATTTGTGCTGGTTGATGGGCGGGTGGGCGCCAAGGAGAGCGACATCATGCTGGTGGAGTGGTTGCGCCACAACAATATTCCCCATCAAATTGTGGCCACCAAAATCGACAAAGTGAAAAGCAGCCAGATGGCCCGGCAGCAGAAGGACATTCAGAATGCCCTGGGGTTGGGTGAGGACAATCGTTTGATTGCCTTTTCGGCCATTACCCAGGCGGGTCGCGGAGCCCTTACCGGGTTGATGGGGCGTATTCTTTCAGGAGGGTAAAGTCGCCTTCAAAAACCCCTCGCCCGGCACTTCCCAGCCAGATGGTTGCGCTGTGCGGATCATAAGCCCCGGAAATCAGGTTTAAATCCCCCAGCCCCCGGTTAACCTCCCGCCAGCTATCGCCGCGATCCTCTGATAGCCAGGCGCCAGCCCCCAGGCTTCCCAGCAGTACCGCCTTCTCATCCAGAATCAACAGAAAATTGATTGGGGCTTCTTCCAATGCGATTTCGGAATTTCGCCAGTTTTGCCCGCCGTCTTCACTTAAAAAAAGAAATCCCGAGGCAGTACCGGCCAAAAGGATCCGGGAATCGAATGCTGCAATGGCGCGAACCGGGTGTGGGGGCAGATTGGTTGCCAGCCAGAGCAGCCCGTTATCGTCGGACTTGTAGACCCCATCGGTGGGGGAGCCGCCGAACAAAATATTGTCCGGAGAACTGCCCAGGCTCTGCAGGAAATGGGGGCCGATTCCTTCGGTAATCGTTTCCCAGGTTACGCCTCTTGTGGTGGAGCGACAAAGCCCGATATCGGTGGCCAAAAAAACATGCCCGAAGCGGTTTGTTAAAAGGTCGTATGACGCGTTGAAGGCCGGGGTGGCTGGCAAATTGTCCCAACTGCTACCGGCGTCCGAAGAAAAGAAAAACCGCCCCGTTCGGCCGGCCGTGTAGAGGTGGGTTTGCCCGTCCGATTCGACCAGCCGGACGTAATCGGGTAATCCTTCTGCGTCCTGCCAGGTATCGCTGCCGGGTAGCTGTTTCTGCAGACTGTTTTCCCCGGATCCCGCCCAAAGT
>JAGRBF010000209.1:6787-14338 GCA_020434205.1 Calditrichota bacterium | reverse complement strand
TCCGGGCCAATTGCCAGAGCGGTCGCCCGGGGAGAACCAGGCGGAGAGGGGAGGCTTTCCCAGGAATCGCCCCGGTCCGTGCTGAAGCGGGTTCCGGCCTGATCGGAAAAAAACAGGCGGCCCTGGCTCCGGCACATGTAGGAAGTGCCGCTGTTTTCAAAAAAAATATCGGGTTGAGCGTTTGCTGCGGTAAACCTTAGCATGCCGCGGGCGGTGTTGATGAACAGGAATCCGTCCTCCCAAACCATGCTGGAGAAGTCGTCCGGGTTCGCATATTGCCCCGGGAAGGTTGCCCAGTTTTCGCCGCCGTTCGTGCTGTGGAGCAGGGTATGGCCGTCGGTGATCATAAATATGAGGCTGTCGGTTGCCGCGAGGAGGGCCTTTGCTTTTTGTCCGGCCGGGGCCGGCAGGGTAGTCCAGTTATTACCGTCGGAAGAGCGTTGCAGGGAGCCGCTTTGAGTGGCGAGGATCAGATTGCCGGAAGGGGATTCCGCCATGCAGGTGAGGGAGGATTGGTTTAAACCAACCGGTTCCCAGACTTCTCCCTGGCCGGGTCGAAATAGGCCCGTCGGGCCGAGGAAAAGGATGTCGCCGCTGTTGCGGCGAAACAGCCGCCCGGCATCGGTGGGAAGTCCCTCGTGGAACGGCTCCCACCTTTCGCCCCTGTCGGGGCTTCGGTAAACCCCGTGCCCGGGTCGGAAGGCCAGCCACTCCCGATCGGTGCGGCCCGGGACATATTGGCTGGGGGGCGGCCCGAACGGGCCGTTGGCGGAACGCCAGAGATCACCCTCCGGTGGTTGGGGACCCGTGCCGTCCCCGGAACAACCCCATAGCCCTGACAGGGCGATGGAAAAGAGGACCAGGATAGTGCGCCGTATGCTCATCAAAACCCCATAAAAGAAAAAAGGACCTCAGTAATACCGGGTCCTTTTTTTGGTGCGGAGAGGGAGGGATTCGAACCCTCGATAGGGAAATAACCCTATACTCGCTTAGCAGGCGAGCGCCTTCAGCCACTCGGCCACCTCTCCATCCGCTTATGTCGAATTTTTGCAGAGCGAAAATACAATCCCACCCGGATGGAATCAAGCTATTTTTTAACTAGTTGTTTAAAAGAACATTGCCCGATTGTGGGCCATACAATCGGGCAATGTTCGGAGGAGTCTCTATGAAGAGATTGAAGGGCAAATTTAGAGAGCGTAACGCATCAACAACCCGCCGGAAAGGATCAGGACCCCGGGCAGAAAGGGCATCCGATGCCGGGTAAACAGGAAAGACAAGAAGGTTGAACCAAGCAAGACTTCCATGGAAAATCCTTTCCCTATTCGAACTGTCACTCAAGGCATCCCTGAGTAGCAGCCACAAGTAGAACAGAGGTGGCGTTTATTAGAAGCGTAGGTTAAAATAGGCAGGCAGAAAAGCAAAAGCTATAACCCGAAAGGGGGATTTTCAGGGGTTACAGGTTGACCAGCTTCTCCTTAAAGGCTTTGGCGACGGCTTCGGATTTGGAGTGAACCTCCAGTTTCCGGTAAATATTTTTGATATGCCGGCGAACCGTTTCTTCACTGATAAAAAGGGAATCGGCGATCATCTTGTAGCTTTTGCCTTTGCACAGATGGGTCAGAACTTCCGTTTCGCGGGCGGTAAGATCGGTCTGGGCGGTAATCTGAAAGGACTCCACCACCAACCGGGCGATGCGGGTGCTCATGGGGGCCCCGCCATTATGGGTTTCCTGAATGGCTTCCAGAAGCTGCGCGGGGGGAGTATCTTTAACCAGATAACCACAGGCCCCCGCACAAAGGGCCTCGAATACTACTTTGTTGTCGCTCTGAATGGTTAGAACCAGAATGTCCAGATCCGGCTCCTTTTCCTTGAGCACCTTAATTGCTTCAATGCCGGTCATCCCCGGTAACTGAATGTCCATCAACACCACATCCGGCAGGTCCTCTACCAAACCCTTAATGGCCTTTTCAGCGCTGCCGTAAGTAGATTCGCAGGTGAACCCGGGGGTGCCGTTGATCAGCAGGGCCAGGCTTTCGCGGATTTCCGGATCGTCTTCAACAATGGAAACAGTAATATCGGGCATGAAGGTAGCTCCCCAGCGGCTTTTTATGGCGATTTCATTCCTTGAGACGCAACTTCCTAAAGTAAGCAGAATTTCCCGGAAGTCAAAGCTTTACCCGAAGGCAATTCCCTGATTCTAATAAGATTCGATCCGAGACCCCCAGGATAAAAGACCTTAAATCAACAACCTCAAGCCGGTGGAAAAACAGGCAGATCCCCGGTGAAAACAACAAAGGTTCCCCCGCTTTCGCCCCGGCCGACCCCCAGCGACCCGCCGATGCGACGGGCCCGGTTTTCCATGCTGTTTAACCCGTAACCGCGGGATTGGTGAGCGCGCTCCGGTTCCCCTTTGCCCGGTAAACCCTTGCCATCGTCCTCGAAGGTTACCTTCAATGCGTTATTTTCAACCCGCATGCTCAGCGAGGCATTTTCGCATTCGGCGTGTTTGAGGGCGTTGGTCATCGCTTCCTTGAAAATAAGGGTCAGATGTCGCCGCCAATCCTGGTTCAACCGGATTGCGGCAAAAGAAGCCGGCATTGCGGCCATTCGGAACGCCACCCCGGTTTTGTCGAAGAGCTCGTCCCCGAAATCTTTGAGCCGGAAGCCCACTTCCTGAAGGCTGTCCTTGTGAGGGTCCAGGGTCCAGATAAAATCCTTCATTCCTGCCGACAAGGCCTTGGCAGTATCGCTGATGCGATTGAGGTAGGTGCTGGCGTCCGGGTCCTGATCCCCCATCTGCCGCTTGACAATTTCGCTGAACAGGCTGATGCGGGTGAGCATGTGTCCCAGTTCATCGTGGAAATCGTGGGCGGCTTTGGTGCGCACCCGTTCGTTCTCCTCAAGGCGGATTTCCTGGACCTCCACCAAATGGTTGAGTTTGGCCCGCAGGCGAACCCGGTAAAAAACGGTGCTGGCCAATCCGATTGCCAGGGCGGATAAAAGGTAGAACCACCAGCGCTGCCAAAAGGGCGGGTGGATGATGAAATGGAGCCGCGCTCCCTGCAAATTCCACATCCCGTCGTTGTTTGCCCCCCGGACGATCAGGCGATAATCGCCGGGGTCCAGATTGGTCAGCTGGACAAAACGGCGCTCCCCGAGCTCCCGGGAGATGTCGTCCTGACCGGCAAGTTGGTAGGCATAACGATTCTCTCCGGGGGTGTTAAAATCCAGAACCGCCGCTTCCACCGTCAAATAGTTCTGATCATAGCGCAGAGAAATGGGCTCACCGCTTACCGCGCTTTCAAAAAGCATCTGACGGGCCGGACGATTGAGGATCTGGAGGTCGGTGATCACCACTGGCGGAATAAAGGGATTGGTGGTGATGCTGTCCGGCATAAAAAAGTTAATCCCGTTATCACCGCCAAAATACATGGTACCGTCTTCAGCGAGCAGGCAGGCCCCGGGGTTAAAAGGCTGGGCCATAAGGCCGTAGGAAATATCGTAGTTCTTGAAGCTGCGGCCCAGAGGGTCAAAGCGGGTCAGACCTTTATTGGTGCTCATCCAGAGGCGATGGGACTTGTCTTCCAGGATGCCGAAAATGGTGTTGTTGCCCAGACCGTCCCGCTCTGTGAAAAAGGTAAATTGCTGGGTGTCCCGGTTGAAGCGGTTGAGCCCCCCGCTGTAGGTGCCGAACCAGAGGTTGCTCTGGCTGTCCTGAAAAATAGAGATGACCGCGGGATTATTAAGGCTGAAGGGATCGTCGTAATCCCGCTGGTAGCGTATAAAGCGGTTATTGGAGCGATCGTATTTGTTGAGCCCTCCGCTGCGGGTGCCGATCCACAGGGTGCGTCCCTGACTGTAGGCGTCCTCATAGATGGCCCACACCTCATTATCGCTGAGGCTGGTGGAGTCCTGCGGATCGTTTACGTAATTGAAAAACCGGCCGGTAAAACGGTCGTAACGGCTTAATCCGCTGCCGGTCCCGATCCACAACTGTCCGTATTGATCCTCATACAGGCAGTTGATGTTTTTACCGATCAGCGGCTGCCCCAGCCCCGGAGAGCGGTCGAAAATTTCGAAACGTTCCCGCTGGAGGTCGAAAAGCTGAAGCCCGCTGTCCTGGGTGCCCACCCAGAAATTCCCGCTCTGATCCTCGAGCAGGGTGGAGACGTTGTCGCTGACCAATGCTCCGGCGCCATCGGATTTGCGGTAGTGGCGAAAACGCGGCCTGTCCCGCAGGGTTCCGGATATCAGCCGGTTGAGGCCTCCACCGCCGGTGCCAATCCACAATTGCCCGGCGGCGTCCTGCAAAAGGGCGGTAACCTCGGGAAAGCTCAACCCCTCCGGAAAATCCGGAGACTGGCTCAGATGCCCAAAATTGTAATTTCCCCGCTTCATTCGAAACAAACCGCTGCGCTCCGTCCCCACCCACAGGGTGCCGCTGCGGTCCATCAGCAAATCGGTAACCGTTTCTTCATTCAAGGCGTTTACAGAGGTAAAAGTCGGGGTTTGGGCAGCGCTGCCACCGGGGCGCGTTTGCAGAAGCGCCAGGCCACCTCCGTCACTGCCCAACCACACCCCGCCGTCGAAGCCGTTTTCCATAACCCTGAAGGGATGCGGGCCGGTATTGGGCAGTTTCTGCAACTCACTCTCGCCCCGCTTGTAGTAAAGGTTGCCCGCGGGGCCGGCGGCCAGGATGGTATTGGCGCCGGTTTCCTCAACCGCGAACAGGGTTCCCAGGGCGGCAGCTGCCACCGGCTCGCTTTTGGGACCCTCCTGCAGGGACCAGTTAACGTGAATCAGTTCCGATGAAGTACTGACCCAGGCGCCGGTTTGCTCATCAAAGGCCAGATCCCGGATACCGGGCATTTTCAGGGAATGGATATCCAGTCCCTGCTGCGGATCGCTCTTTTTGCCACGGAGAAGATACAGGCCGCTGTCCGCATTGACCATCCACAGGCGCCCCAGGGCATCTTCCCGGATCAGGGAGATATTGGGGATACTCCGCCCCTCACGATCCCGCAACGGGCCGCTGAAGCTTCCGGACGCAAAATCGTAGAGTTGTAAACTGTTCCTGCAGGCCGCCCACAGCTGCTGCTGACCATCCTGAAAGAGGTGGTTGACCCCATTTTCACTCAGAAAGTGGGTTTGGGATTGGGGGTGAAAATGGCTCGCTGCGCCGGTCGTGGAATTGAGGCGGTTGACCCCCCCGCCGCCGGTGATCAGCCATAAGAACCCTTGATGATCCTCCAGAATCTGGATGATCTGGTTGCCGGCGATGGCCGTTTCGTCGAAAGGATCGTGACGAAAAATGCGCATTTCATAACCATCGAAACGACCCAGACCGTCCGTGGTGCCGATCCACATAAATCCGGTGCGATCCTGAAACAGGGTGGTTATGCTGCTTTGGTACAGGCCTTCTTCCGGACCGACCCGCACGAATTGCAGGGAGGCCGGAGATTTTGCCGGGAGGGGCGTGGATGCCGTCCACAAAACGAGGCAAAGTATAAGGGGAAAGTAAAAAACCGTCCCGGTGGGGGTGCGATAAAAAACTGCCAAATGAGACTGCCTCCGGGATTGTTGCCGTAGCTCAAACATACCCTGTGCCTTCTCCCGGCCAAAGGGAATTTTCAGACGCCGGACAGCTTTTTTATCCAGTCGCCGCCGGGCCCGGAGGGAGCGGCGAAATCCAGCAGGCGCAATTGCCGTTCCCGCCGCTGATTACCGGGATTCTCCACCAGCTGGGAAATGCCCAGCTCCCGGAGGGTTTCCGTATAACGGCGGTGGAAAAAATAGGCCGAGGTATTGTCGCGATATTCCGGGGGGAGGTAATCCAGGAGAATCCGGGCACTGCTGTCGCCTTCGCGCCGGAAGGCCAGAATACCAGCCGGTTTCAGGGAATCCTGGACTAAGATGAATTCCGCGCCCTCAAGGGCCTCAAAGGTAATGTAGTCGAAGCGCTTCTGAATATCCGGGCGGTAAAATTCCAGGAACATGTCAATCGAATTGGGATGGAGCTTCTCGCCGAAAAGCAGGCTGATGTTTTCGGGATTGCGGTTGAGGCGCCACAGATAGTAAATATCCACCGCCACAATAAAACCATTTACCGAAACCAGGGGATAACTGCTGATCAACAATCCGTAAATCACAAAAAATATGGCGCCCAGCAGGTTCAGCCAGCGCAGGGCCCGGATGTTGCTCATGGTGAGGGATAGGGCAACGGTAAGAGAGCCGCAATACCCGATAATTTCAATCCAGCTTAACATCATGGGGATTCGGGGTCAGCCCCGCTCCTTCAAAAACGGGTCGTAGTCGAGCGGTTGATAACCGTCGATATAGTCAAATACCGCTTCTACGGAATCAACAATGGTATACATTTGCTGGTAGATCTCCCGGGCAAAATTCAGGCCTACCAGGTGTTCGGCCAGTTGGGAAAAGGGCTTGAAAAAGTCATCGACATCCAGCAAAACAATGGGCTTGTTGTGATAACAAAGCTGCTTTTTGGCCAGAACCTGAAAGAGCTCGTCGAAGGTGCCGAAGCCTCCCGGCAGCACCACAAACGCTTCGGACAAGTCCTCCATGGTGGCTTTGCGGTCACCCATATCCCGGGTAACGATTTTTTCATTGGGATTTTCGAGAGCGATTCCCGGCCGATCCAGCTTTTCAGGGATCACTGATACCACCTTGCCACCGTTTTCCTGGGCCGCTTCGGCTGCTGCTCCCATCAATCCGCGCATACCGCCGCCGTAAACCAGGCTGTGACCTCGTTGGGCCAGGGCCGTCCCAAACTGCCGGGCAAGATCCACATAAACGGGGGCCAGGGTGTTGCTGGAAGCGGTGAACAGACAGATGGGAATCCCCATATCAGCGGTCTCCGGCGTTTTTGTCCATCAGGTTGGAGAGCGTATCGTAATAAATTGCCGCCAATTCGGAAGTGGGGATGTCGAAGGCGCCTTCAATTTTCAAAGCGTTTCCGCCGCTTTCGCCCAGGTAGTGCAGCGGCAGTCCGGCGACCCGGAAATGGTCTTCCAGCGCCTCAGCCTGTTGGGGGGCGACGCTCACCAGAAAGCGGCTCTGGCTTTCGCTGAACAGCCAGTGGGTAAGATCCAGTTGGGCGGGGTCGAGGACAACCGAGGCGCCAATCAGACTGTTGCGGTTGGCGATGCAGCTCTCCGCCAGGGCCACCGCCAGACCCCCGTCGGCGAGGTCGTGTGCCGAGCGCAGCAATCCCTTGCGGATGGCGCTCAGAACGGCCTGCTGGGTGCGGTGCTCCAGGTCCAGATCCAGAGCCGGACAATCCCCGTTGATTTCGCCGTGCACCGATTTCAGGAATTCGCTGCCGCCCAGTTCCTTCAGGGTATCGCCCACCAGGTAAATGCGCTCTCCGGCACCGCGGAAGAAGGCGGGGGTCAGGTGATCGATATCTTCGATCAGCCCGACCATGCCGATCGTCGGGGTCGGGTAAACCGCACTCTCGGGACTTTCATTGTAAAAACTGACATTGCCACCGGTTACCGGGGTATCGAAGACGCGGCAGGCTTCGCCCATTCC
>JAGRBF010000209.1:0-6620 GCA_020434205.1 Calditrichota bacterium | reverse complement strand
TAGCGGCCGTTGCAGTCCGTTTTGGCGGCCAGGGCTTTGCGGGTGTCCTTGATGCGCACCACCGCGGCGTCTCCACCGGGCAGCAGGGCGGTATTGGTTTGCACCATGGTGTCATACTGTTCGTAAACCCAGCGTCGGGAAACAATATTGGTGGAGCCGAAAACCTTGCGGAAAGCCGCCCCGAGGTCGGAAACCGCGGGCAGGGCGGCCGGGTCGAAATTCTGGCAGTTGTCCAAATAGGCGGGACGGCGATAGTCGCGGTGATAAACCGGGGCGCCCCCGCCCAAAACGCAATCGTAGGGGGGAATATCCGCAACCAATTCCCCGTGATGATAAATTTTGAGGGTGGGATCGTCGGTGACCTGCCCGATTTCCGCGCACAGCAAATCCCATTTGGCGCAGATCCGGAAGGCCTCGTCAATTTGATCTGCTTTGACCACCGCCAGCATCCGTTCCTGGGATTCCGAGAGCAGGATCTCGTAGGCGCTCATTCCCGTTTCGCGGATGGGCACCATGTCCAGATTGACGATCATCCCGCTGTTGCCCTTGGCGCTCATCTCGGTGGTGGAGCAGGTGATCCCCGCGGCACCCATGTCCTGAATACCAACCAAAACGCCCGCCTGGATCAGCTCCAGGGTTGCTTCCAGCAGCAGCTTTTCGGCAAAAGGGTCGCCGACCTGAACGTTGGGGCGTTTGTCCTCGGAATCCTCTGAGAGTTCTTCGGAGGCGAAGGTCGCTCCGTGAATCCCGTCCCGTCCGGTGCGGGAGCCGATAATCAATACCGGATTTCCGTCACCCTTGGCAATGGCGGATGCGGTCTGATCGTGGCGCACGATCCCCACCGTCATGGCATTGACCAGGGGATTGGTGTCGTAGCAATCCTCAAAATAAATTTCCCCGGCCACGGTGGGAATGCCCAGACAGTTGCCGTAATCGGCAATCCCGCGCACCACCCCGTCGAAGAGGAAGCGGTTATGGGATTTCCCCAGTCCGCCGAAGCGCAGGGAGTTTAGGGCGGCAATAGGGCGGGCGCCCATGGTGAAGATGTCCCGCATAATCCCGCCCACCCCGGTCGCGGCACCCTGATAGGGCTCCACCGCTGAGGGGTGGTTGTGGCTTTCAATTTTGAAACATACCGCCAGGCCATCCCCGATATCCACCAGCCCGGCATTTTCCTCGCCCGCACCAACCAACAGGCGACCGCCTTCCCGGGGAAGTTTCTTGAGTTCTGCGATGGAGTTTTTGTAGGAGCAGTGTTCACTCCACATAACGGAGAAAATGCCCAGTTCGGTGAGGTTGGGGGTGCGACCCAAAATGTCTTTTATACGCTCAAATTCTGCTTCGGTGAGCCCGTGCTGCAGGGCCTGTTCCAGAGTTGCCGGTTCCTTCATAAGAGGAAATTCTCCCGGATTGGTGTTCAGGTTGCTAAAAGGCGATTTATTCGAGCAACAATATTAACCACAAAAAGGAACGGTTGCAATCAGACAGTGATTTGTCCTGGGGAGTGGTCGGGTTGGTTTTTTGATCCGAAGAGAAAAATCTGTAGGGACAGGTTGCGCCTGCCCCTACAGATTTCCCTGGCGGTTAATAAATGGCAAAAGAAAGCCCCACGCTGCCGGCATAACTGGAAAGACCGTCGCTGCGGTCGTAGGATGAAATGCGGAATTCCAGGCTCTTCAGGCTCAGCCTTTCCAACCGGGCAATGGGGGAGAGGGGGTAATACTTGATCCCGAATCCGTATTTGTTGCTGTCGAAGGCGGAGAGGTCATAGTCCGATGTGTAAAATGTTTCATCGCCTGTGTGCATGTTATACGGTTTGAAATAATCCGCCGCGGTCTGTTTGTAGTAGCGATAAAAGGGGCTGACGGTGAGGCTCTGGGTCAGGCGAAAGGGAATCTCCACATTGGCGGTGCTGGAGGTGATCCCGAAGTCGTCGTAATAATAGCGGTAGTAGAGCCGCAGCACCGCCCGCTCGCTGAGATAGGTGTTCAGGCGAATCGCCGCAGGGATCTTGAGACGTTTGTCCGGCAATTGCTCCACCCCGGGCAAAAAGGTATTCTGAAAATAAACCCGGTGGAAGGTGGTGGAGAGCAGTCCTTGCTGCAATACCGCCTCTACCGACAGGGATGCCTGCATCCGGGTATTGATGACCTGGGCGAAGGTGGCGGACAAATTGAAGGTGCGCCGCTGATTGTCATTCACGAAGTCCCCTCGGCCGCGCAGCTCGCTGGGGTAAATAACGGTGATGCGGTCGAAGAAGGCCACCCCGTGAAGATTCAGCTCGCTGTTGCCGTTTTCCGAGGCCAGGGCCCAGCTTCCCCCGAAAGAGAAGGAGTGGTAGTCGAACTCCGTGGCGCCGCCCAGCAGAAGTCCGTAGCTGCCCCGTCCCCCGGCATAGGGTTTGGTCCAGCCGAGGTTGAGGTAACCGCGCACATCCTGACTGGAAGCGCTGGAAACCACCCGGTCGATGCGGTCGGTCGAGGCGCTGGAGTAGACCTCCACACCGGCCGTGGCAGAGAGAGACTGGCCGTTGGGCAAGGGAACGTTGACGATCAGGGTGGGACCCAGGTCGGTCAGTTCTTCGGTGCCGGTTCCCCCGGTAACCGCGGCGTGATTGCCATCCTGCTGATAATAATTGAATAGAAAGTCGGCGGTAATGGGATCGCTGCCCGCTTCCAGGGAGGTCGGATCTCCCTGGGCGTAGGCACCCCAAAAGCCGGCCAACAAAAAAACTGCCATCAGTTGCAGCCGCATCCGCCCCCAACCTTTCCACCGTTTGCCCCCGCCGAACCTTCCCGGTAGGTCAAGACGTTGTTATCATACCCTTCCAACAGCCCGCTTTTAAGGGCCATGTGCTCGTCGTTGAGATAAGCTTTCTGGTAAGGTTTTACCGAGGCGCAACTGTTGAAAAACGTGGCCGCGCCCAGCAGGACCAGGGCGAACAATCCCCAAAACTTAATTCTTTGCATAATTTCCCTTTTTTTTTAAACCGCGAAGGCGCTTCGAAGGACTATGGGACAGAAGAATCGTTGGCCGTTGACCGTTGGCTGTTGCCCGTTGGCCATTTTTTGATCTTAGGATCTTAAGATCTCAGGATCGTCTTTTAATCCATCAGTCCATCTTCGCTCCAAGGCGGTTATTCCGTTTCGTAGTTCAGCATCAAATGGTCCGAGGTGATCAACTCATCATCGGCAGTAACCAGGATACACTCTATGCCCTTCATCTTGTTGATCAGGGCCAGACCATCGTTTTCGCCCAGAATAAAAACCGAGGTGGCCAGGGCATCGGCCAGTTCCCCGGAGGGACAAATAATGGTGACGCTTTTTAAACCGCCTACCGGCCACCCGGTGCGCGGATCAATGATATGACCGTAGGTTTTACCCTCAAGTTCCACAAATTTTTCGTAATTTCCGGAGGTAACCACCGCCTTTTCGCTGGTGCTTAGCCAGGAGATAATATCTTCCTTGTTGCGGGGATCGGCAATGCCAACCTGCCAGTCCCGCTCATCTTCCTGTTTTCCCCAGGCCACCAGATCCCCTCCGGCATTCACCACCCCGCTGGCGATCCCCAAATTCAGCATCACCTCTTTGGCGCGATCCGCGGCATACCCTTTGCCAATGGCCCCAAAACCGATTTTCATGCCCTTGTTGCGCAAAAATACCGTGGTTTGGGCGGGATTAAGTTCAATATCGCGATAGTTGATTAGCGCTACCGAAGCCGCAATGGCTTCCGGGGAAGGCAAGGCGGTCATACGCCCGTCGTAAAACCACACCCGATCCATAGAGGCATAGGAGATGTCGAAGGCTCCGCCGGTTATCACCGAGACCTTCTTGGCCCGCTCGATCAGCTGATACAGCTCCGGATCTACCGCTACCGGCTCAATGCCGGCCATGCGGTTGATGCGGCTGGTCTGGGAGAGACTGTCCCAGGAGGAAATCAGATGTTCGATGCGATTGATCTCGGAAATGGCGGCGCGAATGGCCTCCCAGGCCACCTGGGGATCGGCGCTGACCGCCGAGATCTCGAAACGCGACCCCATCAACTTAAGAACCTCTTTATGCGTCTTAAGCTGGGGATCGGCACAAATCCGGAAAATGGGGGAGAGCAGCAACGTTCCCCCCAGCATCAGCAGGGTAAGGGGAATCTGGAACGGTTTAACCATTGGGGTTAGTTTTCCGCCTTCTTTTGCCACAAACCCTTGAGCTCGGTCAGGTACTCGCTGACCGACAGGCCCTTGTAACCGCTCAGGGAGCCGAGTTCCGTTCCTGCGGCGTCCAGAACAACCACGAGGGGAAAGGCGCCCTTGGGATTGTATTTTTCGGCCATAGCTTCGTTGTGTGCGGTATGTTCGGGGGAGAGCTTGTTCTGTTTTTTAACCGGGAAGTCGAGCTGAACGATAACCAGATCGCCATCGGCCAGTTCTTTAAAGGCCGGGGAGCCGAAGACCTTTTTCTTGAGCTGGATGCAGGGGCGACACCAGTCCGATCCGGAAAAATACAGCAAAATGTGTTTTCCGTTTTCCCGGGCCTCGGTTTTCAGCTCTTCGGTGAGTTGGGTATTCCAGCTCAGCGAAGCATCTTCCTCCTGAGCAAGGAGGGGCAGGATCAACAAAAAGAAAAGAAGGGCAGCAGCCCCGTGGACGTAGGTTCTCATGCGGGCAATCTCCGAAATGTTTTGATCAAAATAAATCCGGCACGGGCGGTAAGTCCAGGCCGAAAATATTCCTTATATTCGCCACAAATTCGGGAGTTGCATAATTAAGAAAATCTAACAAAGAGACGAAGCGTCAAAGATCCTTAGATCCTAAGAGAGGTGGAAAGGCCCTCTGAGGATCCAAGGATCATAGGATCAAAGTCACCCAAGCTTTTCCTTCGTCACCCTTGCCACGATACCGGCCAAAAAGAGCAATCCCACCAGGTTGGGGAAGGCCATCAGGGCGTTGCCGATATTGCCGAGATTCCAGACAATATTGAGATATTCGAAGCTTTCTCCGGCAATGGGGGTGAGGATGGCGCCGATAAAAAGAAAGAGAATAAAAACATAGCGGAAGGGCATAATTACCTTGTCCCCGCCCAGGTATTCGATACATTTTTCCCCGTAATAGGACCAGCCGATCAGGGTGGAGTAGCCGAACAGGAAGGAAGAGAAGGCGATAATTGCCCCGCCGAATCCGTAGGGGATCACCGAGTCGAAGGCGGTCTGGGTTACCAGGATGCTGGTGAGGTTGCCCTCAACCCCTTCTCCGCGCCAGGCCTGGGTGTAGGTGTAGGCCCCGGTGAGCACGATGGTAAGGGTGGTCATGGTATTCACCAGAATGGTGTCGATGAAAACCCCGGTCATGGCGATCAGCCCGTTTTTGGTGGGATCTTCCGAAGCCGAGGCCCCCTGGGCGATAGCCGCCGATCCCAACCCGGCTTCATTGGAGAGCAACCCACGGCTGACCCCGCTGGAGATCACCGTTCCGATGGCGGCCCCGGCCAGGGGTTGGAGCCCGAAGGCAGAGGCAAAAATCAGCGAAAAGGCTTCGGGAATGGCGCTCAGGTTGGCGCCGATAACCCACAGGGCAAAAAAGATGTAGAAGACGATCATGAAGGGCACCAGTTTCTCGGAAACGTGCCCGATTTTTTTGATGCCGCCGATGATCACCGCTCCCACCAACACCGCGATCAGCGCCCCGATGCCGTAGTAATAATAATCCGGCGCCTGAACGGCTCCCTCCGCCCCGTGAAAAGCCAGGTTGATGGTGTTGGCCAGGGAGGCGGTCATGGAGTTGGACTGGGCCATGTTGCCGGTGCCGATCAGGCAGGCAATCACCCCGCATACCGCGAAAGCGGCGCCCAGGAATTTGCCCAGCCCGGCGTAATTGGGACTCAGTTGCGCCAGCCCGGTTTTTACGTAATACATCGGTCCCCCGGCCATGGTGCCGTTGGGGGCCACCTCGCGGTAGTGAACCCCCAGAAACCCCTCCGCGTATTTGGTGGCCATCCCGAAAAGTCCGGCAATCCACATCCACACCGGGGCCCCTGGCCCGCCGATGGCGATGGCGGTGGCGACACCGGCGATATTGCCATTGCCCACCGTGGCAGCCAAAGCGGTCATCAGAGCGGCAAAAGGCGAGATGTCGCCATGACCCTCTTCGGAGCGGCTTTCCTTGGAGAAAATCAGCTTTATGGATTCGCCCAGTTTGGTGAACTGGATGCCGCGGGTCCATAAAGTCAGCAGGATCCCGGTGCCGATCAGCAGGACGATCATCGGCATGCCCCACAGCAGGTTGTCGAGATCTCCGGTGACGCTGAGGATGGTGTCGAACAGGCCGCTTTCCGGCTCTCCCTGCTGCGGGCCGGCCATCGCAAATAACGAAAACAAGGTTGAGATCGTCAGAATTGACGGCAGAGAGAATTTCCGGAAAAGCATGGGGTTTCCTTTCGCAAAAGAACCTGGGATTGAGGATATTCAGTCAAAATTCCAGAAATATAGCGAACTGCCGGGACATTGCCAAGAAGCGTATTCGGCGCAGCCCAACCACCCAACCACCATTTTCCCGGAACCCCGGATTGCGCCAAACGTTTATGTTATTGACAGATCGGCGAATTGCTGCTATATTGCGTGTCGCTGATCGC
>JAGRBF010000208.1 GCA_020434205.1 Calditrichota bacterium | reverse complement strand
ACCCGCGGTTGTTCTCCGCCTACCCCGGTAACATATTCGAAGGCCAGGTCCAGGCGCCAGCCTCGCAAAACCCCGGTGGTGTCCTCCCCGCTATTGGCGATGCGCAACTCCCAGTCCCCTTCCGGATCCAAACCCTGAAAGCGGGCCAGGCTCCCGTAAGGGCGGAAAATCCCGCTGAAGGGCGCGCTACCCTGGTCGATTGCCTGGGCGGCGCTGTCGTCGAACAGGGTGTTCAGGAAATGGCTTCCCCCGGAACTCAGGTTATACACCAGGGTGTCGCTGACCCCCTCATGGGTCAAAATCAGGTCGATGTCCCCAACATTGGCGACCAGCAGGGTGTCGATGCCCACATTTAGGTCGGTAAGGCGGTAGCCGTCGGCAACTTTATTGGGAAACAGGCTTACCTCGAAAATATCGCTGACCGACTGCCGGGCGGGAATGCGCACGCTGATCCCACCGCGGATTTTGATGGTGCCGCGCCCCGGGGAATACTCGTCCGCCCCGATGTCCGGGGTGGCGGCATTTCGCTGCTGGCGATCAATATCGCGATTTATCCTGCTGAGGGGTATTCCGGCATCGTTGAGGGCTTGATTGTCGGTCAGGTGCAGGTCGGTGTCCGAGGCAAAGCGCGGGGACACCGAAAGGGAGTTGCGATCCAGGTTGGTGGCCGCCCGGAAGCCCGGTAAATCGGCATAATACACAGGGGCCCCGGAAGCGTTATTATAGCGCACCAAAAAGGAGCCGGTGCTGTATAAATCGTTGTAATCCGAGTCGAAATTATTGCCCAACCTGTTGCCGTACAGCGCAAAACCTCCGCCGCGGTTGGCGAAAATATTGTTGCGCAGGCGCGGGACCCGGGGATCGGAGAGGGTTTTTTCAATCACAATGGCGCTTCCCCGGGATTGACGATTTGTGGCCGACCCGCCGGTGAGGTAAACACTGTTAAAATCGATTTCCAGCCGGGAATCCTCAACATAAATGCCGTAATGCTGGCTGTCCGCTCTCACCGAAATAAAGTTGTTGTTCACCCGGCCGGGACTGCCGCCGTCCTGGTGGTGGTAAATGTTGAGTGCCCCGATTCTCCGGGCGCCGTCGACCTGAAAACGGTTTCCGGAGACCAGCAAATCCCCGGAGGTTCCGGAAACCAGGACCCCGGAAAAGCCGGTGGTGGACTGGCGCTGGTTGGTCAGCACAATGAGGTTGTTGCTCAGGTCAAAATCGGTGACATATTGGACGTCCATCGCATATTGCGAGTCATCATCCAGGCTAAAGCGATTGCCGCTGAAGCGAAGGCTCTGCAGTCCTCGGGACTCGCTGCCCCGAATGCTGATCTTCCCCCCGATAAAGGTGTTTCCGGTGATCACCAGGCTGTCCGCCGCGCTGGCGGAGTCTCCCTGGGTAAAAAGCATGACGGCGTTTGCCGGGCCGGGATCCGGTATAAAACGATTCTGAACCAGGGAAATCCCCACCGATCCGCGCTGAATGGCTAATATGGGCTTAGAGATACCCCCATCCAATTGACCGGCGAAGGTGAGCTGGCCCAGGGTTATGTAGTCCGCCCGGTCGAATTGCACCATGCCCCCGAACCCCTGTGGCTGAGGAAGATATCGCAGTTCCACATCCTGGGGACGACCGCTCGCGGAGCGGAAGGTTATCCGCCGGGCAGGAGAACTCCCGGCAAATTCGGGCAAATAGATTTTTTCGGTATACAGGCCGGATTGGATGGCAAAGGTTACCGGTCCGTTTATGCCCAGCATGTGCAGGTGTTGGATGGCCGCGCTGAAATCCTCAAAATCGGCGTTATCAGCCCCGATGCTGAAGGTCCCGCTCATCCCCGCATCCATCGGGGAATATTCGTCCGCCCCGATATCCGGAGACTGCGGATCGCGGGGTTCTCCGTCGATATCGGTGGCAATCCCGGCAAAGGGCAGGCCGGCGCCGTCCGCGAACCTTCCGGCCAAATGCAGATCATCCAAAGCCCGGTATTGGGGAGGAACGGCAAGAGAGTGGCTCTCCTGGCCGGTAGCCTGCTGCAATTGTTCCAGGGTGAAGTAGGTCGTCCCGCCGGTTTGTACCAGGAAATTGCTGGCGCTATGGAGCAGATTGTAATCGGCAATCTGGAGATTGGGGGAGAGGAGGGCATAGGCATAGCCGTGCTGGGTAACGGTCAGGTGGTTGTTAAACAGCCGCAGGTCGTCCGCATTTTGGCTTGCCAAAAGGGCGTAGCCGGTCCCCGGATCGTTAGGGTGGTTATCGCCCCGGATGTGCACGTTGTTAAAAACCACATCCACGCTGGAGCTTGAGAACAAATAGATTCCAATGGTATTGCTGAGGCTGTCGTTGGCGGTGGAGAGGATCATATTGTTGGCCAGCAGCGCCCGCTCGCCATTGCCCTGGCAATCGAAGAGCTGCAGCCCCACCGCCGGGTCCCGTTGCTCGCCCGGGGTCTGCCGGATGTAATTCCCTGTTACCTGGGTCCCGTTGATGCAATCGACGAGGTCAATGACCGGATAAGCGGATTGGCTGGTGATGCGGTTGCCCCGGACCACCGGGGCGCTCATGGCCACAATAAAGATGCCGCTCCGTTCCGGCACCGCGATCTGATTGTTTTCGATCAGCAATCCCGGGGTCGTCGAAGATACGGGCTCCCCGAAAATGCTGACCGCGTTGTCCAGATCCTGGAAAACATTGCCGGATACCCGGAAGTCCGGGCAGAGATTGGCGTAAACCGCCGCGGAAAAGGACGCTGGAAAGGTTTGCCCGGAGAAGATGCAACTGTCGACAGAACTGCCCGGGCTATTCAAAAATTGTACGATAAATCGCGAACCTGAGAACTGCGAGGTGCTGTGAAAATGCAATTGGCGAAAGG
>JAGRBF010000207.1 GCA_020434205.1 Calditrichota bacterium | reverse complement strand
TGGGCAATTTGCGCCCCGATCGCCTTTACGGCGCTGTGCCGGAAGGACAAAGCGGTGACGGAAATGGCCCCGGAATGGACCCCGGTGCCGTGGATTTCTCCGGCGGTGGAACAGCCGGCCAGGATGGCCTCCGGATAAGCCTGTCGGATTCGGGAAAGGGTATCGGGGTTGCTAAGGCGGGCAGTGCTGCCGAAAACAAGGACCAATTGCGGATTTGCCCCGGTTCCGCTTGCCGCCGTGGGCTCCCAGATGTCCTTTTCTTGCCAAAGATGCTGTTCCACATTCATGTCAAAATCCCTTTTAATGGCTATCTGCAAAGAATTATCGACGAAAGTGGGCAAATGATGAATGGCGTGGGAAAAAGGTTAACCCGTGGAAAACAAACTGATGTGGAGATTTTTGATATTAACGTTGCACAAGATCTCCGAATCGAAGACCTTTTAATAGTATTACCGTTATTTTGGCAATTATTCCAGTCAGAGGTTTTGGAAAAAGCACCGGATTAAACTTCTCTCAGGAGGTATCATGCGCATCAGGTTTTGGGTGGCGATAGTTTTGATATTTTGGGGAAATACCGTTCTGTGCGACGATCCGGTGCGGATCGTTCCTGCCGACCCGATGGTTTCCCAAGGGGATTTAATATATGAATACCTAAGTAGTTATGGGATTCAAAACAGCACCCTCTCCCCGGTGGGCAACGTGATGGCCGCTCACCCGGCGCTGATGGGCAACCTGTCTTCGACTGGCGCTGGCCTGGCATTTCAATACCGCTCCGAAGGTGCCCTTTCCTTCGACATCAAATACAAGAGCCAACGGCAATGGCTGCCGCAGGCCGCCAGCCTGATTGTTCCTTTCGGCGCCTGGCGTTTGGGAGCCGGATTCTCCCGGCCATTTTCCCGATCTTTGTTGCTGGACCCAATTGAACTACGTACCCTGGAAGAGCCAGATGGAACTGGTCAGTTTTATCTCCCCGTCTTGGAGACCAATGTTTACAGTGCCCGGGTAGGAATAGCCCGAAATTTTGGGGACCGTATTGGTCAGGAGGCAAAACTTTCAGTGGGGATTCAACTAAACCTGAACTGGTTTGTGAAGCGGGAAGAAATTGCCAGAGTTGTCGCGGAAAGCGAGGACTTTGCGCCGGGCTGGGTTATTAGCGCCGTTGCCAATCCCCTTAAATTCTTAAAGCTCGCTTTGGTTTACCACCGCGAACCGACCTATTCCGGGACCGTTGCCTATAAAGGCGTTGTCCTGGAGGACATCGTGGAAAGGGACGCCGTTTCCCAATTTCAGAGCGTGGTCGTTCGTTTTCAGGAAAAACAGGCTGATCAATTGCGCCTGGGGGTTCTCAGCCGGTTTTCCCGGCGGGTATGGTTCTCCGGTAATGCGGCCTTGTGGTATTTGGAGCAGTGGCGGACAGATCTGGAAAAGCAGTTCAACCTTTCCGGGACGGTCTTGATGCCATTAAAACCCAGTTTAACGCTCTCTGCAGGCGTCTTCAAAAGTGATGTCGGCGCAGCCAACGGTGTGGGAACCGCTTATGATACCACTTACCTGACCGGTGGGGTCAATTGGCGAATTCAAGATTTTCTGGAATTGGATCTGGCCCTTGCCGATAGCCGTGTTTTTGGCGATCAACGCCGGGAAAAATGGCTGGTCAAATTGTCGCTGGGGATGGAACTTAATCCTTCTTATTAAAACCAACACCCGGGGAAATTTTGGCTAAAGCAAATAACAACCAACTATTTTCAAAACGCGATCTGATCAAGCTGGGCGTGGAATCCCTGCTGATCGTCTTCAGCGTTCTGTTGGCGTTGTTCCTGAATGAATATCGCAGCGATGTGCACCTGGAACGGCTGGAGAAAAGGGCGTTGGAAAAAATCCGGGCGGAATTGAAGGAGAATCTGGCCACGGTTGAGGAGTGGATTCCCTACCACCGCGAGATATTAACCAATATTGAGGCGGTCCTGAAGAGCGATTCCCTGCGGGCGGCCAATTTCCCGCCCGGGGAATTAAGCTATTGGCGGCTGATGCGCAAGGGGATCGTGCAGCGCCTGGTAGACAACTCCGCCTGGGAAGCGCTGAAAGGGTCGGAGGTTTTTTCCAACCTGGACTTTGAGACGTCCCTGTTGCTGTCCAAAACCTACAAACTGCAGAATCTGGGGGTGGAGGTAACCCTGAAGCGCATTCTGGATATGCTGTCCACCCGGGAAGCCCGGGACCGCAGCCAGTTGACCAGCACCCTCGCCTTGCTGCGAAT
>JAGRBF010000206.1 GCA_020434205.1 Calditrichota bacterium | reverse complement strand
CGAACAGCGAACAGCGAACAGCGAACAGCGAACAGCGAACAGCGAACAGCGAACATCGAACAGCGAACAGCGAACAGCGAACAGCGAACAGCGAACAGCGAACAGCGAACAGCGAACAGCGAACAGCGAACAGCAAATTAATTTTTGAGATCGCTAATCGCTAATCGCTAATCGCTAATCTGCATCTTTGCTACAACTCC
This sequence comes from Calditrichota bacterium, assembly GCA_020434205.1. GTDB lineage: Bacteria > Calditrichota > Calditrichia > RBG-13-44-9 > J075 > JAGRBF01. The sequence goes on along the minus strand of JAGRBF010000206.1, from coordinate 28,320 downwards.
CCTTCAGGGCACAGCCCAGGCAGCGGGTCCGTCCTTCCAGCAAATCGCAATTTCCCGCAATTCCCTTTCGGCGCATTTCCAGAACCTGAAGACCCAGCCAAAGGGCCATCAGTACCGAAATGATGACAAAGGCCTTGATCATGGCGATCAGCATTAGTGGCTCCCTCCCAGTCCGGCGAAACCCATAAAGGCCATGGAAAGAATCCCGGCCACGATTAAGGTGAGCGCGGCGCCCTTCACCACATCCGGAGTGGTGGAAAGCTCCAGGTGCTCGCGAATGGAGGACATCAGCAGCAGGGCAAAGGTAAAGCCCGCTCCGGCGCCCAGGGCGAAAGCCAGGGACTGGCTGAAGTTATAGCCGCGGTTGGTTTGGAAAAGGGCCAGACCCAGGATGGCGCAGTTGGTGGTGATCAGCGGGAGAAAGATGCCCAGGGCCTGGAAGAGGGCCGGGCTGAATTTTTTGATGATCATTTCCACCAGTTGCACGGTGGAGGCGATGACCACGATATAGGAGATCAGCTGCAAATATGGGGCGTTGATGTAATCCAGGGCGGCGTGAATGCCGAAGGCGCACAGCGAGCTTATCAGCATCACGAAAGAAACCGCCGCCCCCATGCGCACCGCCGTTTCCACCTTGCCGGAAACACCCAGAAAGGGGCAAATTCCCAGAAAGGTGCTGAAAACAAAATTGTTGATGAGGCTGGCGCTGATAAAAATAAACCCAACGGACTCGTTAACCATGTTGAACTCCGGCGCTTTTGCGGATTTTTAACCAGTTGAAGAGCAGGAGCCATCCGCCGAGCACGAAGAAGGCCCCTCCGGGCAGGATCATGATGATCCAGGGTTCGAAGGATTCCCCGAAAACCGGGATTCCCAGCAGAGAACCGTTGCCGAGCAGCTCCCGCACCACCCCCAGGCACAGCACCGCAAAGGTGAAGCCCAGTCCCATCCCCAGGGCATCAAGGATGGATTTCCAGGGGGAATTTTTGGAGGCAAAGGCTTCGGCGCGTCCCAGGATGATGCAGTTAACCACGATCAGGGCGATAAAAGCGCCCAGGCTTTTGTGAACTTCGATGCTGATGGCCTGGATGGCGTAGTCGGTAACCGTCACGAAGGTGGCGATGATCAGGATGTAGGTGGCGATGCGCACCTGTTTGGGGATCACCTTGCGCAGCAGGGAGACCAGCAGGTTGGACATGATCAGCACAAACATGGTCGCCAGGCCCATGGCCAGGGCATTGATGACCGAGTTGGTAACCGCCAGCACCGGGCACATCCCCAGCAGCTGTACGAAAGTGGGATTTTCTTTCCAGAGGCCCTTCAGGAAAATGTCCATGTTGGGCGGGCCCTGGGGGGAAACCGGCTGGTCCATATTATTCGCCTGTTTGCTGAGATAAAAATTGGACGAGCAGGGGCAGATCCGCCTTGCTGCTCTCGGATAAAATTTTGTGAACCGCCCGGGAGGAAACCGTGGCGCCGGTAATGGCGCTAATCTGCCAGGGCTGGTTTTTTTCCCCGGATTTCACCAGTTCCAGGGGATGGCTCAAGCTCGTGCCGCCGGGCGTGAAAGTCACGTCCAGGGCCTGGAAGTTGGCCAGGAACACCGGGTCTTTTTCAATTTTGTCGCCGAGACCGGGGGTTTCGGTACTTTGCAGAACCTTCATGCCCACCACCTTCTGCTGGTCCGGATCGTAGCCGTAAATCAAACGAATGACATCCTGAAAGCCCTGTCCGCTGGCTTTGACCACGATGCCAACCAATTTTTGTTCGGCGTTGTAGCAGAAGTAATACTGGGCGGCCGGATCGTTTTCGTCCGCCAGGGCCTGCAATTGTCCGGCGGCATCAACCGCGTAGGCTTTTTTGGTGGTGGCCCCGGACATCACCTGATATACCGATTTGTCGAGGTATTCGGCTTTGTTGGCCTCGATAATGGGCAGGGTAAACTGGAAGGTGAAGACGATCAGCACTGCGGCGATCGACCCCACCGCCCCCATGGCCATCACCATTTTACCGCTGCCGGTTTCCGCGGCGGGTTGGGCTGCGCCGGCAAGGTCTTTTTGAGGTTCGGCGGCCATTAGCTTTTTGCCTCCTTGACGGGCTTGCGTTTTTGCTCCCCGTAGATGCGGGGATGGGTATAGCGGTTGATCACCGGGGTGAGGGCGTTCATGAACAGAATGGCGTACATCACCCCTTCCGGGAGCCCTCCGAAGGTGCGGATAATGATCACCAGAACCCCGATGCCCAGCCCGAATATCCAGCAGCCGCGCTGGGTAACCGGGGAGGTAACCGGATCGGTGGCCATAAAGATGGCCCCCAGCATCAACCCGCCGGAAAAGAGGTGATACATCGGCGCCACGAATTTTTCCGGATTGGCGAAATGAAGGGCCCCGGCAAAGGCGTAGGCCCCGATGAAAACGGCCAGGGGAATGCGCCAGTTGGCGGCTTTCTTGTAAAACAGGTAGACGCCGCCCAGCAGGATGATCAGGGCGGAGGTTTCCCCCAGGGAACCGCTGATATTGCCCATAAACAGGTCGCTGAGCTGGGCGATTTTCCCCTCGAACTTCATTTGCGAGAGGGGGGTGGCGGAGCTGATCCCGTCAAAATGGGACTTCATAAAAGGTATGGAAAAATGGTCGCCGCGCATCCGCAGCAGATCGTCGAGGTTGGATTGGGAGGCCCAGGTGGTCAGGGTAACCGGAAAAGCGGCCTGCAGGAAGGCCCGCCCCACCAGGGAGGGATTAAAAACGTTGCCCCCCAGTCCCCCGAAAATCAGTTTGCCGATGGCAATGCTCACCACCCCGCCCAGGAAGGCCATCCACAGGGGAATGCCGGGTGGCAGGGTAAGGGCCAGGAGAAGTCCGGTCAGCGCGGCGCTGCCGTCCCACAGGGTATTGCGACGAGCATGGCCGCTCAACACGGTCATGTATTCGGTGAACATGGCCCCCAACACTGTGGCCACAATCACCAGCAGGGCGCTCATGCCGAAGTAATACACCGCCGCCAGACTAACCGGCAGCAGAGCAAGGATCACCCGGGTCATCACGAAGGGGGTGCTGTCCTCGTGTTTGAGGAAGGGGGATGTGGTTAGCAGTAGTTTCGGTGCGGTCATAGCGTCAGATTTTTGATCGTTAATTGCTGATAATTTAAAGGCTACAGGGTTAAATGGCTGCAGGGCTGCGCCGATTTCATACGGGAGTGTCGGGTTCTGGGGGTAAAAGACACCGACACCCCGTCACTTCGATACGCGCCGCCGGCGCTACGCACTTTTCGTCTGGGCCGCTTTTTTGGCCATACGCTCCCGGTTGAGGCCTTTGGCCACCCGGAAACGCTGTACCAGGGGAATATTTGACGGGCAGACGTAGGAACAGGACCCGCATTCCATACAATCGAGGATGTGATAATCCAGCATTTCCTCGTAATGGCGTTTGATGGCCAGAGCCCCCAACAGACTGGGATTCAGACTGACCGGACAGGCATCCACGCAGCGCAGGCAGCGGATGCAGGGGTATTCCTCGCGGTCGAAAACATCTTCTTCGGTAAGGCACAAAATTCCCGAGGTTCCCTTCATCACCGGAACGTCCAGCTGCAGCTGCGGCGCGCCCATCATGGGACCGCCGAAGAGAATCTGGCGGGTGGTGTCCTTCAAGCCGCCGCAATAATCCAGAACCTCGTTGAGGGGAGTGCCGATAGGGATGAGCAGGTTGGCCGGGCGGTTGATTCCCGGTCCGGTAACGGTGACCACCCGTTCGATGAGCGGCTGTCCGGTGATCATCATGCGACCGATCCCGGCAACGGTGCCCACATTATTGATAATCACCTCAATGTCGATGGGCAGCTTTCCGCTGGGAATTTCTTTATTCAGCACCGCCTCGGTGAGCATCTTCTCCGCGCCCTGCGGATATTTGACCTTCAGAGGAATTACCTGGCAGTTGAGGTCCGCGGGAATATTTTTGGCGAGGAGTTCGATGGCGTCCTCTTTGTTGCTTTCGATACCGATGTAAATGCGCTCCACGTCCAGGACCTTGCGGGTAACCCGGATGCCCAGGATAATGTCGTCGATGCTTTCCAGCATTTGGCGGTGGTCGCTGGTGAGGTAAGGTTCGCATTCCACCCCGTTGACGATCAGGAAGGAGGCTTTTTTCCCTTCCGGAACGCTCAGCTTGACGTGGGTGGGGAAGGCTGCTCCGCCCAGGCCCACAAATCCGCCGTTGCTGATCATGGTCAGCAAATCTTTGGGAGAAAGGAGTTCCCAGTCGGTGGCGTGCTCGCGAAAGAGGGTTTGCGGGGAGAGGGGATCTCTCTCGATAACCATCGATTCCACCAGCCGGCCGCTGGGGTGGGGGAGCAGGTCCATGGCCACTATTGTGCCGGTCATGGAAGCATGCAGGGCGCTGGAGACAAACCCGCCCGGCCGGGCGATCATTTGCCCCCGAAAGACCTTGTCCCCGACCTTGACCACCGGAACGGAGGGGGCGCCGGTGTGCTGACTGAGGGGCAGCACCACCCGGTCCGGAAAGGGCATACGCTGGATGGCAATATGCCGGGTAAGTTCTTTGAAATCATGAGGATGGATTCCGTGGCGGAAGGTATTCCCCATCAGGTTGAAGGGCCACATCATGAGCGGTTATCCTCCTCATCGCCGTTGCGGAGGTATTCGCGCAGGGTGCGCTGGGCCCATTCGCTGTCCTGACCGATTTTGGAGAGGTGCAGCAATTTTTCGGTGAGGCGCTGATGATAGGTTTCGCGATGAGACTGGTCCATTTCGGCCAATTCCTGACGGTGACTTTGGGTCAGGGTTTCGCGCAGACGGGTCAGCTCATTTTGGAGCCGCTGATTCCACTCTTTTTCGAGGAGGCTTTGGTTGGGCAGGCGATAACCGGCCAGCTCCTGCAGCATGCGCCAGTGCATCAGGCGCTCCTCACAGAAGCGCACCATTTCCACCGACAGCAAAGCGCGCATGGCCTTCCCGGAGGGGGTCAGGAATTCGATAAAAACCCGTTTGCCGGCGCGTTCCGCGGCTTCAGCCCTCAAATAGTCATCCAGAAAAATCATGTCCTGGTCCGCGGTGCTGGCCGGAATGCGGGTAAAATGTTTGCGATAACGCCCCTCGTGGACCGCCCAGTGAGCGGGGGAGAGGTGTGCGGACGGCTGGGAGCCGCCTCGCAGATTTTGGGGGAGCCAGTCTTTTTTGGGTTGAGGGTTGCCGTCCAGATTAAGGCGGTCCGCCAGGGTCCCGGGGATTTGCGGATCGCTGTAGAACAGCGGAAAAACCCGTGTTTCGACGGCCAGAACTTCCTGGGGGTAAGCCTGGTAGGAGGCCAACCCGTGCTGTTGGGGTTCCGCGGCATCCAGGTGGAACAGGGCCGGGCGGTGCATGGCCATTCCCTTGCGGATCCCCCGCACCAGGTGGACGGGATTGCCGGGGCTGCTCTGCAGCACGAAGGCTTTGGGGAAACTGAGACCCCAGATTCCCGGCTCGGGCCGGGTGGCGTCAACCCCATCTCCGGTATTGATCACCGCGATTTTAACCGGGAGATCCCCGCCCATAATTCGCGACAGGCCGGCCAGGGCCTGCTCCCGGAATGCCGCTTCGTCGCAGAGGAGCAGTACCGGTGGGCAAAGGTCCTTTTCTTCCGGGGTAAAATCGCCCCATCCGATAGTGCCAACCTGCTGTTCGCTGCGGCCGGTTTCATAGCTGTTGCGCAGCTTGAGGTCGGCCAGGCGGATGGCGGCAAAGGCCCCGGCCATTTGGGCGGTAATCCCCTCAAAAAGTCCTGCCGCCGCCGAAGCCAGGTCGGTTGAGGGCTGGTTAAGCCAGGGGTAGGGGAAGGCGTTATAGGGGTAAACCGCGCTCCAGGCCAGCAGCTCGCCCCCCAGCATCAGGACCATATTGGCGCGGCGATTTCCGGTGTAAGCGCGGGAAAAGCGATTTTTGAGCGTCTTCAATTCCGTCAGGGAATCGTTGAGAGTTTTCAATTTTTCGGTCTGGACGGATTTACCTTTGCTACCGTCTTCCAGCAGTTTGCCGAGGTCGGAGGATCCCAGATCCTGGCCGCCCAACTGATTGAGCTGACGCCCGAAGGCTTCAAAATCATTGATCTTAACCGCGCCGGTAAGGGTTTCCTGGATGGCGGACTCCAGTTTTTCGATCATCTCGTCGATGCGGGCGGAAAAAGCGGCCAAACGCGGTTCCATCAGGGTTTCCACTGCCGAGGTCAGCAGGTGCACTGCCGTTTTGGCGCCGCTGCCCGGGAAGGCGCTGTCCCCGCCGGGAGTGGTGTGGTAAGCGGCCTTGTTCATCAGGGGATAAAGGGCCGCACGCGGATCTTCTTCGCTGACGTACTGGCTGAGTTTATCCCCGGAGATATCCGGCAAACTCATGCGGAAACGCCAGTTTTGCCGGTAATTGAGAACGATATCGTCGGTTTGCACCACGGACTCAAGGGCGTTTTCCGGGCAGGCTTCCACGCAGGATTTGCAGCCCTTGCAACTGAGGGGATTCACGGTGATGGTGAAAAACAAGCCGCTTTCCTTGTCCGTTTTGCGGGGGATTTCCCAGAAACGGGCGGTGCGAATAATGGGGAAATGCGAGACCTGCTCGTGGAGGAATTCAAACTCGCTGCGCAGGGTTTTCTCCTGATCCGGCTTGGCGTTGAGCCTGGGCAGAAGCTGGTCGAAAGCTTCCCTCAGCAAACCGCCCAGAGTCGGAAATTGGTGCAGATCGTCCGAAGAAAACAGTTTGTTGGCCTGTTTGGCAAGGTGGCCGCTGACTCGTTTAAGCTGTAAAATGCTCTGGCCGGCATCGGTGCAGCGTTCGATGGCGGTTTCGATAGCGGTATTGAAATCCTGGACGGTGGCCGGCAGGGCGGAATCCGGGCAAAGGCTCCAGCAGATGCCGCAGGCGGTGCAATTCTCGCCGATCAGTTGGGGAATATTCTGGCGATGGGGGGTCATGTCCTTAAAGGCGCTGGTGCTGCCCGGCATGGTGTGGGTGGCCAGCAGGGGATCGGCCAGGGTCAGGTCCCCGTCATTGTTCTGATGCAGATATCCCACGGAATCCCAGAATCCGGCTCCGTCGTAAAGGGGGCGTTTGGATTTGGAGAGTCCCTGCAGGGTCCAGGGGGCCTCTTTTTCCGGGGGGGTGAGGTCTTCGTAGGGCGGTTCATTGCGCCAGTTGAGCACCTTTACCCGCTGGCCGCCCTGTTCCAGAAGGGTGGCCATCTCGCTGAGGATGGTTTTTTCGTGGTGATAATCCTCGCTGAGGATTTGCAGGAAATGATGATCCTGCTTCTCAACCGCCAGATTGGAAGCGGTTTCTTCATCGCGGAAAAAGGCCCCGGCCATGCCCAGGAGGGTGTAAAAATCCTGGAAGGCGGGGATGGTTGCCGTTTGGGCAGCCAGGGCCACGGCATTCAAATATTTGACGCGGATATTGCGCCGGCGAATCTGATCCCGTACTTCCTGGCTGAGGCTGCGCCACAGGCCGGTGGCTTCCAGTTCGGAGTGCAGGAGCAGCAAACCTTCTTCCCGGAGGTCGGAAAGATCCTTCAGCAAAGAGGCTTCCGTGCAAATCACCGCTTGAACGGTACCCAACAGGGCCGGGCGGCGGTTATTGGGGGAGTAGGCGATGGTATAGGCCGCGGGCTGGGCAAAGCTGATGGTTTCGCTCTCGGGTTCGGCGATCACCTGCTGTGCACCGCCCCGGAACAGGCTTTTGGCCAGCAAGGTGCCCAGGTCTCCAAGGCTTTGGGCAAACAGGGAAAGAAGGGAGATCCGGCCGCTGAGGTCGCCGGCGGGAATCTGGTGTCGTTTGGTGTTTATGGCGCTGCGGGCAAGTTCGGGATAATTGCCCAGCAGTTGCTGACGGACTGCCTCCAGAATGGGATAGCGGGATTGGGCGGGGAGGAGATCCACCCCCAGGTAAAATGCCGGGCGCTGTTCGCCGTCCGGCAGCATGTTCTCCAGAACCCCCATCAAAGCGGCCACTTCCCGATGGTGATCCACCGAGCCGAAACGCCCGGAAAAGAGGGCGGGCAGGTCTGCGGGGCGGGAATAAACCGGCAGCTCCGGATAAGGGATTTTATCTTTGGGTGCGGAGCCGTTGCGGACCGCCTTGTTCAGGGCGGCACGGATTCTGGCGGTCAGGCGCCCGTCCTCAGCGAGGGGCAGGGAGGTGCGTTCCAGAACGGTCACCCCTTTTTTACCTTTGAGCAAACCGGCCACCATGGCATCGGGAAAGGGTTGCAGGGAGGTCAGGTTGACGACCCCCAGGCGAAGTTTGCTGTTATCGGTAACCGCCGCGGCGAAATCGAGCAGGTCATTAACCAGGGCGCCCTGGGTTATCACCACATAGTCGGCTTTTTCCGCATTGTGGTGGCTCAGTTGGGCGTATTCCCGGCCGGTGAGCTCTCCGAATTCCACCATAGCCTTTTGGATGATCCCCGGGAGATGGGCCTGCCAGTAAAAGTTCTCCGCGGCGACCGATCTCAGGCGATGTTGTTGATGAACCACCCCGATGCCCAGGGGCAAAGCAGGGTCCATCAGATGGGGCACCCGAGCTCTTTTTTCACCAAAAACCTTTTTTTGCGCCTCGGTGGGCGGGTCGATTTCCTCGTCCGGAGAGCCGATGTAACGGCGGATTAACTCCGGTTCGGGCATTCGGACCCGCTGCAGGGAAAGGCCGCTTTGCCGGGTATCGTGGGCGACGATCCCGGGAATAAGGCTTAATTCGGTAACCCGGCGGGCAATGAGGGTCAGGTCCACCATTTCCTGAACGTCTTTGGCAAAAAACTTAAAATAGCCCTGATTCCCGGAGCGGGTGTAGGCATCATGTCCTTCCTGAAAAGCCGGGGCATTGCCGCTGCCGCAGGCCAGGTGGATGACCGCCGGCAGGGGTGCGGCGCTCTTCTCGAGGAGATCCCCGCTGGAAATGACCGCATAGGTGCGTTTGCCGGTAAGGGCTGCGGCGATGGCCTTTTGGGACGAACCTGCCAGGGCGGGATCGCATCCAAGAGCGACTTCGGTCTGATGGATAGCCTGCTGCCCTTCCAGGAGGGTCACTTTGCCCGGAAAGGGCGCCTGATTTGATTTCGGGGAAGATTTTCTAAACATGATCACCCTTGGTTCAATAAGGAGAACACATCCTGCGGGTCAGACGGTTTTTCTTCATCCAACCATACAATGGCGCCGGTCGGGCACCGCAGAGTGGCCATCTCGGTTTGCAGATTCAGCATTTTTTCGTTGATAACCGCCAGGTTATTGCGGATATCGATCAACCCTTCCGGAGCATCCGCGGCGCATTTTCCGCAGCCGGTGCAAGCTACCTGGCAGGTTTCCAGGGCCCGGTCGCCTTCCAGAAGGGATTTGCATTGCACGATCAAATGGCGGTTGATGGGCATAATTTCGAACAGATTTTTGGGGCAGATTTCCACGCAATCCCCGCAGGAGGTGCATTTCTCCTCGTCGACCACCGGCAGGCCCGTAGGGCCCATGTGGATGGCGTCGAAATCGCAGACGTCCTTACAATCGGCCAGTCCCAGGCAGCCGTACACGCAGGCTTTGGAGCCGCCGACGACCGCAGCCGCGGCGCGGCAGGAGGGGTATCCGTCGTACATGCCCGCCTGGGCAGCCACATCGGTGCCGCCGGCGCACAGCAGCCGGGCCACCCGCTTTACCGAAGAACCCGGATCTATGCCCAGGTAATCGGCAATGGTATCGGCGGTGTCCTGTCCGCCCACCGGACAGTCACCGGGCAGCTTAATCCCCGCCACCACCTTCTCGGAGAAGGCGCGGCATCCGGGAAAGCCGCAGGCCCCGCAATTGGCCCCGGGAAGCATATCGGTAACTGCTTCGATTCTGGGGTCCTCGAAGACCTTTAATTTTTGATTGGCCAGGGCCAGGATAATGGCCAGAATGGTGCTCAACCCGGCCAGGAAAAGGATAGCTGAAAACCAGCTCATTGTATTACCTGAGACTCATCGTTTATGGCTGACGTTTTTTTCCAAAAGTTACCTTTTGTTCCCGCAGGCTGGGGTGATCTCGTTACGGTCATCCCGGCAGGCTTCGGGCCGGGATCCATCGGGACCTTCAGGAAGTCCTAAACAGCCTTAATATGTTTCACAGACCGCTAATTATAGGCTTCCGCTTTTTTGATCAAATCTTCGAGACCCGGCTCGTCCGGATTCACCGGTTTGCCGGGATGAATGATGTGCACCGGGCATTTTTCCGCTGCTTCCACCAGCTGGCGGAAGGTACCCTTGGAGGCATCTTTCACAAAAGCCTGCTTATTGGCATCGTAGGCGAACATCTGGCTGTTGAGCGATATGCAGTCGTTGCAACTGGTGCACAGCGGCGTGTCGATATAGGCATCCTCCACAACGATGCTTTCTTCCTCTTCCGCCGCCGGTGCCGGCGGCTCGGGCGCTGCGGTTTCGGCCGGCGCAGCAGCTGGCTGGGGTTCCGGCGCGGCTTTGGGTTTGGGCGCTGCCGGGGCAACCGGCATGGCTGCCATGCTCATCGGGCCCTCGCTCAACAGGCCGGCGGCGATGCGCGAAACCACATCCTTGCCGAGTTGGTCGAGCGATCGCTCCATCTCCTCCCGGTGGTTATTTTCCAGGGCCTCAATTTCCGCCTGGTGTTCGGCCTTCAGCCGGGCCAGCTCTTCTTCCAGGATGGCCGATACAAATGAGTTGTTGATCCCGCCCAGTTCCTGAAAATGCCGCCAGGATTCACCGAGCTGGCGAGCGGTGGCAATAATGGCCCGGGTGGTGATAACCTTAAACATCCGGCCGTCTTCGTCCACCATCAGCACATAAGGCAGGGCCCGTTCGATCGTTTCGGGGGAGCGGGCCAAAAATTCGCCCACCGGCAGCAGGCGCTCGTTTTCCACCTGGCCGGAAATGGCCACAAAGTGGTCGTCGAAGCGTCCGTCCATGGCCAGGAAATCCACCGGGGTGTAGGGAAGCGAAACAGAAATTTCTGTTTCGCCGTTCAGGAAGGTCAGGCTGCTCTCAGGCCACAGCGCACTGCGCTGCGGGGTTGCCGCCAGATTGAGGCGGTTGGCCAAACCCGCCGAAATCCCGGGATGGAAGGTAAAGGCCGGCATCAGGCGGGATTCTCCTGCTGCGGCGCTGCGCAAAAAGGCCGGGAGCGCGGTGCGTTCCTCGGCTTCCGGTTGAAAAACCGCAAAGAGGGCCGGCCCGTCGAAGGCGATTCCGTCTTCAAAACCCCTGGTCATGGCGTCGAGATTGGCGCCGGGGCACTGAAGGACAAAGGCGTGATTGAGGTTCATGGCCATGGAGGCCAGTTTACCGGCGACGCCGGGTTGCCAGAAGGTCTTTGCCCCGTCGGGGCGACCGAAAAAATCGTCCAGGATCAGCAAAACCTTGATGTTGAGATCCGCATTAAGGATCTCCAGCAGCGCCCCGGTCTCCGCAGCATCCAGTTTTTCCGGGGAGAGGCTCAGAATAACCGGGGGAATGAGGTGGCGTTCCTCCGGCAGCAAGGCGGTGCGGTCGAACTCCTGGTAAAAGGCATCATGGCCTGCCGCATCGTAGCGGTTAGCCACCTCCAGGCGGGCGATGTGAACCGCTTTGAAGAAGGCCAGGAAGGTGCTTTCCCGCTCCCTGCTCAGGGCTAACGCCCCTTTGCAGGAATCGGCGATTTCCGCCATCACCGGATGGCCGCCAAACCACTTTTGCCCGGCCTTGAGATCCTTGAGAACCTGCTCGATGCGCCTACGGCGCGCCTCCGGAAGTCCGTCCCCACCCTTGCCGGTTTGCAGGAGGGAGGAAAAAGCATCCAGATCAAAATCCCCACTGCCCTCCTTGCCGAGTGCGGCATGAAGAGTGTCCGCCGAATGGGCTTCGGGGGAGTGGGCCTGGTCGGCCGCTAAAATGCCGGAAACGGCATTCAGCAGATCTCCCAACTCGCTGGCAAAAGCCGCGACGCGGCGATGCCAGTCATACTGACCGGCCGCGCCCAGAATCCGGGTCGGGGCATCCGGGGTAAATCCGAACAGGGGACCATCTACCCCCAGGGATTTCCCCAGGGCAGCCAACTCGTCGGCCAGTTTCGAAGCGTCTTTGCCGCTTTCCTTGCCCACCGCTGCAGCCGCTTTGCGCCACAGGGCGGATAAATGTTCCCCGTTCTTTTTGGGCAATAACAATTTGATGTGGCGTTCTACCCTCAGCAGAGCACGCTTTAAATGGGAAGCTTCTTCCTTATCCGCCAGAGCCTCGAGAAGACCGTCCACCACTTCACGCAGGGAAAGGCGCCAATGGTCGGCGGAATTTTCCGGCAACAAAACCGGATAATCAAACCGCAGGCGGTCCGCATCCCGGAATGCATAAAGCTGGGCGCTCATCAAACCCTTCACCGAAGTGCGGAAAGCACCCTCGGGAAATGGCGCCAGAGACTCCCAAACCGAAGTGTGAGCGGTATAATGGTATTCCAGGAGCTTTGCGAAATTCCGTTCCAGGGCCTGATTAAGCGGCCCCGCATCCTCATCAGGCTGGAAAGGTAAAGCGGGACGCTCGGGGGCTTGCGGACCGGCAGGGAGGCTTTCCGCCACCGGTTCGGCAAAGGTGTCCAGAGTCTTGAGAAATTCCTCGACTTCGACAGCCGGGGATGATGCTTGCGGCTTGTGGTTCGAATTGCTCACCTTTTATCCCTCGCTTGAATCGATATCAACGGAAAATTTGTCGAACTCGCGGTTGAGCACCGCTTCCTTCATTTCCGGTGTAAACACCCGCTTGGGCCGGCGAATCTCATCATAACAAGGGACTTCCGGATTGCGATAGAGAATCCCCACCGGCACAATATCGTGCCGTCCCGCATATTCACGGGCTTTCTGGATATCCGAAGGATCGTGGCTTTCGTGATTTTTATAGATTCGCCCGGCCGCTTCGCTGAGTTTGATGCCGTTTTCGTGCTCCAGCACCAGGATGTTATTGGGATTGCTCAGCAGCGGGTCAAACATGGTCGGGGTAAAGTGCGGACAACGCTGCAGGACCCGGACAAATGCAAAGCCCCGATGGTGATAAGCCTGGCTGATAATGTCGTTCAGCATGTCCGGCACCCATTCCACCGCCTGCGCGAAAAAGGAGACGTTGGTAACGCCCAGGTTCACCATGGCCGGATTGAGTGCTTCCATATAAGTCCCTTGCGGCGTGGTATTGCTGACCAGCCCCTTGGGCGAGGTGGGAGAGGCCTGCTTTTTGGTAAGGCCGTAAATGCCGTTGTCGTGCATAATGGCCACCATATTCATGTTGTAGCGCAGGGCGTGGATCCAGTGCGCGGTCCCGATGCTGCAGCAGTCCCCGTCTCCCATGTTAACAAAAACATGGAGGTCCGGGCGGTGCATTTTGATCCCCTGGGCAATGGGCAGGGCCCGTCCGTGCAAACCGTGAAACCCGTAGGTCTTCATGTAATGGGGAAAGCGGCTGGAGCAGCCGATACCCGAAACAAAAACCGTCTTTTCCGGGGGCAACTGCTCGTCGCGGCAGAGTTTTTGAACCGCGGAGAGAATGGCGTTATCCCCGCAACCGGAGCACCAGCGGGGGGTGCTGCCCTGGTAATCCTGTAAGGAATACTGTTCCAGATCGATATCAACCAGGTTTTCCAAGCTGACGTTAAACATAATGTTGGCCTTTCTGATAGTCGTTGGTAATCCGTGGCGCCCCTCGCGGGAGCCTCGATCCCGGTTTTATTTGCCTGATTTGTCGAACTGATCGCGGATCATATCCTCAATTTCACCCGGTTTAATGGGCTGACCCTGAACGTTGGACCAGGAGTCTACGTCCACCAGATAACGGGCCCGCAGCAGCCAGGCCAGGCTGGAATAGCGGCGGTTGTCTTCGTTGATCATGGGGTGCGAAATATCGTCCGAGTAGTTGATCTCCACGCAGATCACCTTCTTAAAGCGCTGGAGGATCTCCTTGATGCCCGATGCCAGGGGATTGAGGAATTTGAGGTGCAGCGAGGAAACCTTCAATCCCGCCTCGCGCATATTGGTGACCGCTTCCTCGATAGAGCCCTTGGTGCTGCCCCATCCTACCAGAAGCAGATCACCCTCATCCCCACCAAATACCGTCGGGGTTTTCAGGGTTTTCTGGAAGGCCGCCAGCTTGAGGCTGCGATGGTCGCAACCGCTCTGGTTAACCCCCGGACCGTAAGCCACCTTGGCTTCCTGGGTGTGGGCAAGGCCGGTAACGGTGTGCATGCCGCCCGGCTGGCCGGGAATAAAACGGCGCGAAAGACCGGTATTGGGATCCCAGTCGTAGGGTTTGGTGCCGGCGGGAATGGGGCTCTGGTCGATTGGAGGCGCCAGCCATTCCTTGTTGAAACTGGGACGGGTAAAAGGCTGCTGGCCGGTGGCCAGGTTGGCGTCGGAAAGCACCATCACCACCGTGCGGAAGGTTTCCGCAATTTTGCGGGCGGTAATGACGCTGTAAAAACAGTCCTCGATAGTGGCCGGGGCGATCACGATTTTGGGCGCGTCGCCCGGTTCCCCGAAAATGGCGGACATCAGGTCTCCCTGCTCCACTTTGGTGGGCAGACCGGTACTGGGACCGCCGCGCTGAACGTTGACCAGCACCAGGGGAATTTCCGCCATAACCGCCAGACCGATCAGCTCGGTTTTGAGGGCCCGTCCCGGTCCGGATGTAATGGTAACCGCACATTTGCCGGCATAGGAAGAGCCGATGGCAAAGGCGCAGGCGGCAATTTCATCCTCCGCCTGATGAACGATCCCGCCGGCATCCTCAAATACTTCGGAGAGGTAATGGGAGGCGGAAGTGGCGGGGGTAATGGGATACATGGCGCAAATATCCATGCCCGAGGCAATAACCCCCAGGCCGGTTGCCACGTTGCCGTTGGTCACGATCTGGGGATCGGTATTGCCGGTGCTGGGAACCTCGTAGCGCAGGTCCACATTTCCCTGGGCCCAGGCATAGCCGCCTTCCAGCAATTTGACGTTTACGTCGATCACCTTCTGGCCCTTTTTGCGGAAAGCATAGGTAATTTGTTTGCGGGCAATGTCCAGCTCCCGGGTGTAAATGCTGCTCAATACCCCGAGAACAAACATGTTCTTGCCGCGCTGGGGACGATCGGTGTATTTGAGGCATTCCGCTTCCAGGGGCAGTTCGACGATTTTGTAACCCTCGCCCACCAGACGGTCATACGTTTCGATATACTGTTGGGAGATGGCGGGGTTGGAATGGGTTCGCCACTTGTTTTCCAGTAGAATCATGCAGCTTTTTTTGAGGTGCCCACCTTCGAGACGGCCCAGAAGGGCCTGCTCGTTAAAAGCCACAATCAGGTCCGCACCGTTGCCGGGATTGGTGATGTAAAAGGAGCCGATGCGGATGCGAATACCGCTGGCGCCGGCCGCGGTTCGCGGTGGGGGTTCAACCTCCGCCGGGATAATTTCCACGGTCCACACGCCATTGCCCATGCGGGCCGAAATGGCGCCAAAAGATTGTCCGGCGGTCTGGGCCCCTTCGCCAGCATCACTGACGATCTCCACCACATGCTCTTTTAACTGAATGGGGCCGGAAGATTCCAGGATATTGGCTGCCCTGGTATCGGTCTCGCTGTGATCTTGCATCGATTTGATCCTTTCGGAGCGTTACCTGATGGTGAGGTGATTTATAAAAATGTTGGTCGGTCTCATAATAATCGGCGAATTCTTACAAAACATTTAAACTGATGGATCAAATAGCTTGCCAACTCAATGATGGGTGAGGTAAGGGTAATAAATATAATAATTTAAATGCGGGTATGGGTGTGGGCGAGGTGAGACTTGTGTGCCACAGACCGGATGCCACAAATGGTGCTAACGACCATTAGTTGTTGAAAAATATAAGGTTGTCCCCAGGGGACGGTGGGTGAAATACGACGAAAAGGGGCACCTTTATCACCTTAGCTCATAGGCGCCCAAATCCGGATGGCCGCTGCGGGTTCTCCTGCCCGGCGGTTTTCTAAAACCCTTCCAGGGTAACCTTCCCGCCCCGGCTTTCCAGGGTGATGGTGGCGCCCCCGCTGCCGATCCGACCCCGTATCTCCCGGGTCGTTTCCACCTCAGGCACCAAAGAGAGGTTGCTGAGGCTAAGGCTGCCGCTCTCGGTTTTCAGGGAAATGTCTGCCGATGTGCCCATTGGAATACGCACAGTGATGTCCCCGCTGTCCGAAAAACAATAGCAAAAGCCGCCGATCCCCAGCGAAAGGGTGGCGGTAATGGGTCCCTTGCGGGATGTGGCCCGGACCGAACCCTGATGCTGGTCAATTTCCGTGGAAAAGTCCCCGCAATTGCTGGTCAATGTTCCCGTTATCCAGGAGGCCCGCAACCCCTGGTTGGGTTCCCGGACAACCAGATCCGTTTCCCCGAAAATTTCCATGGCAAGGTTGCCCTCATAATCAATGTCGGTCCTGAATGGGGTGCTCACCAGACAAACCAGCGAATCCGGAGCCAGGGTGTGAGTCAGAAAAATGCTGTCTAATTCCTGTGTCGCCAGATCGAAACTGGAGGCCTGCACCCGGCGATCTATGACGTAATCGATCCGCGCCATAGTCCCCAACCCGCTCACATTGGTGAAGCCGTGCGGATTGCCCACCACCAGTTTTCCAACCGAGGCCGGATAGGACAAATTGCCGATAAAACGCTCTTCGGCCTGGAAAGTGGCGGGGGGATTGGTGGTGCTGCCGCTATCGCATCCGGACAGCAATAGAATAAAGACGGCGATCCCAAAGGATTTTTGGGCAAATTGGTAAATCATCCTGCAGTCCTCCCGGTTTTGCAGTGTGGCGCCCTTCCGCTTTAATTACTCATGTTACCCAACCAAACCCATTTTGCTATTTAATCGCGAAGGCGCGAAGCCGCGAAGAATAAATGTGTTTGGTTTTTGCCAGATACAGAATTTCGGCGCCCACACCTGCTTTGGGGAGCGGACGTAAACCAGCTATCCATGTTGGTCTGCGGATAACCGCACGACGAGCAGATTTTCTGGTGCAGGGTCAGATCCGTTCGGTTTCAGTTTTCGTGATTTCGTGATTTCGCGGTTAATGGGCCGCAAATCGCTTCTGGCGCGTAACGTCAGTCAATTATCAACTTCTGCGGAGGGGGTATTTTCCAACCATAATCATTTTTTGCCCGAAATGTCAATTGTCCGTGCCATTGGATTGAATTTTCTTTTGATCTTGCCTCATTTGGAAGGGATTGCTAAGCTTTTTATTATGCCAACCATATCGCGCTTTTTTATCAAGGCCGGAATGCTGTTTTTTCTGGCTTCCTTCATCACCCTCTTTCTGACCGAAATGCGGGAGTTCCTCAATCTTCCCCCGGAAATCGCCTATATCCGCCCGGTCTTTCTGCACATGCTGATGGTGGGTTGGATTACCCAGATAATTCTGGGGGTTTCCATCTGGATGTTTCCCATCCGGGGTCGCCAAAACCCGCGCGGACGGGAATCCTGGCAGTGGGGCGCCTTCGTTTTGCTGAATGTGGGGCTGTTGCTGCGGGTGGTTTCCGAACCGATGATCGCCCTGCACCGGGATTTCCCCTGGACCCTGCTCATCATCCTCTCCGCGGTTTTACAGTGGGCGGCGGTCTGCCTGTATGTGGCGGATATCTGGTCGCGCGTAAAAGGACGATCTGAGAAATAGGGGAGAAGCATGCCGAAATTATCCGTGTTTTTTGTCCGCACCGCCCTGCTCTACCTGCTGCTGGGCACCACCCTGGGCCTGCTGCTGTTGATCAGTAAGGCCATTCCCCAATGGGCCGCGGTGTGGCGACTCTATGAGGTTCACGTGGAGTTTCTGGTGATCGGCTGGACCCTGCAACTGGTCATGGGGGTGGCATTCTGGATTATGCCCAAATACAGCGCCGAACCCATCCGCGGCAGAGAATCTTTGGGCTGGGCGGCTCTGGGATTTATCAATACCGGCATTTTGCTGAAATGCGGGGCGGCGTTGGCTTTCCCCTGGCCCATTTTAAATGCCCTGGCGGTTGCCCTGAAGCTGGTGGCGATTGTTTTTTTTGTGAGGATGATGTGGCCGCGCGTTAAGGCCTTTGCGCTGTAAGGCAGAACGGAAAGATCCTTGGACAGAAAGATCCTTGGACAGAAAGATCCTCGGACAGAAAGACTTATGTTAATAATATTAAATACTTTAAACTTTGAGGATCCAAGGATCCAAGGATCTAAGCATCTAAGGATCTTGGGCTCCAAACAGGGGGGCGCCCAGTCTGCGCGGCCGGACGCCCCAATTCGCAAAAATCCGGATTACACCTGCATTCTGATCGTGGCGCGCAGCTCGTATTCATCCCGGATGCGGTTGGGATTCTCCTCGAGTTCGTTGGCCGTCAGAACTTCGTTTTGCAGATCCCTTGCCGCTAAGATCAGTGCTTCCCGCTCGGTAGGGTTGACGTTCCCTAACAACTTAACCATATTCTTGAAAAGCTGGGAATTCTCCATCGGATGCCCTCCTTTTCGGTTACCGAAGCGAATGGATAAATAGATTATTAATTTCAGAATCGGTAGAAATCAGAAAAAAATGATGTTTTTTATCAAATTTTACCAATTTGATTTCCCAAAATGCGGTGGGTCACATCAAAACATTGCGGTTGCGGACCCCAAGCCGGACCCACCAGCGCCGCGGAATACCCCGGTCCCATGGCCAGACCCTGCAGTTTCCAGCGCCCGATTTCCTGCGGATCCCACTGTATTTTTTTGAGTTGCCAGGGTTCAGCCGGCAACAGACTAACCTCAAATTGATCCAGGGGACAGGACAATCCCTCCCCGCGCGCCTTGATAAAGGCCTCCTTGCTGGACCAGCAGCGAAAAAATGCCTCTTCAAGATCCCGATCCGGCAGGGTATTTAGCTCCGCCTGTTCGCCCGGGGCAAAAAAGCGGGTGGCCAGTTGGCGAAAAGGAATGTCCGGGCGGTGCTGTTCCACGTCCACCCCGATTTCCCCGGCCCGGGTAAACCCGTACAGGGCCCGTTGTCCGGAATGGGAAATGTTGAAAAAAATCCGGGATTCCTGCCGGGAGCCGGAGAGGAAGGGTTTGCCGTAGGGGCCCTCTTCCAGAATGAGGTCCAGGGGATTCAGGCCGGTGTAATGCCCCAGCAACAGCCTGAGGGTGCCGCGGGCCAGTTCGTATTTTTCGCGATGTTCACGCTGATAAAAGCGCCCCGCCCGTTCCAGCTCCTCAAGGGTCAGACAGGCCCGCACCTTCTCCAAAATGCCTTTATCCCCCAGGTCCAGACGCCACAGGTGGATAGCCATGCCCTCCAGCCTCGGCAGAACCGGGGATTTACGCCATTTCCCGGAAAGGGGCATCAGCGCTGCTCCGAAGGCTGATGGGTTCGTGTGGCCAGTTTGCCAAGCCAGTCGCCGAACACGGCGATCAGCTTTTCCTGATAGTAGTTCAGGGAAAAGCCGTGATCCGCCGCGGCCAGATGGCGGACTGCCAGAAGCCCATTTTCCTCAAAAGGGGGTAATTCCGACCGAAAAAGGCGCTGGTAGTTGAAATAGGCCGGGCTCCCGTCCGAATAAACCAGCAGGACCGGCATGTTTTTCTCAAACAGGTTCTTCAGGTCGCTCAGAACCTTTTCCGGAGCGGGGACCTGATGCAGCCGGGCCAGCAGCATATCCGCCGGGGCGCCGGGGGAGGCGCTCTTGGGGGTGGCTAAAATCCGACCCAGAATCAGCTTGAGGATATCGCTTTTTCCGGAAAGCAGGTTCAGCCAACTACGCGGTTGCAGGAGGCGTTTCTGATACATGTGCTTCATAAAGGCCCCGGAGGAGTAGCTGTATAAGTCTACCGGGATAATCCCGCAGATGCGCGCATCACTGCTCGCTGCCAGAAAGGCGGCGTCCCCACCGGCGCAAATGCCGCTGAGCACGAAGCGCTTAACCCCGTGCTGCGCCTCAAAAAAATCCATCGCCTCCCCGATCTGGCGGACGATACTCTCCTCGATGGTGATGTCCGTTTCCCCGCGCCGCGAACTGTCCCCAATACCGGCGAAATCCATACGCAGAGTAGGGTATCCCATTTCAGCAAAGCGGCGCGCCATTCGGACGTAAAGGCGGTTTGGGCCCACCCGATGGATCAGCCCGGAGTTCAGCAGGATAACGGCAAAAGGAGGCGCTGTCCCTTCGGGCGCTTCACTCCAGATGCCCACCAGGGAACGCTCTTTTCCGAACTGATAGACGGTCTCCCTCATTCCGCTTCTCCGCAAAAATAGTCCGTGATGGCCGAAAGGGTCTCCGCGGGAATCAGGACCGCTCCGCCACCGCTTTCTTTGACCCAGATTCGCGCCCCGGGCAGGTGCCGGTAGAGGCAGGAGCGGGTATGCCCCACCCACAGATCCGCCAGGGGACGCGCCGTTGGCTCTTTTTGATTCTGGAGGATCAGGACCTCCTGATGCCCGGGGGGCCGCAGAGCGAACAAATCCAGCTCTTCAATGCCGGCGTGCAATGTCTCGGGATAGGGGAAACCCCCGTATTCCACCGATTTCGGCTGAACGGCCTCTGCCGGCGGGGGATAGAGCAGATCGGCCAGCCATTGGTCCTGGGCCGAGGCCAATCCCGCCAGATAGGTTCTGCCGTTCAGGGCCGGTTCCCAGAGCAACAGCCGGGAGATCTCCGGGGCCCCGGCGGCATAAACCGCGGCCAGGGTAGCTCCCAGGCGCAGCCCGATCAGGGAAATGTGGGTCATGTCCGCGGTATCCCGCAATTCCTGCACCGCCAGGCCGATATCGGTGATCCATTGGCGGGGATGGCCGCTGGCGCTTTCGCCTGCGGAATCTCCGGTGGCGCTGTAATCGAAACGCAGAACGTGATATCCGGCGGCCGAAAGGCGGTTGGCAAGCTGTAGAAAAGCGCGGTGGGTGCGGATGTAGCCCTGTCCCACCGGTGGGCAAAGCACAATGCCCTCCCGCCGGTCCCGGGAAAAATCCGGCGCGTGATAAGCGCCGTAAAGCTGAAGATCCTGCGGCCCGAAGAAAAAGACGTTCATGGATTCCGATCGCAACCTTGGTGTTGGGGATTTATGGCGTGTGGCAAATTATCTGAACCGGTTTCCGATTTCGCGATTTCGCGGTTCGTTTTTTGGGAGCCATTCAGGATTTGCCGAAAGATCGTTTAATCCGGCCAAACAACCCACCGCTATTTTCGCTTTCCCGCTCTGCCGACGTCGTTTCTTCTGCTTTGACCGAATCGCTTCCCACCTTGGCAGCCAATTGGGCCAGAGTCTGCAGCAGCATATCCCGCGGGGTTAAGTGCGCCCCGGTTTCTTCAAAAACGGCGTTGATCGCCTGGAGGGACAGCAGGGAATGGCCCCCCAGATCAAAAAAGTTGTCCTGGCGCCCCACCTTCCCGACCCGAAGCAGGTTGCACCAGATGGCCGCCAGTTTTTTTTCCATATCTGTCTCCGGCGGGGCCCCATCCTGCTTCGCGGCTCTGCTGCTATCTTCCGGTAAACCCAGGGCCTGCCGATTTACCTTGCCGTTGGGGGTAAGGGGAAGGGCCTCCAGGAAGGAAAAATGAGCGGGAACCATGTACGGGGGGAGCAATTCCCGGCAGTGTTTGCGAATTTCTCCCGGGCGCAACGGCTGTTGATCCGCACTAACCAGGAAGGCGATCAGACGGGTGTCCCCGGGCCCGAAGGATCTGCCGACCACGGCCGCTTCGGCAATGCCCGGATGTTGCAGGAGCGCGGCTTCAACCTCGCCCGCTTCAATGCGAAAGCCCCTTATCTTCAGCTGAAAATCCAGGCGACCCAGGCATTCGATCTCCCCGTTGTTGCGATAACGGGCCAGGTCCCCGGTGCGGTAAATGCGTTCCGTGCGGCCGTTGGGGAGGGGGATTTCGATGAACTTCTCCCGGTTTAGCGCCGGGCGGTGAAGATAGCCGGTGGCCAGCCCGTCCCCGCCGATGCACAGCTCTCCGGGAATGCCGGGCGGCTGGGGTTTCCCATCAGAATCCAGAATGTAAATGCGGGTATTGGCGATGGGGCGACCGATGGTGATGATGCCGTCCTCTTTGGTTAGCATTTTAACGGTCGACCATATAGTGGTTTCGGTGGGACCGTACATGTTCCAGAGTTCGGCGCCCTTCTCAAGGAGTTTTTCCTTCAGGTCGAGAGGCATCGCCTCTCCGCCGCACAGGGCTTTGAGGGCTAAGGAGTCGTGTTCCCCCAAAGCGTCCAGGAGAATGCGCCAGGTGGCCGGGGTGGCCTGCATGATGCTCACCCGGTGGCGGTCAATCAGCTCCAGCAGGGCCCTCCCGCTCCCGGTGGCTTCCTGAGCGGCAATTACCACCCGGGCCCCGCTGATCAGGGGCAGAAATATTTCCAGGACCGAGATGTCAAAGGATGGGGTGGTTACCGCCAGCAGGACGTCCCGGGGGGCAATCCCGGGACTTTCGCGCATACTGGTTAAAAAGTTAACCACCGCCCTGTGGGGAATTTGCACCCCTTTGGGATTCCCCGTGGATCCGGAGGTGTAGATCAGATAAGCCGGGGATTCGGGTGAAATTTCGACGCCGGGATTTTGGGAGGATTGCCCGGCAAGATCGACATCCTCCACAAAAATGGTGGTGAGCGTCGCCAGATCGGCCACCTGTGCGGCCAGGGATTTTTCGCTGAGCAGCAGGTTAGCGCCGCTATCTTCCAGAACAAACTTAAGGCGTCCCGCCGGGTAAGCCGGGTCCAGCGGCAAATAAGCGGCCCCGCATTTCAGAATGGCCAGAAGGGTCACCGGGAGAAAAGCGGAGCGCTCCAGGAAAACCCCCAGATATTGGCCCGGTTTTACCCCCTGGGAAATCAGGTGATTGGCCAGGCGGTTGGCCGCTTCATTAACCTGGCTGTAAGTTTGCGACAAGTCCCCGAATTGCAGAGCAATTGCCTCGGGGGTCCGTTGCGCCTGCGCTTCGAACAGGGTGGGTAAACCGGCTTCCCGGGGGTAGGATGCTTCGGTCTCGTTCCAGGTCTCCAGCAGGGTATGGGTTTCCTCCGCGGAAAGCAGGGGCAGATCCCCAATGGCGGTGCCGGGTTCCCGGATTACCGCTTCCAGAAGGTTGCCCAGCTGATCCAGCAGACGGCGGGCGGTGGCCTTCTCAAAGAGATCCTTGCTGTATTCCAGAAACAGGGAAAGCTCTTCGCCCTTTTCCAGGGCGGAAAAGGTGAGGTCGAATTTCACCAGGCCGGTCTCCGGGAGCAGGGGGGCGGAGCGCATCCCGGGAAGATCCAGGTCCGGCGACCATTCGTTCTGCATCATGAACATCACCTGGAAAAGGGGGTGGCGGCTGGTGTCCCGCTCCGGATGAAGAAGGGCCACCAGCTTTTCGAAGGGCATTTGCTGGTGGCTCAGAGCGGCCAGGCTGGTGCGATACACCGATTGCAGGTATTCCGCGAAAGGCAGGGTGCTGTTTGGTTGGCCGCGCATCACCACGGTGTTTACAAAAAAGCCGATCAGATTTTCGCAGGCTTGCT
Source organism: Calditrichota bacterium (assembly GCA_020434205.1). Classification (GTDB taxonomy): domain Bacteria; phylum Calditrichota; class Calditrichia; order RBG-13-44-9; family J075; genus JAGRBF01. Next base: position 4,828 of record JAGRBF010000206.1, on the reverse strand, counting down.
GATCCCGGCCCGCCACCGGGGATCCCACCGCAACGTCCTCCTGGCCGGAATAACGGTGCAGCAGAACCTGGATGAGGGCCAGCAGGGCCATATACTGGGTGACCCCCTTTTCCCGGCAAAAAGTGCGCAAAGCCTGGCTCTGCCGGGGAGAGAGGTCCAGACGGACCATCCCGCCCAGATACCCGGGAACCGCCGGTCGGGGAAAATCGGTGGGCATCTCCAGCGCCGCAAGATCTTTCAGCTCTTCCAGCCAGTAAGCCTGATGTTCCTCCAGGCCCGTCCCGGAGAGGCTTTGCTGCTGCCAGACCGCGAAATCCGGATACTGGACCGGCAAATCGGGCAGCCGGCCCGGCTGGTTTGCAACCAGGCTTTGATAGCACCCGGCGATTTCCCGGGTCAGCAGGCTCATGGACCAGCCGTCGGCGATGATGTGATGCAGGGTGAACATCACCAAATGCTGCGAGGGGGATTCCCGCCACAGGACCACCCGCATCAGAGGCCCTTTCGCAAAATCGAAGGGGCGGCGCAATTCTTCCTGAAAAGTTTCCTCAATATCCCCACCCGGCCAATCCCGGCGGGAAATCGGCACCCGCATATCCGGATGAATCACCTGAACCGGAAGTCCGTTTTTCAGGTTGATGGTGGTGCGCAGGGCCTGATGGCGCTCCACCACCAGATCCAGGGTCTGCTGCAGAAGCTCGGCGTCCAACTCGCCTTCCAGGCGGTAGAGGGCCGGAATGTGGTAAGCGGGATTGCCGGGCTCCAACTGTTCCAGGAACCACAGGCGCTGCTGATTTTGGGAGAGGGGGGCCGGCTGATCCGCTTCCGCCAAACCTGCGGTGAGGGCCAGTGCGTCCCCTCCTTGCCCGTTCCGCGCCTCGATTCGCTGCGCCAGTGCCGCCACGGTCGGGTCGTCAAAAAAGTCCCGCAAGGGGAGGCGAATTCCGAACTGGTGCTCGATGCGGGTAAGGACCTGGGTAACCTTGAGTGAATGACCGCCCAGTTCAAAAAAGTTGTCGGCGCTACCGACCCGCTCAATCCCCAGCAAATTTTCCCAAATGGCGCACAGCAGTCGTTCCGTTTCGCTGGCGGGGGCCAGGAAGGTTGGGGCGGATTGCACCGATGGCAGCGGCAGGGCTTTGCGGTCGATCTTGCCGCTGGGGGAGAGGGGCAGTTTCTCCAAATAAATGAAATGCCCCGGGACCATGTAAGGCGGCAGTATTTCGCCCAGGCGGCTGCGCAGCAAAGCCGGCTCCGAGCGGGCGCCGGCGGTCAGGTACGCGACCAGGCGGGTGTCCCCGCTGCCAAAATTTTTGCCGACCACCACGGCCTGCTCAATGCCTTCCACCGTCATCAACGCTTTTTCCACCTCCCCGGCTTCGATACGGAAACCGCGGATTTTGAGCTGAAAATCCAGGCGCCCCAAATAGGCGATCTGCCCGTTCGCCAACAGGCAGGCCAGGTCCCCGGTGCGATAAATGCGGCGGGCCGGTCCGCCGGAGGTGGGCATAAATTCAAAAAACTTTTGGGCGGTCAGCTCCGGCCGGTTGCGATAGCCGCGGGCCAGGCCCCGCCCTCCGATGCACAGCTCTCCCGGTACTCCCGGCGGGCAGGGGCGGTTCCGGGAATCCAGGACGTAAATGTCGGTGTTGGCGATCGGTTTGCCAATGGTGATGGGCGCTTCGCTGTCCTCAATGCGGGCCAGGGTGGACCATACCGTGGTTTCGGTGGGTCCGTACATGTTCCAGAGCTCCACGCCCCGGGCCAGCAGGGCCTGGCGCAGATCATCCGGCAGGGCTTCCCCCCCGCACAAAACCTTAATCGGCAGGGGATCGTTCCAGCCGCTTTCCAGCATCAGGCGCCAGGTTGCCGGGGTGGCCTGCATCATGGTGATGCCTTTTTCCCGGATATGGCGGAGCAACCCGGCCCCATCCCCGGTAAGGTGGGCCGGACAAATCTCCACGGTCGCCCCGGCGATGAGAGGCAGAAATATCTCCAGCAGGGAAATGTCGAAGGCCGGGGTGGTAACCGCCAGCAGATTGTCTTCCGGAACAATTCCCGGCTCCTCCCGCATCGACCACAGAAAGTTGACGATGGCCCGGTGGGGGATTTCCACCCCCTTGGGTTGGCCGGTGGAACCGGAGGTGTAGATGAGGTATGCCAGCTCCCCGGCCGAAAGATCCGGTAAGGTTACGGCAGACGAATCCGGAGAATCCTCGCCATCATCGATAAACATCATATCTGGCAGAGTGTCCGGCAGCTGCTCGCGGCAGGCTTGTTCGGATACCAGCAGGGTTGCCCCGGCGTCCGCCAGGATCATTTGCAGGCGTGTGGGCGGATGGCCGGGGTCCAGCGGTAGATAGGCGGCCCCGCTCTTCAGGATGCCCAGCAGGGCCAGGGGCAGCTTCTCGGAGCGCTCCAGAAACACCCCCACGATCCGGCCGGGGGCGGCTCCTCTGGCGATCAGGCGGCGGGCCAGGTGATCAGCCTGGCGCTCCAGTTCCCGATAGGACAATTCCCGCTCCCCAAAGCGCAGGGCTATCCGGTCCGGGGTGCGCACCCCCTGGGCGGTAACCAGGCCGTGCAGGGTCTGGTCTTCGGGAACCTCCGGATCTCTCCTGCGCCAGTTTTCCAGGACCGCCTGTTCCTCGGCCGGGTTCAGGAGATCCAGATCCCCGATGGGGCGATCCGGGGATGCCAGAATGCTCTCCAGCAGGGTCTCAAAATGGCTGAGGAGATCCTCCATGGTAGCAGCTTCGAAAAGGTCCGTGGCGTATTCCAGGGCCGCTCCGATCCGTTCTCCCTCATCCACCATCCCCAGGGAGAGGTCGAATTTTGCGGTGCGGTTGTGATACATTTCGGTGGTCGCGACAATTCCCGGCAGTTGCAGGGTATTTTGCCAGGTCTCCGCGGCGGTGTAGCTGTTGAAGGTGAAGGCGCATTGAAACAAGGGGGTAAGGCTTTTGTCCCGAAGCGGCTGAACCAGCTCCACCACCCGTTCGAAGGGCAGGGACTGATTGGCAAAGGCCTCGCGGGCGGTGGTGGAAATCCGCTTCAGCAGTTCCCGGAAGGTGGGGTTTCCGGAAAGATCGCTGCGCAGGGTTACGGTATTCTGAAAATAGCCGATCAGGTCCTGAATTTCCTTGCGCTCCCGGTTGGCGATCGGGGTTCCCACCAGAATATCTTCCTGGCGGGTATAACGCAGCAAAAGCACCTTAAAAGCGCTCAGCAGCACCATAAAAAGGGTAACCTGCTCCGACCGGGCAAAGGCCCGCAGACGTTCGCTGAGGGCCGGGGAGAGGGAGCGTTTGATCAGCTCGCCGCGATAGGTGAGGGTGGCCGGCCGGGGTCGGTCGCTGCGCAGGTCCAGAACCGGCAGCTCGCCCCCCAGCTTTTCCCGCCAGTAAGCGGCCTGGGCCTCCAGGGTCTTGCTGTCCAGGCGCTGCCGCTCCCACCGGGCGTAATCCCCGAACTGGATGGCCGGCGTGGCCAGGGGTGGTGCCGCCTTGCCAACGGCGGTCGCGTAGGCATTGGAAAGCTCCCGGAAGTAAATCGCAAAGGATTCCGTGTCGCAAATAAGGTGGTGTTTGGTCAGGAGAAAAAGGTGGCGCTCCGGGGACAGTCTGGCCAGAATCACCCTATACAGCGGTCCCTTTGCCAGGTCGAAGCGGGTTTGCCCTGCCTCCTCACCCAAACGGAAAAGGGCCTGAGACTGTTCTTCCGGGGAGAGGGCGCTGAGATCCGCCCTTTCCAGGGTAGCGGTAGCAGCGCCGTTTTTCAGAAGGGGTGTTCCGTTTTCGGTGGCGACCACCGCGCTGAGGATCTGCTGCCGTTTTTCCACCGCCTGCAGGGCTGCTTCGAAGGCCGGGAGATCCAGCGCTCCGTCCAGGCTTACTTTCAGGCAGATATTGTAGACCGGGTTTCCCGGGTCGAACTCGTTGAGAAACCACAGGCGCTCCTGGGCGGTGGAGAGGGGCGCCGGACCCGGCAGATGGGGAATCTCCCCTGCGGCATCCCCTTTTTGGAGGCCCTTTTCCCGGCGCATGGCTTCCAGAAGTTGGCGACGGCGGGCGTTCTTGTCCGAATCGTTGGCGAAACTCATGCCGGATGCTCCTCCTCATCCAATCCTTTTTCCCGCAGCATTTGTTCGATTTCCGCATCGCTGAGACCGTCCAGTTGCAAGAGCATCATGGCATTTTCCTCCGCCATCCCGCGCATTTCCGGATCATTGAGAATCAGTTCTCCCAGAGAGGCGATGGTGGGATGGGAAAAAAGACTGGCCAGGGGAAGGTCGATCTGCAGATCGTCGCGAATTCTGGACACCACCGCGGTAACCAGCAGGGAATGCCCGCCCAGTTCAAAAAAATTGTCGTGAATCCCAAGAGTCTCTTTTTCCAAAACCGCAGCCCAGGCATTCAGCAAAACCTGTTCTACCTCATTGCGCGGTTGCGCAGCCGGGGAGGATGCCACGCTGGTGGCGGGGATCGTTTCCCGGATCAGCCTTTCCCGGTCAATTTTGCCATTGGTATTGCGGGGAAATTCCGTAATAACCCGCACCCGGGACGGTATCAAATGGGGCGGCAGGTGCTGGCGAAGGTAGTCCAGGAAAGTTTCTTCGGCCATCTCCTTTCCGGAGCGGAGGGTTACGAAGGCCTCAAGGGATTTTACCTCGCGGGATTCTTCCGGGAGCATTTCCGCCCCCGTGGCACCCAGAAGGTGGGTGAGGCGCTGGAACTGGGATTCGTCCAGGGCCGCCAAACGCCCTGCGTAAATTTTGGCGCGATCCGTCATTTTCTTTTATCCTCTCATGTTACGCAACCAAACCCGT
>JAGRBF010000205.1:15461-18632 GCA_020434205.1 Calditrichota bacterium | reverse complement strand
CGGGATCCATCGGGACGTTGGGTATGGACCCCGGCCCAAAAGCATACCGGGGTGACGGTTAAGAGGCCCCAACCAGACCAAGCATAATTGACGGTCCACTAGGATCGCCATTGGTCCTTCAGTCCTTTAGTCCTTCTGTTCTTCTGTCTTATGGTCTTTCTTCCCGCTAATCCCCAACCGGGGGATTGTCCTCCATATCCCTGGCCTTATCCAGCACCATCTCTTCCAGCTCCTTGCGGTAAGCCCGGACTTTTTCGCGGATACCTTCATCAGCCACCCCCAGAATCTGGGCCGCCAGCAAACCGGCATTTTTACCGTTGTGGATGGCCACCGTAGCCACCGGAATCCCCGCCGGCATCTGAACGATGGACAGTAAGGAATCCCAGCCGCTCAGGGTGCTGGACTTAACCGGCACCCCGATAACCGGCAGGGGGGTCATGGAGGCCGCCATACCCGGCAAGTGGGCTGCTCCGCCGGCCCCGGCGATGATCACCCGGATTCCCCGCCCCTCGGCGCTTGTGGCATATTCCACCAGACGCTGCGGGGTGCGATGAGCGGAAACCACCGTCATCTCGAAGGGAATGCCGAATTCCCACAGAATTTGTCCTGCTCCTTCCATAGCCGGCAAATCGGAATCGCTGCCCATGATAATCCCGACAATCGGTTTGGCCATTTTTACACCTCCTCAGCGGTAATCGTTAGCCATTGCTGGACTTTTTCACTTTTGGCCAGAGCCTCCTCCAGGGTCTCGCCCAGGATGGTAACGTGGCCCATTTTACGGGCGGGACGGGTTTCCGCTTTCCCGTAAAGGTGAACGAAAACGTTCTCCAAAGCCAGGGTTTTCCGCAATCCGTTGATGCGCGGGGAACCGGAAAATCCCGGAGCGCCCAGCAGGTTCAGCATTACCGCCGGGTGGCTCTGGCGGGTGCTGCCCAGTGGCAGACCGCAAACCGCCCGGACGTGCTGGGCGTACTGGCTGGTCGGACAGGCTTCGATGGTGAAGTGCCCCGAATTATGCGGCCGGGGGGCGATCTCATTCACCAGAAGCTGGCCCTGTTTGTCCAGAAACAGCTCCACCGCAAAAATACCCACCCCGTCCAAAGCGCGCACGGCGGCTACCGCCAGGGCTTCCGCTTCGGCAGCCAGAGCCGCGGAAATGCGCGCCGGGGCAATCAGCATGTCCAGAATATTGTTGGCATCGTCAAAAACCATCTCCACCACCGGGTAGCAGCGCACATCGCCGGAAAGGTCCCGGGCCACCAGTACCGCCAGCTCGGTTTCGATATCCACGCAGGCTTCCAGCAGGGAAGGGGCGGGGATCAGCTGTCCCAGATCCGCTTCGGTGCGGATCAACTGCACCCCGCGACCGTCGTAGCCGCCTTCCCGGGCCTTTTGCACCAGCGGCAGGCCGAAGGCTCGCAGGGTATCGGGAGTGGGCGCCTGGCAATTGTCAAAACGCGGCACCGGAAGTCCGTGATCGGCCAGGTGCTTTTTCTGAACATACTTGTCCTGAATGGTGGCCAGCAGGGTGGGGGAGGGCAGAATGCGATGACCTTCCCGGGCCAGGGCGATCAGGGTTTGGGTATCGGTATGTTCGATATCGTAGGTGGTAACCTCGCAGCTTTCCACCAGCTGGCGAAGTTTCTGCGGATCGTACAGCGAACCGTCGATGTGGCGGTCCGCGATGCCGCAGGCCGGCGCGTTTGGACCTTTCTCCAGGACGGAGACGTGGACACCCATGGGAATCGCCGCCAGAGCGGTCATCCGCGCCAGCTGGCCTCCTCCGATAATGCCCAGCCTGGTGATGGGATATTTCATAAAAAATTCCTTCGGATCCGGATTTTACAGATGGTTGATAGCCGGTCGTGATGTGCTGAACAACCAGCACGCCCCAATTTAGGGGAAGGTGGGCAAAACGGGAACGCAAAATTTTATTCGCGGCTTTTAACAGCACCGGAGGTGGGTCAGGAGCCCGGAGAATCCGCATCCGGGTTCGGTTCCAGGAAGCGGGACATTTCCTTAAAGAGGGCCGCCGGCTTAACCGGTTTGGTGACGTAACCGTCCATCCCCGCTGCGGTGCAGGTTTCCTCGAAACCGCTCATGGCGTGGGCGGTCAGCGCGATGATGGGAACGCGCCTTTCCCGGGATCCCTCCGCTTTGCGGATCATTTCCGTTGCTTCCAAACCGCTCATGTTGGGCATGGAGATGTCCATCAGGATCAGGTCGTAATCCTTTTCAGCGGCCGATTTTACCGCCTGCTCGCCATCCCCCACAATCTCCACCTGGTAGCCCTGTTTGGACAGCAGGCGGCTGATAAAACGCTGGTTGACGGCGTTATCCTCCGCTATCAGGATCTCCAGGTTGCGATTTCGGACGATGTGGGTCTCCTGCTTCGCGGCGCGGTTACGGCTCTCTTTCTTCAACAACAGTTGGTTGAGGATCTTGAGCAGCTTTTCCTTGCCGAGGGGTTTGGCGGTCTGGTAGGCAATCCCCGAGGGAGCCAATTCCTCCTTGGCCAGCGCCTTGCCGTAAGAAGATGCCATGATGATCAGCGGCTGGTGTTCGGGGTCCATCCCGGCAATGGCCCTGGCGGTTTCCTGACCGTTCATGCCTGGCATCATCATGTCGGTGACGATCAACTTTTGCGGATGGCCCGCGGAGAGGCTGGCCCGGTAGTGTTCCAGAGCCGCTTTCCCGCTCAGGGCCACCGACACCCGGCATCCGAAACTCTGCAGCATTTTTTCCAGAATGAGGGCGTTGGTAGAATTGTCATCGATGACCATTGCCCGGATTTCCGACAGTTTTTCGAACAAGGCGGGATCCAGATTGTCTTCGTCCGTTTCCGAGCGGAAGGCCACTAACGGGATGGAGAACCAGAATGTCGATCCGTTCCCGACCTGGCTTTCCAGCCCGACCTGGCCTCCCATCAGGATGGACAACTGGCGGGAGATTGCCAGCCCCAGACCGGTTCCCCCGTATTTGCGGGACGTGGAGGTGTCGGATTGGGTGAAACTCTCAAAAACCAGACCCTGCTTGTCCTCGGGAATCCCGATGCCGGTGTCTTTCACCAAAAACCGCAGTTGGTAGACGTCTTCGTCGCCGTTGCGGTGGCTTTCCAGCTCAACGCGGATCAGCACCTCCCCGGAATCGGTAAATTTGAGGGCGTTGCCG
>JAGRBF010000205.1:6009-15435 GCA_020434205.1 Calditrichota bacterium | reverse complement strand
AATCTGGCGAATGCGGGTGGGATCCCCCAAAAAGGTCTGCGGTAGATCCGCAGGAATATCCACCAGCAGTTCCAGCCCTTTTTCCTCGGCCCTCGGGATAAGCACATTGACGACCCCGAACACCACCTGGGAGAGGTTGAAATCGATTTTTTCGATTTCCAGACGTCCGGCCTCAATTTTGGAGAAATCCAGAATGTCGTTCAACAAACCCAGCAGGCTTTCGGCGCTGTGCTGAACCAACTCGGCATACTCGCGTTGTTCGTTGTTGAGGTCTGTTTCCAGCAAGAGGTGATTCATCCCGATAATGCCGTTCATGGGGGTGCGGATTTCGTGGCTCATGTTGGCCAGAAAATCCCGCTTCACTTCATTGAGCTCCTGCAGACGCAAATTGGCTTTTTTGAGGTCGCCCTGGGTTTCCTTGAGGTTCTCCAGAGTCCTTTCCAACGCCAGCTTTTGGGCTTCGATTTCCACCAGCAACTGATCTTTGGACTGATTGGATTCGCTGAGCTCCTGCGTTTTGGTTGCCAGATCCCGGGTTCGCAGGGAAACCTGTTTTTCCAGTTCCACCTGTCGTCTGAGGATATTGGCGGTGCGCCAGCGGAACCACCCCCACAGCCCCAGAAGCGCCAGGGCGGCAGCCAAAAGCTGGAACCAGAAGGTCTGCCAGAAGGGGGGACGGATGGACACCCGCATCAGCGCTTCCTCCGCCATCCAGGGACCGCCTGCCAGCCCGGCGTTTACCCGGAAGGTAAAGGTCCCGGGATGGATATGAGGGTAAGTGGCAATGGTCTGACTGCCGCATTCGACCCACTGCTCGTCTAATCCCTCCATCATATAGCGGTAGCGGATCTGATGCCGGTTGGCGAAGTCCGGAACCACAAATTCAAAGCTGAGGGAATTCTCCCGGTAATTGCCGGCAAAGGGTGGTGGAAAGCCGGAGCCGCCGGTCAGATACAGCGGTTGGCCAAACAAATTGACCCCGGTAATCAGCACCCCGGCGTTAAGGGGCTTTTTGCCCATACGTTCCGGATGGATTTTGTTGACGCCTTTGATCCCTCCCCAGAAAATACTGCCGTCCGGGTGCCGGGTAACCGACCTTGGCAAAAAGACGTCGCTCAGAAAACCGTCGCTGGTGGAATAAATGTCCAGGCGCTCATCCAGGGGGAAATAGCGGCTGACCCCTTTGTTGCCGCCCAGCCACAGCGTCCCATGCTTGTCTTCGGTGATAGACAATACTACGTTGCCGGGTAAACCCCGGGATTGGGTGAGATATATCTCCGGGCCGGTTTCCTCGTCAAATCGCAGCAAGCCGCCATCCGTGGCCAGCCAGATCAGGCCGCGGGAATCCTGATAAATCTGATAAACCAGGCTGGCCGGCAGGTGATGGGGGGGCGGGGCTTTCTGCCGGTAAGCGGTAAAAAGTCCGGTGCGCGGATCAAAGAGGTCCAATCCGAAGTCGCTGCTGCCGATCCACATCCGGCCTTTGTTATCCACCAAAAGGGATTGAAGTTGGGTGGAACTGGGGTTTTCGGGATTATCCGGGTCGGAATGGAGTCTGGAAAAGCGGAAATTCGCCGGGTCGATCAGGGTGATCCCGTTGTCCTCGGAAGCGACCCAAATCCTGCCGGAAGGATCTTCGGCGATTGAGGTGAGGTACGGGGAGCTGAGGCTGGCCGAATCGTCCGGATCCGGCATAAAATGGCGGATGTTGGCCGGGAAGTCCGGGTCAAACATCATCAAACCCTGCCCCAGGGTTCCGATCCACAGATTATCTTTCTTATCCTGGAAGATGGTCTTGACACTCACCGGGGTCAGTTCTTCGAAACCCAGGGAAGGGGAATGAATGACGGAAAGCTCCCCCTGCCCGTTTTTAAGCACCTGCAAACCGTCGGTGGTGCCGATCAGAATATCCCCGGATCGGGTGCAAAAAAGGGAGGTCACCAGATTGCTTACCAGGGTCCGGGAATCTCCGGGGATCCGGTAAAAGGCTTCCACGTTTTGTTTGTCGGGCGCCAGAATCTGAAGGCCGCCGTCTGCGGTGCCAAACCAGGTTACCCCGGAAGGTTCGCGCAGGATACAGGTAATGCTCCCGTCCGAAAGGCTGTAGGGATCCATTTCCGTTACCTGATAATGGTCGGCCTTTCCCGTTTCCGGGTCCAGCAGGTTGAGGGCGGCCCAACTGCCGATCCAGATTTTGCCGTCTTCGCTTTCGCCCAGAGATATATCCCCGTCGTCAAACAGGCTGAAGGGATTTTCCGGGTCGTGCAGGTACCGTTGGAAGCGATTTTCCGAAGGCCGGTAACGAAACACCCCACCCCCGTCGCTGGCAAACCAGAATTCTCCGCGGGTGGTGTAAAGGATATCCACAATGTAGTTGACTTCCGCAAAATTCGGATCGGGTTCCGGCTGGTAGCGCGTGGGAATCATCTCATCTCTGGCAAAGCGGCTTACCCCCTCCCAGGTCCCCATCCACACATCCCCATGCCGATCGGCAAGAATGTCGGTAACCCCGTTGCTGTACGTATTCGCGGGCAGGCTTTCTTCGTTGAGGACCTGCCAACTGGAATCCCCGGCGGACATGAAATGCAGGCCTTCGCCGTCTGTTCCGATCCACATATTGCCTGCCGCATCCTGAAAGATGGTGTTAATTCGCGCCTGGCGGCGAATCTCCCGGTAGCTGGACACCGCCTGGTAAACCGGCCGGGCAGTGGCGACATCCATGCGGTAAACCTCGCCCTGACTGGTTCCCAGCCACAGCCGTTCCCGGTTGTCAATGAAAAGTGCGGAGACGTTGTCGGAGATAATCTGTCCGGATTCGCCCTGCAAATGGCCGTAATTCCGGAAGCGGTTCCCGTCGTAGCGAACCAGCCCGGCCATGGTAGCCGCCCAGATAAATCCGTGGGCGTCCCGGGCGATTTTGTTGACGTAGGCATGGGGAAGTCCGTCAGCTACCGAAAGATGGTCAAAATGAAGGCGGGCGGGTTGCGCCATAACCACTGAGAGCGGGTCGCACAGCAGAAGGAAAGAAAGCAGGAGCTGTAAAAAATAGGACCGCATCATGATGAAAAGTCGCTTCGATAGAGTGAGCTCTTATCATCGGCGAAAATTGTTTGTTCATTACCGCGGAATGGTATCTTTAAGCGATCTTCGGCAATCGGACCAACGTCTGGCGGTTATCGAAAACGGGGCGCCTATTTGCGTTTGCGATCCATACGCAGGAGTTGGCGATAGAAGGGGGTTTTCCCGGGTAGGGCGAAGTTTCCTGCCTCGGCCACCTTCTGGATGTCCTCCACGGTGTAAAACGCTTTGGGGTTGTGGCGAAGCACGATGTTTAAAAATGCCGGCAGACTTTTGCGGCGAATAACGGCGAAGATAATTTTTACCGCCCCGGAGGAACTCTCCGCATCGACGCTGGTGTATCCGTAACCTGTTTCCCGGAGTTCGGCCATCAAAGACTCGGCTCCGTTTTTGAAGATGATGCGCACCACCTGCAAGCCGATCGCCAGGCGCTGCTCGACGATCATGCCCACAAAGTTGCCCACCGCGAAACCGCCGGCAAAGGCCAGGTAACACATAAAGTTGTCGAGGTGTTTGAAAATCTGGCTAACCGCCACCACCCAGATCAGCACCTCGATAAAACCCAGGATAGGCGCGACAACCTTGTTGCCGCGGGCAATAAAAACGATGCGCAGGGTTCCGATGCTTACATCGATAACCCGGGCCAGGAAGATCAGACCCGGGAGAATAACCCAGGAAAACAGGTGAGAATCCATCACGCCAACCGATCACACCACCGGGTTGCGCAGAACCCGGCCGGCCAGCGTGCCGGTGTACGCTTCCTGGTCGATCACCACTTTGCCATTAACCAGCACATAGGGAATTCCCGCCGGATACTGATGGGGGTTTTTGAAGGTGGCTTTGTCGATTACCGTGGCGGCATCAAAAGCCACCAGATCCGCCGCAAAACCCTCCCGGATTTGTCCCCGGTCCTTGAGGCGCAGGGCCAGCGCCGGCAGGGAGGTCATTTTGCGAATGGCCTCCTGAAGGCTCATGATGCCGTCCTCGCGAACGTACTTGCCGAGGACTCTCGGGAAAGTGCCGAATGCGCGCGGATGGGGAACCCCGCGCAGCAGTTTGCCTTCGGTTCCCAAAGCGGAGCCGTCGCTGGCAATCATGTTATAGGGGTTGGCCAGCAGGCGGGAGGTGTTGTCCTCGCTCATGGCAAATCCCACCATATCCCCGCCCCCGTCTTCGGTAAGCACCAGGTCCACCAGATACTGGAAGGGATCCTTGCCGCCGGCGGTGAGGTCCGCCATGTTGCGCCCTTCCAGATTGGCGCGATCGGGGTTGTCAGGAATGCTGGAAACCACCACCGCTTCCCAGCCGCCGATTTTTTCAATTTTGCCCAGCACCGTTTCCCGAAGGCGCGGGTGCAGGCTTTTATCCCGTAATCTTTCCACAAAGGCGTCCTTACCGCCGTCCCGGCTCCACAGCGGGAAAAGGGAGGAAAGCCCGGTGTTGTAGGCCACGTAGGGATAGCGGTCCGAGGTGATGGGAAGGCCTTTGACGCGGCTGGTCTTCATATTTTCCAGGATCAGGTAAAGTTTGTCCCAGTTGCGTTTTCCGGAGGCTTTCATGTGCGAAATATTCAGGCGGGATTTGGACCATTTGGCAATTTTGATGGCCTCCTCCAGGGCTTCGACCACCGTATCGTCCTCATTGCGCATGTGGGTGGAATAAATGCCCTGCCCCTTCATGGAGGCGCACACGGCGGCGATCTCGTCGGTAGAGGCGAAGCTGCCCGGGGTGTATTCCAGGCCGGAAGAAATGCCGTAAGCGCCCTGGGCGAAAGCCGCCTGGGCCAGATCGATCATTTTGCGGACCTCCGCCTCGGTGGCCGGGCGGTCGTCCGGACCTACCGCGTATTCCCGCAAGGTGCCCTGGCCCACCATACTGATGGCATTGCTGATCATCCCGCTTTGCTCCAGGCGGGCAAAATAGCCGGCGAAATCCAGCCAGTCCGCGGAAACCCCGTAGCGACCCTGCAGGCCTTCATCCAGCTTCTTCAGCATCTCCGGGGTCAGGGGCGCCATGGAATCTCCGTCCTGCCCCAATACCTCGGTGGTTACCCCCTGCCGTATTTTGGACTGAGGATCGCCGCCCAGCAGAAGTTCGTCATCGCTGTGGGAATGGAAGTCAATAAATCCCGGGGCCACCGCCAGGCCACTCACGTCGATTTTGCGCAGGGCGGATTTGTCCCGCAGGGTTCCCAACCCGCTAATTCTGCCGTCTTTTATGCCGATATCCAGTTGAGAGGGCTGTTCCCCGCTGCCGTCATAAACCAGACCGCCGACCAGAATGAGATCGAAGTCCGGATTGCTGGAGCATCCCAGGCACCATAAAAAAGTTGCGCCGGAAGCGCCGGCAATACTGTGCTTAATAAAAGTTCGTCGGGTAATCGAATTGCCCATTGGGGATTCCTCATGCGAAAAGGGGATGGGGGTTCAGATCTTTTTCGGAATATAATCCTCTCGTTAGACATAGGAAAACCCTCTCCCAATTATCTGATGGTAACCGGCTTTATGGGACTCCGGCCTAAGATCTACGGGGTAACCGTCAGGAGGCCTTGAACAGACCCAGCACGCCCTAAGTCGCCGAACACCGGGGAGGGAATACGGTGTCCGGCACAGACCAAACCCCTAAATTCCTGGCGTCTTCGCGGCTTGGTGGTTAAATAGCAGAAACGGATTCCCCTGAGTAACATCAGATGACCATGTAAGTGGCGTGTTTGGGCTGAAAAGTGTCAATAATTTAAGTTTTTTGACTGATGATCTAAATTATTAATGTGAAAAATGTGGCGATCGGTCATTGTATTTCCGAATCGCCGAATTGATGCCTATATTTCATGGCCCGAAAGTCCGGGCTGCAGGAGGACTTTCGTTTTTGGCTGAAATCCGACTGATGTCTGCGGTGGGCGCCGGGCCTCTTGGGAGGTGTCCCCGTTTGTGATACCTTCCGAACCGGGAAAAAACGTGCAGGACTACGAAGAAGAACAGGACGGGCAACCGGACGAACTGTGGGAACTCCGCAGGAAGGTCAAGCGGTTGGAGGCGGAGGAAAATCGCCGCCGTCAGGTAGAGTTGATCCTCAAGGAGCGCCAGCGCCGCCTGCGCCACCTGGTGCGTTACCTCACCGACTACGTCTATACCGTAACCATCGAAAGCGGGAAGGTGGTCGGGACCTATCACGGGGTTGGCTGCGTAAATGTGACCGGCTATACCTCCCGGGATTACGCGGATAACCCGGAGCTGTGGTTTCGGATGGTCCATCCGGACGACCGGGAGATTGTGCGGGAAAACTCCCAAAAAGCCATGCGTGGGGAGGATGTCGATCCCTTTGAGCACCGCATCATCCATCGCGATGGCTCCAACCGCTGGGTTCGCAACACCATCGTGCTGAACAAGGATAAGAACGGGGAACTGCTGGCCTACGACGGCTTAATGAACGACATCACCGAGTTGAAATCGGCCGCCGAGGCCGCGGATTTGCATCAGCGCCAGCTCATTCAGGCCGACAAAATGACCTCCCTGGGAATCCTGGTGTCCGGAATCGCCCATGAGGTGAACAACCCCAACAACTTTATCCTGCTTAACACCCAGTTTCTGAATCAGGTCTGGCAGGATATTCTCCCCATTCTGGCCGAATACCACCATAATCAGGGAGATTTTCTGCTGGCGGGCATTCCCTATTCCGAGGCGGAGAAGAATATCGAGCAGGTGCTTCAGGGCATCACCAAAGGATCCCTGCGAATCAAAAATATCGTCAATAACCTCAAGAAATTCTCCCGCCCGGATGCCGGCGGACTGGATCAACTGGTGGATATCAATCACGCTGTTACCTCGGCCATCCCCATCATCGAAAACCTGATCCACAAGTCCACCAATAAATTCGAGCTGGACCTGGGGGAAAATCTGCCCGCGGTGCGGGGCAATTCCCAACAGTTGGAGCAGGTGATCATCAATTTGCTGACCAACGCCTGCCACGCCCTGGCGGAGCCCAGCCAGGGGATTACCCTGCTAACCTATTTCGACGAAAAATTCCCCAATGTGGTCCTGGAAGTTCGGGACCAGGGCAAGGGAATTGCTCCCGAACACCTCAATCGTATCGTCGATCCCTTTTTTACCACCAAACGCGACAGCGACGGCACCGGGCTGGGCCTGTCTATTTCATACCAGATTATCAAAAACCATCAGGGGATTCTGCGGTTTACCTCCGAAGTCGGCGCCGGTACCTCGGCGATTATTCGCCTGCCGGTGGAACCCGCAGCCCCGGATGGAGGAGATCTTGCATGACCTTATTCCCATCCAACCCCATTCTTTTGATCGACGATGAAGAGGAATTTCTGCTGAGCGCCCAGCTGACCCTGCGCTCCTCCGGCATCAATAATGTTGAATTGTGCTCGGAAAGTACCCGGGTAAAATCCCTGCTGGAGCGCCGCGAGTATGCGGTTATCCTGATGGACATGGTGATGCCCGGGGTCTCCGGCAAGGAACTCCTGCCGCAGATTGTCGGGGAGTATCCTTACATCCCGCTGATCGTAACCACCGCCCTCAACGATGTGGAAACGGCCGTCAACGCCATGAAGGACGGGGCCTTCGATTACATGGTCAAGCCGGTGGACAAGTCCCGGCTGGTCAGCGCAACCCGCCGGGCCATTGAGATCCGCGAGGTGCGACGCGAAAACACCCTCCTCAAAAAATATCTGCTTTCCGACCACCTGGAAAACCCGGAGGCCTTTGCGGAAATCATCTCCGGCAATTCCTCAATGCGCTCCATCTTCCAGTATATCGAAGCGGTGGGACGCACCAGCCTGCCGGTGTTGATTACCGGCGAAACCGGGGTTGGCAAGGAACTGGTGGCCCGTTCGGTGCATTTCGCCAGCCAGCGAAAAGGCAATTTTATCACGGTCAACGTGGCCGGGCTGGACGACAACCTTTTCTCCGATACCCTTTTCGGACACCGGCGCGGGGCCTATACCGGCGCGGATGAGGACCGGCGGGGGTTGATTGAACAGGCCGGCGGGGGTACCCTCTTTCTGGACGAAATCGGGGACCTGAGTATGGAGTCTCAGGTCAAATTGCTGCGCCTGCTTCAGGAGGGGAAATACTATCCTCTCGGCTCGGACGTTCCCAAAAGCAGTGACGCCCGGGTGGTGGTGGCCACCAACGTCGATCTGGAAGAGATGCAGGCCGCCAAAAAATTCCGGCGGGACCTTTACTACCGTCTTAAGACCCACCATGTCCATATTCCCTCGCTCCGGGAGCGTCCCGATGACATTCCCCTGCTGGTGGATCACTTTCTCGAACAGGCCAGCCGGGAGCTTGGCAAAAAACCGCCCACCCCGCCCCGGGAACTGGCGGTATTGCTGAAGACCTACCATTTTCCCGGCAATATCCGGGAGCTGGAAGGCATGATTTACGATGCGGTTAGCCAGCACCGTAGCGGGACCCTATCGATGGAAACCTTTAAGGCCAAAATCGCCAATTTGCCCAGCGCCGGCGGGATCTCCCATCCGGCCGGACACCCCGAGCCGGCCACTCCCGAGGATGACGGACATGTTACCTTCTCCGAAAAACTGCCAGCCATGAAGGATCTGGAACAGCGTTTGATTGACGAGGCGCTGCGCCGGGCGGATGGCAACCAGACAATTGCCGCCGACCTGATCGGAATGACCCGCAAAGCCCTCAACAACCGCCTGATCCGTTCCCGAAAATCCTCAGACTAAAAATCTTCGCAACCCGTTGTTCATCAAACTGTTACATAAGGCCAAAAAAGGGGTGGTACAGGTGTTCCACCCCGGAACGGCTGTACCAGATATTCAAACTTTTGATTTTGCTGAATTTAGGAAGCCTTGTTTTCACTCCGCGAAAAGACTTGTACCACCCCCTTTGCGGTCCGAAGACGGTGTCCTAAAATGCTTAAATATTTGTTTTAAATGGGTTTAAGGATTAAGCGAATTTTTTGGCATACCCTTTGTATCTATTACTAAGCGTAGCAGTTACAGAATTAGACCTCCTGTGGCTATCGGGGTCCGGTGCTCGCCCACGGCACCGGCCCCAGTTTGAAAGTAACCGCGCCTGGCGCGATGAGATCTTTAACATCTTCTGGAGACCTTCTCCTGTGGCTAACGGTTCCGGGGGTTATGCCCACGGCCCCCGGGACCACCGAATACCAAAAGCGGCGCATGAAGCAAGCGCCATTAAAGCAATACCTTTTGGAGACAGACTCCTGTGGCTAATGGACCCGGTGGGCATGCCCACGGCCCTCCGGGTCCAACCGAATACCAAAAGCGGCGCATGCAGCAAAGCGCCATTAAAGCAATACCTTTTGGAGACAGACTCCTGTGGCTAACGGTTCCGGAGGGCA
>JAGRBF010000205.1:1566-5903 GCA_020434205.1 Calditrichota bacterium | reverse complement strand
TACCTTTTGGAGACAGACTCCTGTGGCTAACGGCGTCGGATGTTGGCCCACGACATCCGGCGCCATATTTCAGGGGCGGTTATAGCCGCACCGACAATCGAGCCGGTCAAGTGGCCGGGGAACAGACGGAATTCAACATGAAGCAATCGCAACAACAAAAGTGTTCCGGACGCCGAACTTCTACCCGGCGGCTTTTTTCCCGGAGCAACTGCAGCGTTGCCGGGCAAAGGAAACGGCACCCGATAATTCCGATGCATTAGCAATCGGTTATCCCAACCCGTATCCCCTTACTGCCCGATGTGAATAACACACCGGGTTTTTTTTTGGATTGAAAACATATTTCGGAGGACGTTTTGAATAACCTGGCGACAAAACTTTACCGGGAAAATGAAAACCGGCCGGTTGCCCCGGAAGATTTGATCGGTTACGGGTTTGCTTACCTGGAAAACGGGCAGTACGAGTTGGAGAAAAACAGCCAGCGATATATCTGCCATTTTCTATCCGACAAGACATTGTCGCTGCGGAAAATTCTGCCCGGCATGTCCCTAAACAATAACAGTGGATTTTACCAAACGAGCATCGCCGAAACAGTAGTTAGCGTTGCTCAACTCAAAGCAATCATCACTGCTTAATCACGAAGGAGAATATCATGAAAAAACGCATCGCACTTCTGTCCATCCTTTTTGCCCTCACCGCCTTTGCCCAGGCACAACCGGCAGACGGGTTTTTCAAAAAGGTGCAGAAACAATACAGTAAAAGTCTGGCATTTGAGAATCAGGGCGTGGTGGAATCCGCCATTGTGCAACTGATTGTTATGAAGCTGCGCTATCCGGATCTCAAAATGACCAAAATCGAGGACGATCTGCGCCACCTGGTGCTGCAGGGCGAAACCTCCGATCTGCGCTACAAAGCTTTTGTGGCCCTTTATGTGCTGCAAAATCCCCGTAGCATCAACTTCGATATCAAAAATCTGGAAGATAACGAAGTGGCTTACCTGACCGTCAAAACCGTGCTGGAACGCCAGTTTATGGCTATCCCCGAATTTGCCGCAACCGGAAACTAAGCACCATGAGTTTAACAATTCCCGCAGTCCCCAGGGCTTCGCTCGGAGCCCTGGGGCCCGGGGACCCCAGAACAAAAACGCCTCTGGTCTGCGTAACGGTGTCCCTCAGAATGATGAATTGGGTGGTTCGTCTCAAAGATTGGAAAGAAGAAATACAGGCATTTTCCATTCCCCCCTCAACGGTAGCTCTGGAAGAACGGCTTCGGCGTCTTTATCCGGACGGTGTCTTTCAGGTGGAGTTCTCACGCTTGACGGCCTAGGACCGCCGCAACTTCCGCAGGACCTGAAAAACGTCTTCCAGAAGGCGGGTTGTGGCCCCGCTGTGCAGCCGAACCACTTCCCTCGCTTTTAGACCCGCGGTGCGCCGGAAATCCCCATCTTCGAGAAATGCCCGCAGATGCGCTTCGATCTGTTCCCGGTTGTGTACCTCAAAACCCCCTCCGGCAGATTTGAGATGCTGGGCCTCGTGAGAGTTCTGATTGACCGGTCCGAAAAGGACCGGAATACCGTAAGCCGCCGGTTCCACCACGTTGTGAACATTCTGCCGGAAACTTCCCCCCACATAGGCTATCTGGGCAACCGAATACAAATGGGCTAAAATCCCGATCTTGTCAATCACAATAACCCGGTGATTGCGGTAGGAGGCCAACTCGCTGTAGCGAATGGTCGGGAAGGCCGCCAGTTTGCGAGTGAGGTCCTCCAGGTGCTCGGGAGTGGGTTCGTGAGGGCATACGATCAGCCGCAATTCCGGAAAACGCTCCAGCATTTCCGCCGCCGCCGGCAGCAAATGCACCTGGTCCTCCGGCCAGGTACTCCCGGCCAGAAATACCTGATGACCCGCGTAAAACGCCGATGGAATCAGACTGGTTCGCGCCGCGGTTTCACTCCGGTATAGAACCTGGTCGTATTTGGTATCCCCAACCACGGAAATCAGGTGGCGCGGGGCCAGAGCCTCGTAATTCCGGCGGTCGGTTTCCGCAACGGCGAGAATGCCGGTCAGGCGCCGGTATAAAAGGCGTTGCAACTCCCGGATACCCGGCCGCAGGCGGCTGGATTTTGGGGACAGGGTGGCGTTGATCAAAAATGCCGGGACCTTGCGGCGATGGGCGGTCCAGATCTGGTTGGGCCACAAGTCGTATTTGGCGATAAACAAAGCCCGGGGAGAGAGCAGACCGAAAAGGCGCTTCATGGCGATCCAGCCGTCGAAGGGGGTGTAAATAAACAGATCTATTCCCTCTTCCTCCCGAACATTCTCGTACCCGGACGGCGAAAAAAACATGACCACGGTATGGCTGTCCGGCCGCAGCCGTTTCAGCTCCCGCAAAAATATTTTGATGTGTTCGAATTCGCCCATGCTGGCGCAATGGACCAGGTAACGCTCTTTGATGTCCGGGAATAGGGCCAGATACTGGCGAACGGCTTTCAGGGAGCGGTAGCGGCCCACAACGCCTTTGCGGGCCTTGCGGTTAAAAAGGGCCAGCAGATGGGCGCCCGCCCAGATGAGGGGATAAACAAAGATATTGTAAAACAGGATAAATAACACGATGCCATGGCCCCCTGGCCGTCATGAGGATAAAAGGGAACCGGCAAAAATACCCCTTCGGGTCCCCCGAAGCAAGGGAAAGGCGAGATAATTAGGGGGAGCTGGTGGCGTGCAGAATTGCTTCGATAAGCTCTTTGTGGACAATCGGCACCACCCCGACTTCGCCGCAAACCACCCCGGCCGCATGGTTGGCCATGGAAACCGCCTCCTGCATGGTCGCGCCGGCCGCCAGGGCATAGGTGATGGTGGCGATAACGGTATCCCCGGCCCCGGAAACGTCAGCAACCTTGCGGGCCCGGGATTTCTCAAAAAAGGGCTGCTGGTTTCTCTGGAAAAGGGCCATTCCCTTTTCGCTCAGGGTAATCAGCACCGCCTCCGCGTTCAGCTTCTCCAGCAGCAGGCGCCCGGCTTCCCGGGTGCTTTCTTCACTGTCGATGCGATGGGCCAGGGCTTCTTCGGCTTCCTTGCGGTTTGGTTTAAAGAGGGTAACATCCCGGTAGGTCAGAAAGTTATCGAACTTGGGGTCCACCGTGGTTCGCACCCCGTGCCGGTTGGCAATGGCAATGACCCCGGCAATCAGCTCGGGTACCATCACCCCCTTGTTGTAATCCTGAAGGATGATAGCGTCCGTATCCCCGATAACGGATTCGACATAGCTGAGAATCCGGGAGACCGTTTCCGGAGAAATTCCGGTAACCGCCTCGCTATCTACCCGGGCAATGTGTTGATTGTTGCCGATAATTCTGGTTTTAAGGGTGGTGGGGCGCCCGGGATCGGTTATCAGACCGTCCGCGGTAAGTCCTTTTTCCCGAAGTTTGTTGCGGAAAACCTCGCCCCAGGTGTCCTGGCCGACCACCCCCACCACAATGGGAATGGCGTTCAGGCCGATCAGGTTATTGGCCACGTTGGCGGCCCCGCCGAAACGCGTTTCCTCATCGGCAATATTGATGATCGGGACCGGGGCCTCCGGCGAGATACGGGATACGCTGCCCCATAAATAGCGGTCGATCATCAGATCCCCGACCACCATTATGTTGCGCCCGATTCCCCGGTGCATAATTTCCTGAAGCCGGGTTTTGGTGAAAGAAACCATCAACTACCCTTGGGAGAGGAAGACCGGCTTTGGAAGCGGTCTATGAGATTGAGAATACCGTCCTTGGACATGCTGGCGATAATGAGCAGCAGAAGCAGGGGAAATCCGGTAAAATACAGGAAACGCACCACCGGCTGCACCCAATCCCCCTCCATCACCGGAATGATAATGATGAGCAGAAAGCACAGAAAAATGTAAATCTCGATGATGCGGGCAATCCTGGAAAAACGCTCTTCCGCCGGGCTTTTTTCTTCCGGCGTGGCGTCCGGGGATTGTTCCTGAGGTGTTTTTGAAGTCATAAGGCATCCAACTGTTGTCTGGCGAGGCGAACCCCGTATTTAGTAACCGAAGGGGCGACCGTTGCCGCGGGGGTCGGAACAAACCTCCCATCCGCTTTCCGAGCGCCAAATGGCTTGAATATCCCCAATCCGGCCCCGTTTTACAAGCTTAAATCCATCTTCTTTGAGCTTTTCCAGGTCGCCCGCGTTAAAGCGGTCTTCTTCGACATAAATGGTGTCGGGAAGCCATTGCTGATGGAAGCGACCGGCCTTGAGCGCCGCATCCAGGGTGAGATTGTAATCGATTTTGCTGAGGATAATCTGCATCACCGAGGTGATGATGGTGGCCCCGCCCGGGGT
>JAGRBF010000205.1:631-1479 GCA_020434205.1 Calditrichota bacterium | reverse complement strand
TTGGCCTCTCCCTGGACCAACCCGAACATATTGGGAAATCCGGGCTTGGCGGCAAAATCGTCCATCTCGTTATTGAGCAAAATGCCCGTGCCTTCGGCCACCATGCAACTGCCGAAGTTGCCGTTGAGGGTATAGGTCATAGACACCGCATTGCCCTCGCGGTCCAGGATGGATATATGAGTGGTTTGCTCCGATTCCGCCGGCTGGGGACGAATAACCTCAAATTCCGGCAGGCGCCGTGCCGGAAAGGGGTGGGTGGGGTCCAGATTCTCGCGAACGGCGGCAATTGCTGCCGGGTCGGAGAATTCCCCATAGGGAATTTCCACGACATCCGGATCTCCCAGATAACGATTTCGTTTGGCGTACCAGCGTTTGGTTACCTCGGAAACCAGCCCGATATAAGCAGATCCGTTATGGGGAAAATCCCGGGAGAGCGGGTAGGCGTTGAGGGTGTTGAAGACCCCCTGAAGAACCAGCCCCCCCGAGGAAATGGGCGGCATGGAGTAGAGGCGGAAGCCGCGGTAGTCCACCACTACCGGCTGGCGTTCTTTGGCCTGATAGGCGGCGAAGTCCGCCATGCTGAAAATACCGCCGCTGGCCCGGGACGCCGCCACCAGCCGTTCGGCGATTTCCCCTTCGTAGAAGGCTTTATCGCCCTGTTCGGCAATCTGTTCCAGGGACCAGGCCAGATCGCTCTGGACCAGCTTGTCCCCGGGTTTCAGGGCTTCCCCGCCGGAGAGGAAAATTGCGGCGCTGGCGGGAAATCGGGCCATTCGATCTTCTTTGGAGCGAATGAGGCGATGCAGATAGTCGTTGACCTCAAAACCTTCGCGGGCCAGGCGGATTGC
>JAGRBF010000205.1:0-523 GCA_020434205.1 Calditrichota bacterium | reverse complement strand
TTGTTGGGGGAGCCGTCCTCATTCCAGAACATGTCCGGGGTTGATTCCCCCGGCCCAACTTCCCGAAAATCATAGGTTTGTACCGTTCCGCCATTCTGGCGGTAAACGATAAAACCACCCCCGCCCAGGTTGCCTGCCCGCGGGTAGGTAACCGCCATGGCCATCCCCACCGTTACCAGAGCATCCATGGCGTTTCCGCCTTTCTGAAGGACTTCCAGCCCGGCCTGGCCGGCCAGGGGTTCGGAGCAGGCGATTCCCCCGTTGGGGGCGATCAGGGAGAATTCGTTGCGAACCACCGGATTGGGATTTTGCTGGCAGGCGGGAAAAAGGCCCAGCAGGAATATCAGCGCCAACAGGGGACGCCATTGGGAAATAACCATCAAAGACCTCCGGGAATAGCCGGGAAATTAGTTGTGAGCAACCAGGTTGATGAAATCTGCCGCGAAGTTGTCCCCTTCCGGGAATTCGATCAGCCGTCCCACTTCCTCTCCTTCCCGATAGATCACAAAGGTGGGAACCCGTT
>JAGRBF010000204.1 GCA_020434205.1 Calditrichota bacterium | reverse complement strand
ACCACCTGATCTTCCGCCACCAAAATCTTCAGGGGACGCAGATCCCCATGGGACTCCCCATGTCCCCGGTCCGCCGGTGCTTCTTCCAGGGGAACGCTTACGGTAAAGGAGCTGCCCTGGCCGGGGACGCTCTGCAGGGAAATGTCCCCTCCCATGGCCTTTACCAATGCCCGGGCGGTGCTCAGGCCGATCCCGGTGCCGCCGTATTTGCGGGTCAGCGATCCGTCTGCCTGCCGGAAGGGCTCAAAAATAACGGCCTGTTTTTCCGGAGGAATGCCCATTCCGGAATCCGACACCGCGACCGAAAGCCAGACGCCCTCTTCCGGATTGGGACGGGTGCGCACCGCGAGAATAACCCCGCCACGGGTGGTAAACTTGATAGCATTGTCCAGCAGATTGCCGAAGGCGTGCCGGAGCTTGCCGGGGTCGCCCACCAGCAGTTGCGGCAGGTTGCGATCCAGCTCCAGGCGGAAGGAAAGATTTTTTACCGCAGCCCGCTCGCGATACGCCGAGGCCAGGTTCTGGAAGAACTGCTTGCTTTCGAAGACTTCCGGACAGACGATCAGGGTTTTGCTTTCCGCCTCGGTATAGGTGAGGATATCGTTGATGATGGCGGTTAGATCCCACGCCGAATGCCGCACCTGATCCAGATAGATCTGCAGTTCCTTTTCGCTGGCGCCCTGGCGGGCCAGATCGGTGAAGCCGACGATCCCGTTCATGGGGGTCCGGAACTCGTGGCTGATGTTCTGGAGGAACTCCGTTTTCATCCGGGAGGCCTCGAGGGCCTGGTCCCGCGCCTTCACCAGATCTCGGGTTAATTGTTCCAGGTCCGCGTTTTTGAGGCGCAGCTCCCGGGTTTGGCGACGCACTTCCATCTCCAGGCGGGCATTGACGCGCTCCACCTGGCGCATCCGCAAACGGTGAACCAGCCAGATCAGCAGAATTCCGGTTGAAATAACCCCCAGGGCAAACCACCAGGTTTGCCAGAAAGGCTGCTCGATAATCAGGGGAAAATCGACCCCGTGTTCATTCCAGTATCCGTCGTGATTGGAGCCGCGAACCCGGAAACGATACTCACCCGGGGGGAGGTTGGTGTATTGGGCGGCGCGCTCCTTGCCGGAAATCTGCCAATCCGCGTCGAACCCCTCCAGCTTGTAGGCATAGCGGCTGCGCTCCGGAAACAGGTAGTTGAGAGCGGCAAAACGGAAAAAGAGGGTGTTTTGGTCATGCGACAACACCAGAGCCTCGCTCTGCCGGTAATGGCTCATGCGGTTTTCATTGCTGACCCGGAAATCGGTCAGGACAATCGGGGGTAAAAAAGTGTTGTCCACAATTTTATCCGGATCGAAGATGTTCAGGCCGCGAATCCCTCCGAAGGACAGCAGCCCGTCTCTCAGTTGCAGGAAAGCCCCGGTGTTAAACTCATTGCTTTGCAGCCCGTCCGTTTCGTCGTAATTGGTGAAGGTGCCGCTGGAGGGATTGAAGCGGGACAGGCCGGCGTTGGTGCTTAACCAAAGGTGGTGCCGGGAATCTTCCAGTATCCCGTAAACCACATTGTTGGCCAGTCCGTCCTTTTCCGTATAGCGGCGGAAGGTGCCCGCTCTTTCGTTGAGGTAGGCGAATCCCTCGTCGGTGCCGACCCACAATCGCCCGTCGCTGAGGCGGTTTACCAGGCGGATCTTGTCGCAGTTGATGCTCAGGGAATCCTGCGGATCGTGGCGGAAACGGGTAAAGCGACCGTTCCCGGGATCAAAATGAACCAGACCGCCGCCCACGGTACTGATCCACAGGGTCGCGTCCTGATCCGGGAAAATATGGTAAATAACGTTGTGGCTCAGGCTGTTGGGATTTTCCGGGTCGTGGGTAAATGTGGTGAATCGCGGTTTGGGGAGATCCAGCCCGGAGGCGTGAATGAGCCCGGAGCCGGAGGTGCCGATCCAGAGATCATCCTTTGCGCCGTTGGCGATGGCAAAAACGGTGGGGGCCGGAAAAGCGCTGCTGTCTCCCGGTTGGGGGGCAAATTGATCCAGTTGCCCGGTTTCCGGACGGAAGCGAAACAGGCCGCCGGAGCGACTTCCCAGCCAAACCGCATCGCGACCGTCCAGACAAATAGCCCGGAGGCGGTTGCGAATTCGAAAATTGACCGCTTCAGGGTGGATCAGATAAGGAGTAAAGTGCCCGGTTTCCCGGTTGTAGCTGGCAAAGCCGTCCTCGTTAAAAGCCAGCCAGAGCCGGCCGCGCCGGTCTTCGTCTATACCGAAAACCCCTTTGCCGGGAACCAACTCCGGACTGTTGCCGGAAATCAATCTGCCGAAGGGTTTAGGGGTGCTCTCCATAATGGCGATGCCGCCGGTCTGGGTTCCCAGGCACAGATCTCCGGAATTAAGCATGGTCATAGCGCTGATAAAGGAATCGTTGAGACCGCGGGTAGACTCGCTTTCCACCGGAATTTCCACCGGGAGGGCCTTACCCTGCGGGTCCAGAATAACCAACCCGTAGGAGCTGCCCACCCAAATACGGCCGTCGCGGGTTTGGATGAGTTTGACCGCCACCCGTCCCTGGCGGGAGAAATACCCCTCCCAGGGCTGCGAAAAACGAAGGGGGGCAGGCTTTTTCGCCGCCAGCCATTCTTGAAAATCCGGTTGGGAAATCCGGAATAATCCCCCTACTGTGGCCAGCCATACATTGCCGCCCCGATCCAGAAGCATATCCAGGATTCGGGGAACGGGCCGGTTCTCGGCATCCCGGATTTCTACAAAACGGGGCTGTTCCGGGGTACTGTGGGCCAGGGCCACGGTGAGTTGCCCGATGGTGCCCAGCCACATATTGCCGCCCGGGTCCCGCCAGATTTTTCCGATGAATTTCTGATTCCCCGGCTGGGAAGGATTGCCGTAGTTCTCGTGAAAAGCCAGCTTGCCGGTTTGTTCGCTGCGGATGAACAAACCGTTCTGGGTGCCGACCCACAATTCGCCCGGCTCTTTTTCCGCCAGACTGAGGATGTTGTTTCCCCCTTCGGGAGATCCGGTCTGCAGCAGGGGCGAATTGGTCGGGGCAATCCGGGTTTCGGGAAGGTCGTTTCCGGGGAAAAAATTGGTGAAGCGATCCGTCTCCGGCGAATAGCAGCTCAACCCCCGATTGGTGCCGATCCACAAGGTCCCGTCGGCGGCCACGAAGAGGGTGTTGATCAGTTTGTCCGAAATGCTGGCGGAATCTCCGGGCAGATGCCGGTAAATCCGGAAATCGTAACCGTCGAAGCGATTCAGACCGTCCTGGGTGGCGATCCAGATAAATCCGGAGCTATCCTGAGCCAGGTCAAAGACAGTGGTCTGGGATAGCCCGTCCTCCACATTGTAGTTGCGAAACCAGAATTGCTGGGGACCGGCCAATGCCCCGGAAATGGATAAAAACAGCCCCCAAATCAGCAGCCGGAACAGACCGGCAGATGCCCGGAAAAAACGGGGTGCAGGAATAGGCAATAACCAGAGCAATCTGAACAAGGTTCGGGATCCCACGGATTTGGGTTATAAGGGAATAATCGGATTCTGAGGGAGAACACTTTAGAAATGCAGTGCCCAATCGGAAAACAAATCTTGCCGCCGGGAGAAAGCGCCTACCCGTGGAAAAAACAATGGCCATCGGGCTTACAGCGCTCGGAATTTTTCGGCCCGGGAACGGGGCTTCCGGTAGTTACCACTGACCTTACCCGCCTAATTTTTCAATAATAACCGCGAAATCGCAAAAGCACGAAAGTCTTTTCAGTTTGGTCTTTGCCAGCGACAGGCCTTTCCCGGACCACGGCTTCTAAGGTAGGTTGTCGCCGGGCACCCGGGAGTATTGGGCCTAACAAGAGTTAATAACAAATTGAATGAGCCTGGAAATGCGAAAGAACTTGTTCAAAATCGGATATTTTGTTAGACTTTATAAAATGTTATGGCAGAAGAACATAATTATCCCGGGGAGGAAAGCATGTCTAATGCCAACCGCAATGCACAGGTGATCTTTTCTTTGATCGCCATTTTGATATCGCCGCTGTTTGGGCAGAATTCTGCTGCAGGACCAAACTCAACCTACCAGGCAAAAGAATGGCAGGAAGAAACACCGGCCTCAAATCCTGGTGCCGCGCAACAGTCGCGGAAATCCTTCAATGCCTATATTCACGGTTTTGGCGGAATGGGCATTTCTTTCCTGTCCTCGGAGAGTATTCAGGATTTGTTTGGGGACGAATTTGGGATTGGCCTGGGGTTGCCGACCTGGTCTTATGGTTTGCGTGGCGGCCTGAGGCATTATCTGGAAGTGGAGTTTAACTGGGGGATCGCCAACCACGACTTCAACAACAACAGCATTCTCCCGGATGTTCCGGACGAAATCATCGAAATGGATTACCGCACCCGGGATTTTCAGTTGAAGCTTAATGCCTTTTTCTGGCGGGCTGCTACGGTGAACTCTTCGGGGGCATCCACCGCCTTTTTTATCCTGTGGGGAAGTGGCTCGGCGGATTGGCGGGACAAAAATGAGGATGGTTTCGAAGGGGATGTCCAGGTATTCGGACTCGAATACGCTATTATCAGCAAAACCCATGGCCTGAGTTTCAGCTTTAAACGCTACGACCTTAATTTTGAGGCAACCACCCTTTTGGGGATCGAAATTCCCCATAAAAACAGCGCCAGCGACTACATTATGGAAATGAAGTTCAGCTTTGGATTTGGGGTCTGATGTAAGTGCTTTCCGGCGTGCCCCGGCCATCCCATCCGGAGGCTGTGCGGCACGCCTTTCCCCCGTTCGAGATAATGGTATCCTGCCGTTTTTTATTCCCCGCATCTTGTAACACCACTGCACCGGTTTTCATCATATATTTACACATGGAAATATGTCGATTTACGGCATTGCGTTTTCAATGGAACATGAAAGGCCGATTATGAGTGTTTTTGCCGAACCGGTAACCAAGCTGGATCCCGCCAAGTTGGAAAAGGCCGCCGAAATGCTGAAGGCCCTTGCCCATCCCACCCGCCTGGCCATAGTGGATTTGCTGGATCAGGGGCGTCGCCTGACCGTCTCGGAAATCCATCAGGCCCTGAAAATCGAACAGGCGGTCGCCTCTCACCATTTGAGAATTCTGAAGGACCGCGGGGCGGTTCTTTGCGAACGGGAAGGGAAAAACCGCTATTATTGCCTGAAGCACGAGCTGATGTCTCAGATTATCAGCTGTGTGGAAAAGTGTAGTTAGGCCGGGAAGCCATTACGGCGGGCGACCGCCAGGAACCGCGATAATCTTTTTTGCGGAGGTCGGTAACGATGTTGGGAAATCTGGAAGACGAGCGCTTTGACGGGGTGAAGTCACCCTTCGACGAAGCCCTGATCCGGGAACATTGCCTGGATATTGAAGAAAAAATTCGCACCGCCCCCAGCGCGGAAAAGGCCCTGATCATTATTGAAGACGCCTGCCGGGAGCTGGAAAACCTGTGCGGCAACGATTTTTTGCCGACCATGCTAAGGCGCCAGGTGGAAGATTTTTATCAGCGTTTCTGGGAAAAAGGATAATGAGGTTGCGGCATTGGCCGCCACGGTGAAGAAATAGTTCAAAACTTAGCAAGAGGAAAACGATGTCTTATTACCACGCCAAAACGGTTGATTTGTCCTTTGAGGATGCTATCGAAAAAGCCCGTCTCGAGCTGAAGGAACGCGGCTTCGGGGTGCTCACCGAAATCGATATCAAATCCACCCTCAAGGAAAAACTGGATGTGGATTTCCGCAAATACCGGATTCTGGGCGCCTGCAACCCACCTTTTGCTTACCAGGCCCTGCTGGCCGAAAGCCATATCGCCACCATGCTGCCCTGCAACGTCATTGTTCAGGAATTGGAAAACGGCCAGGTCGAAGTTGCCGCGGTGGATCCCATGGCTTCCATGCAGGCCGTCCAGAACGAAAGCCTGGGGGAAATTGCCGGGGAAGTAGACCGGCGTCTGCGGGAAGTTATCGCCGCCATTTAGCCGCAAAACCCCGCATGCCCGCATGCCCGAACAAGCGACGTCCGCCGGAACCGCCGATCGGGCGACCGGCTATCAACTCACCATTTCAATCGCCAGATCCGCCGCTTCTCTGCCGGAGCGCATCGCCCCGTGCAGGGAGCCGGCGCTGAGGTGATCCCCCGCGATAACCAGGCCGTCCTCCCGCACCACCGATAATCCACTAAATAAATTGACGTCGCTCCCCGGTTGGGGCAAAGCCCTGGGGATGCGATAGGTTTTGAGGTGCAGGAAAAAATCCGGGTCGTAACCGAACCACTCGGCCATTTGCTGGCGCACCTTGATGTCCAGGGCGGCATCGCTGCTGAGGGGATCTCCGATTACCGAAACGGAAATCAAACCTTTGCCCGGGGGGGCGTAGGACGGCGAGACGTTGCTCAGAATGGCGAGGTTGTTAACCGGTCCGCTGCCTTCCCCGTTCAGAATCAGGGTGGGCACCTGAAGGGGCACCTTGTCGATGGCGTAATACAGACAGGTGGTGGCGTTGAAAGTCGGCTGGGGATAACCGGAAAGCAGCTTGGAGGCTGCCAGCCCGTCCACGGCAAGGATTACTGCTCCGGCCTCGATTTTATCGCCGAATTCCGGGGTGACGCTGTGGGGGGTAACTTCCTGAATGGCGGTGTTGAAGTGCAGGGAAGCGGGGGACAGGCCGGCCGCCAACTGCGCGGCGATGGCGCCCATACCCGCCTCGGGAACGGCAATGTCCCCTTCGGAAAACATCCGGTAGTAAAACTCGAAAAGACGGCTGGAAGTCAAAAGGTTTTTTTCCAGAAAAATCCCCCCGAAAAAGGGGCGGAAAAAGCGGTTGATCATTTCCTGGGAAAACCCCTTTTCCTCTAGGTAGGTGTAGGTGGGTTTTTCCGGGCGTTCGAACAGCCCGGCCGGGGAACCCTTGCGCACCTCTTTGCGCAGCGCGGCTACTTTGAACTTGTCGGAAAAGGTGCCGATTTTGCTGAAGAGGCTCTTGAGGCCCTCGACCGGATTGCGAAAAGGATCCGCCAGGGTGTGAAATTCTTCCTCGAAATGGACCAGCGCCCCCGGGTAAAACGACTTCAGGTTAAGCTTATCATAATCCAACTGGGCGCGGCATTCCGGATAAGCGGTGAGGAGAACCTGGAATCCGTGATCCAGCCGGAAGCCGTCCTGAAGATCGGTTTTTAAACGTCCGCCTGCCCGGTCCTCTGCTTCAAAAAGGCGGTAGGGAACCCCGCGTTTCTGCAACTGTTTTGCGGCGCACAGCCCGGCTGCGCCGCCCCCGACAATGATGATCTCTTTCGCTGAAGACATGATTTTCTCCGGATCGCCGGCCCCTTTTTGTAAACCCTTTGCTCTCGGACCGGGGCTTGCTTAATATTAACGCTCAAAACGCTCGTTTTTCTGTCGCTAAAAATATCGAAGTTGCGGCAGGAATCAAAGTCCTTTCTGGGAACAGCCCCCCGGAAGGGAAAATCTGCTGTAAAGGAGAAAAAATGCCAGAGCCGCTGCCGTTGGTGGTTGGGAAACCCGCCCCCGTATTTCAATTGAACGATGCCGCCGAAACCCCGGTAGCCTTAAAGGACTTTCGCGGAAAGTGGGTGGTGCTGTATTTTTATCCCAAGGACAATACCGAAAGCTGCACGGTAGAGGCGCTGGATTTTTCCGCTCTGGAGGCGGATTTTGCCGAAAGAAATGCGGTGGTTTTGGGGATAAGCCCGGATAGCTGCGCCAGTCATCGCCGCTTTATCGCCAAAAAGTCGCTGCGGGTAAAATTGTTGTCCGATCCGGAAAAAAAATCGCTGAAAGCTTACGGGGTCTGGCAGGAAAAAAGCATGTTCGGTAAAAAGTATATGGGGGTGGTGCGCTCAACTGTTTTGGTGGATCCCAGTGGCAAAATCCGCCGGATTTGGGAAAACGTCCGGGTAAAGGGCCACGCTCAGGCAGTCCTGGATTCCCTGAGCGGGCAGTAAAATGTCCTCAATCCTGTTTCCCGGGAGGTCGCACCCAAACGGCTGCCGGCGGGAGAGGCCGGGACTACTTTTTGAGGGAAACCGCCTGAACCCGCTGTTCGGTTTCCACAATGCGTTTTTCCAGCGCTTCCAGGCGCTCGAACTCCGGGGCAAATTTTTCGGCCAGCGTGGCCAGGGCGCCATCCTGGTAAAGGCGCCAGGTGCGCAGGCCAATGGTGCGCAACAGCTTATCCCGGTCGCTTTTAAGGTGATGTAGCTCGAGCTTTAACTCGCCCATCTTTTTGGCGCCCGCCGCAAAATGGGTTACCTGATCCACGCTGGTTTTGAGAACGCTGAAACTCTTTTGGGCCACTTCGTTCAGTTTCCCGGTAAAATCCGGCGGTTTTCCGGCATCGCCCGGGGTAGGATCCTCGGGAATATCCTCTGCGAAACGGTCCTGCCCTTCCTGAGCATCTTCTTTTTTTTCCGGCCTGGAATCTTCCAGAAAATCAGCCATAACGGACCCCTGTAGGGTTTGAAGTGAAGTCCCTGCGCATTTAACAGGGCGGGGGGGCGGCACAAATTTCCGCCCTGTGGTTAATATGACAGGGCGTCGCAGAAAAATCAATTGAAAATTGGGGCGATCGGCGAATCTCCGCCTGGTCTGCCCGGCTTTTCGGGTTAGGATCATTATTAATACTGACGTTACGCGCAAGAAGCGCTTTCCGGCCCATTAACTGCGAAATCTCGAAATCACGAAAACTGAAGCCGGGGATAGGTTTTTACTTCCGCTCCTTAAAGGAGTTGTGGCGCTGAAGTTCTGCTTCTGGCAAAGACCAAACACATCTTAATTCTTCACGCCTTTGTGTCTTGGTGGTTAATTGGCAGAAACGGGGCATGGTTGGGTAACATAAGATTAAAAGTAAAGCAGATCTCAAAAAAAGGCTTGACATTTATTTGTAGGTGCATATATTTGTATATAGCAAATAAATGAGAAAACAAAGATGAGCGACGACGTATTTCAAAAACTGGTTCAGGACTTCAACGAGCAGATGGTGGACCTGATTAAAAAATACCAGTTCCGGGATCGGGATCAGATTACCTGTCACGGCATTTCGGTTAGCCAGTGTTATACCCTGCAAACCCTTTTCCAGCACGGCGCGATGAACATGAACGATCTGGCCGACAAAATGTATCTCTCCGTCAGCACCCTTACCCGGGTGGTCGACCAGCTGGTCCAGAAGGGTTATGTGCTGCGCACTGAGGGAGCGGAAGATCGACGGGTGCGCTGTATTACCCTAACCCCGGATGGCAGAGGCATCTTCGAAAAATGCTGGGGTTCGGTCCGTCGTTCCGAAGAAACCATCCTGGCGCAATTCGAGCCGGAGATCCGCCCGGTGCTGGTGGATTTTATCCGGCGCCTCAACCAGGCGGTGGGACACTGGCAGTCCTGCTGCCGCGAAGATTGCTGATTTTTTTTACCCATAAACTTGTAACATACAAATAAATGGTGCTGATATGAACGACAAATGGCAGGTAGAATTGCTGGGCGAACAGGATTGGGCAGCCGCCGGGGTGCTGTTGGAAAGCGTGAATCTGACCCTGGAAGGGGAGGCCCGTCAGGATACCCGATTGTGGGGCATCCGGGACGGGGAGACATGGGTGGGGCTGGTCGGTCTTTCGCCGGTGGGGGAGGATATGCTTCTGCGTTCGTTGGGGGTGGACCTCGCCTACCGCCAGGGCGGCCTGGGAGGGCAGCTCACCGGTTTTGCGGTGGCGCAGGCCGGTAGTGAAGGTGCAGGGCGCATTTTTTTGCTGACCACCACCGCTGCGGCGTTTTTTGAGAAATACGGATTTCGTCGTCTGGAGCGCGACGCGGTGCCGCCCGCCATCGCCCGTCACCGCCAGTTTACCAGCCTTTGCCCGGATTCTGCCGTGGTGATGGTTCTGGAGAGGTGACCACCCGCTTTTAATCTGAGAGAAAATCAACATCACTAAAATCCAAGGAGACTTATCATGACCGCAATTAAAAAATCCCCCAGTCAGATTAAAGAAGAGGTTCGCGAGGGTTATACCCGGCGCATCGAGGGCAAGTCGGAAGGCTGCTGCACCTCCTCCTGCTGCGGCGGGGAATCCGGCAAACACGCCCGCAGTATCGGGTATGACGATCAGACCCTGGCCGCATTGCCCGACCACGCTGTGGAAAATTCCTTTGGCTGCGGCAATCCCCTGGCCTTCTCGGAGGTAAAGGAGGGCGATACCGTGGTAGACATCGGCTCCGGGGCGGGGATTGATTGTTTCGTTGCCGCCGGCAGAGTAGGGGAAAGTGGCCGGGTTATCGGAATAGATATGACCGACGCCATGCTGGAAAAGGCCACGGCCAATGCGCAGGCCGGCGGTTTTAGTCAGGTGGAATTTCGCAAGGGAGAAGCCGAAAACATGCCGGTCGATCGGGACAGCGTGGACTGGGTTATTTCCAACTGCGTCATCAACCTTTCCCCCGATAAGCCGGCGGTGTTTTCGGAAATCGGCCGGGTGCTGAAGTCCGGGGGGCGTTTTTCGATTTCCGACGTGGTGGCCGGCAACGATTTACCGGAAGAAATTGCCAACAACCTTCCGGCCTGGACGGGGTGTCTGGCCGGGGCGATCCGGGAGGAGGAATACCTGGCGGGATTGGCGGCTGCGGGGTTGACCGATATCCGGGTTACCGAAAGGCTTTATTACAGCCGGGAGGAGCTAAACCACATGGCCGGGGAAATGGGTATTGATCCCGATTTGACCGCCCGCCATATCGACGAGCTGGCCGACAGGATCTGGTCTGCCAAAATTGTCGGGCGTAAGGTCTGATTTCCCCTTAGCAACCTTTTCCCAAACATCATTCGGACTTTGGCTGGGCATTTGCAAATTGTAAATGCCCAAGCTTTTTATTGACAAAAACAATTTTGATGCCCATTTTAGGGATTACTGTAGCGGGATTCGAAGTCTCTTGCCTTTGCCGGAAAGGGACCCGGTGTTCTGTTCCGGAGGTTATTGCCGAAAAGGTCGGAGTTCTAAAAAGAAAACCAATCGGTATATTTTTGATGATTTTTTTGAGATGATCTTCTTATCTTATTTTATTGCACCATTTAGATCTGTTTAAGTTTAGTCCCTGCACTGCGTAATCAATTTTTCTTCGCTGGAACCTCAATCGATTTCCATTTCGTATTTGGTCCACTAGTTTGCCGCAGGATTGTCAACGAAAAATTTGCGCCAAAGGAGCGATTATGTGTTTTTTGGCGCATGGTTCTGCCGTGATAGCAGGATTAAGGTGAGGGCCAGTCCAAACCATACTGATTAATTTTTGGAGCAACAATGCTGAAAGCCGGAATATTTCTAGATGTAGAAAACCTGAGCCGCAACGGGGGTTGGGGCATTCAATACGATGTGATCAAGGAATTGGCAAGAGCCCAGGGCGCCACCGTTCTGCGGGCCAACGCTTATATGGCCATCGACCTGGAACGCGAGAGAAGCGATCCCGAATACCGCGAAAAAGTAGAAGATTACCGGGAGGCCATTCGCCGCAACGGGTTTCACCTGGTTCTCAAGGAGGTGCGCCGCTTTCGCGGGGAGAACGGAGAAGTGATTATCAAAGCCAATTCAGATATGGATCTTGCCGTGGATGTTCTGATGCAGTCCGAAAACCTCGACTATATCCTGCTGGGCTCCGGGGACGGCGATTTCCTGCGGGTAGTGCGGGCCCTCCAGAATCGCGGCAAACGGGTGGATCTGCTCTCTTTCGACAACACCAACGGCCAACTGCGCCGGGAGGTGGACTACCACTTTGTGGGATTTCTGATTCCCGGGCTGCTGCGTTCCGATGACCGGGAAGGTCGCCGCCGGGTTCGCGGGGTGATGCACAAGGTGCACAAGGACGAAGGCTATGGTTTTATTACCCTCAGAACCGGGCTGCGGGATGAAGAACTGCGCTACGATATCTTTTGCCACATCAAGGACTTTTCCAATGACGGCAGTTCCGTGGACAACGACTATTTTGCCAATCTGAAAAACCGCAAGGCCATCATCGAGTTTGAGCTCAAAAAAAGCGAGCGCGGCACGCAGGCCATTAACGCCACCGAATTCTCCTGGCGCTGGACCGGCGGTTCCAACAATCACGGCCCCGAGGACAAAGAATTGATAGAAGAGAAAAGGGTGCTGGCCAAACTGGAAGCCTCCACCATTAACGGACCCACCGCGGTGGAAAAGGTGTTGGGTACCGTGCTGCCGGAAGAAATCCGCACCGGGCGTGGTCCGGGTGAGGAGAGTGAGGGAGAAGAGCAATAAAACCTGCATCCGTTTTGTGGCACCTGAACCGCTTAAAAACCCCGGAATGCGCTTTTTTCTGGCACCTTCCCGGGCGGGTGAAGGTCCCTTAATCAGGTTCTTTGCGGTAAAGAAACAAACGTATGAAATTTTTCAAACAGTAAATTTGACTAGGTGTAAATAGCTGTTTGTGAATCAATTACAAGATTTTTAGACAAGATTCGGCTGACGACCAAGCCTGCCGTTTAACCTTTCCGTTCCGCCTTCTTGCGATTTTTGGCAGGGAAGTTGTATTCTTCTAATGCGAATCGCAATAACGAGTGGAGTGGTGAAGGAGTTGGGAGGAAGGTTCTTCACCGGGAAGGGTTTACATGACTGGCGAACTTGACGGCAATGGCTTCGCTGATGCTTCCAAATCGGCTGATGGTTCCGGAAAAACCAGAGAGCCGGTTGTCCATGATGGGATGACTCAGGAAGAGCTGATCGGGGCTTATCAAAAACTGCTTCAGGAACGCCAGAAAACCCATCGTGTTGTCGAAAAAGCCCTCACCAAATACCGCGTCGAAAAATCCCTCAAGCCGTATCAGGCGGAATTGATCGCCCTGCAAAACTTCCTGGAAGAAACCCATCAACGGATGATTATTCTGTTTGAGGGGCGCGATGCCGCCGGCAAAGGGGGCACCATTCGCCGGGTTACCCGCTACATGAACGAAAAACACTACCGGGTAGTGGCCCTCGGCAAACCCACCGAAGAACAACGCACCCAGTGGTATTTTCAGCGATATGTGGAGCAGTTTCCCACCGGCGGGGAAATCGTGCTCTTCGATCGCAGCTGGTATAACCGGGCCATGGTGGAGCCGGTTTTTGGCTTCTGTACGGAAAGAGAATACAACAACTTCATGCGCGGGGTGGTGGGATTCGAAAAAGACCTGGTGCGCCAGGGAACGATCCTGGTAAAACTTTACTTCAGCGTTACCAAGGACGAACAGCAGCGCCGCTTCGAGCGCCGCCAGAGCGACGATCTGCGCCAGTGGAAACTCAGCGAGGTGGACCTTCAGGCTCAGGAACACTGGGATGACTTCACCGACAAAAAATACCTGATGCTTCGCAAAACCCACACCAACAATGCCCCCTGGACCATTATCCGTTCCAACGATAAATTCCGGGCCCGCCTCAACGCCATGAAGGTGATTCTCAATCTGGTGCCCTACCCGCGCCGGGACCCGAGTCTGGATTTTGTCCCGGACGACAAGGTGGTCATTTCCGGGGCCCGCGAGCTGGAAATCATGGAAGCCCAGCGCCTGCGCAGCGGCAAATTTATCGGATAGCCTGCAAATCCGGACATCCTGCCTCTTTATTTGTGTATACCCTTGGTATTCCTTATTTTGAACTTCGATTATCTGCAGTAATGGCTATGCGGTACGGAGTGGGCACGACCCGAAGCCGCTTTTCCTTTGCGATGGCGTCTTTGCTATTCCGGCTAGGTGTTTTTCCCCCTCCCTTACAAATACCGCCAATTTCCGCGGGCTGCGGACACAAACAGGAGGTCCCTCGTGGCAACACTCTCATTTTACGGCGCCGCCGGAACGGTGACGGGCTCCCGCCATTTTCTGGAACTGGGCGGCAAAAAACTGCTGATCGACAGCGGCCTTTTTCAGGGCTCCAAAAGCAATCGCCTCAAAAACTGGGAACCCTTTCCCATCGAACCCGGGCTCATCGACCGGGTTTTGCTCACCCACGCCCACATAGACCATATTGGCTACCTGCCGCGGCTCTTTAAGGACGGTTTTTCCGGAGCGGTTCACTGCACCCACGGCACCCGGGATCTGGCCGAAATTCTCCTCAAGGACTCCGCCCATCTTCAGCAGGAAGAAGCAGCCTGGGCCAATAAACGCGGCTCCTCCAAACACAAACCGGCCCTGCCCCTTTACAGTATCGAGGATGCCGAACGGGTGCTCTCACTGTTTTCCCCGGTCCATTACGGTCAGGATCTCTATCTGGACGACCACACCCGGGTCAAGTTTAAGGATGCCGGGCACATCCTGGGCGCTTCGATGATCGACATCAAGGTCAACAGCGGCCGGGAGAGCAAAAAAATCCTGTTCAGCGGGGATATGGGGCGCGCCCGGGAAATTATCCTGCGCGATCCCACCCAGGTTTTTGACGTTGATTACCTGGTAATGGAGTCCACCTACGGGGACCGCCTTCACGAGGAAAGCGATACCAGGGCGGATCTGGCGAAGGTCATCAACGAAAGTATCGAGCGGGGCGGGGTTTTGCTGATACCTGCTTTTTCGGTGGGGCGTACCCAAACCATTCTCTTTCTGATTCGCGAACTGGAGGAAGAGGGGCTGATTCCCAGTATCCCCATTTATGTCGATTCCCCGATGGCCATCGACGCCACCGCCATTTTCCGGAAGCACATTCCCGATCTGAATCTGCGAACCCGCATCCTCAAACTCGAAGGCAAGAAGGTCTTTTCCCCGCAGCGCCTCAAATTCTGCAAAACCCGCGACGAATCCAAGGCGATCAACCATGTTAAGAACCGGGCTATCGTTATTTCCGCCAGCGGGATGGTGACCGGCGGCCGCATTCTGCATCACATGATCAACCGCCTCCCGCATCGGGAAAACACGGTCCTGTTTGTGGGGTATCAGGCGGTGGGAACCCGGGGCCGGACCATCGTGGAAGGCAACGAGTCGGTCAAGATCTTCGGCGAGTATTTTCCCATCCGGGCCCGGATCGAGAGCATTTCCGGTTTCTCCGGCCACGCCGATTATCACGAGATCCTGGCTTTCCTGATGGCCTTCAACAAACCACCCGAAAAAACCTTTCTGGTGCATGGAGAGCCTGAGGCCGCCCAATCGCTTCAGGAAAAAATCCGCAACCGTTTCGGCTGGGATGTACACATTGCCCAGTTCGGGGAATCTTTCGAACTGAAAATTTAAAGGACGTCAGGCGGTGTCGTCGCGATGGGGCACCGCCTGCCAAACCCTGTTTTCTCAGGGAATCCGCGAATGATGCGTTTCTGCCGAATTCTGCTATTTCTGACATTTCTGGGGAGCCTGATCGCCTGCCGGCCAACCGGCGAAACGGTTTCGGTAACCTTTGTGGTAGAAAGCGATAGCCTGCCGCAGCAAACCCGGGTCTATCTCTCCGGGAACCAGGCCGCTCTGGGGCGTTGGCATCCTTCCATGGTGCCCCTGGCGCCTGCCGGGGCCTCGCGCTGGGAAAAACGTATGGAATTTCCGGTGGGAACTCGCCTGGAATACAAATTTACCCTGGGAGACTGGCGCCGGGAAGCCCTGCAGTCCAACGGCCTGGAGTTTCCCAATCTGGAAGCGGTGGTGCGGCGGGATACGACCCTTTTTCTGAAGGTCCGCAGTTGGGAAAAGCCGCGCGGAACCCTGCGGCTTTCCCGGGAAC
Source organism: Calditrichota bacterium (assembly GCA_020434205.1). Taxonomy (GTDB): domain Bacteria; phylum Calditrichota; class Calditrichia; order RBG-13-44-9; family J075; genus JAGRBF01. The sequence goes on along the minus strand of JAGRBF010000204.1, from coordinate 9,384 downwards.
GCCTGGCCAACAAAGCGGGTATGGTGGAGACCCAGATTCCCTGGTTTTATCATGGCGGGGACGATCCGCAATGGGCGAACCCCGCTTTCCCGGACAGCACCTGGCAGCAGGTTAGCACCCCCCTGAGGCCGCAGGAAATGGACTCGCTGGACTGGTCTGGAATAGCCTGGTTTCGCCTCCATCTGGATGTCGACTCCCTGTTGTGGGGAAACCCGGTTACCCTGACCATGGTCCAGGCGGGGGCTTCGGAAGTTTACCTAAACGGCAAACGGGTGCTGGCATTCGGCGAAGTGAGCAAGGTGCCGGAGACCGAAAAACGTTTTTTGGACCGGACCCCGGTTGTTGTTCGGGTGGATTCCCTCGCCAGCCAGGTGCTGGCGGTGCGCTATTCCAATCATACCGCCCTCGGCAATCGGGCCCAAAACTGGGTTGGGGGTTTTATGTTGGAATTCGGCGATCCGGCGGTGTCCATCCCGCGCCATGTGGCGAATACCCGTCACAATACCTTTATGCAGGCCATAACCACCATCTTTCCGCTCACCCTGGCGTTGGTGCACCTGGTTTTGTTCGCCTTCTCGCCGTCCATCCGGGCCAATGTCTATTATGCCATATGCCTGCTGGGTTTTGCCGGCCTCGGTTTCGCTTCCTATCAGGGTTTTTTTGAGACCGACTTCGGCCGGATAATGTTTTTCAACAAACTTTTTTTCATCTCCATAACCACCACCATGGTCTTCGGGGCCTATACCCTTTATGCGGAAAATCAGGACCGTCTCCCCAAAATGGCCTGGGTTATTGCGGGTCTGGCTTTCCTATTGGTGGCTTGGTTTTTTTTCCTGCCCCGTCATTTTTCCTTTTCCTACGCATACGCAGTGATGGGGGTGGTCGGCATCGAAATGGTGCGCCAGATCTATACCATGGTGCGTTCCGGGCGGGGGGCCTCCTGGTTCTCCGGGCTGGGGTTGTTAGCGCTGGTGGTGGCGATTGGCTGGCAGGAGCTCATCGATAACAATATCGTCCCGGCCCCGGGGGGACAGCGGGTTATCTACATCTACGGGTTGATGTCCCTGGCGCTGACCATGACCGTCAATCTCGCCAGAGAGGTTTCCGGAACCCGCAAACGCCTGGTCGCCAAGCTGGAAGAAGCCCGGGACATGGAAATCGAGCGCCGTTTGCTGGAATTGGACAATCAGCGCAAAACCGCCGAATTGGAGGAGGCCCGCCAGATTCAGCTGGCCCTACTGCCCACCTCTCTCCCGGAGCTGACGGACTTCCGGCTGGCAGCCCGCATGCAAACCGCCACCGAGGTGGGGGGGGATTATTACGACTTTATTCCCACCACCGATGGGGGACTGATTGCCGTGGTCGGAGACGCCACGGGGCATGGCATGCGGGCCGGCATTATGGTTACCCTGATCAAAACCCTGCTGCCGGAAGTGGCGACCACCTTTTTTCTGCCGGATTTCTTTCAGAAATGTACCCGGGTTATCAAAAGCCTGAAGCTGCGCAATCTGTTTATGGGACTTACCCTGGTGCGGCTCAACGGGGAGCGTTTTACCGCCAGCGCCGCCGGAATGCCGTCCCTGCTGATTTTTCGCAGGGAAAGCGGGGAGGTCGAGGAATTGGTTTTAAAGGGAATGCCCCTGGGCGGTCCCTTTTTTAAGGGTTACCGGGAAGTGCGCGGGGTGCTCGCAAAGGGAGATGTCATGGTGCTGCGATCCGACGGTTTGGATGAATCCTTTAACCCGGATCTCGAAGAATTGGGAGACGAGGCCCTCAAAGACTGTCTCCGCGAAAACGGGCACCGTTCTCCGGAAGAAATTCTGAACGCCATGGTGCGCCTTGGGGAAAACTGGCGGGGGCAGAAAGGAGCAGCCGACGATATAACATTGGTGGTTATCAAAAAGGAGACGCTGCCGCCAAATATTTTGAATTCTTGAATCCTACTGATCGAGTTTTTAGTTTAGGTTGTCGCCCTTACCGGCGATAGTGAAATTGCATTTAAGCCAGCCTTCCGAATCGCTCGATCCATACCAATGGAGGAATAATGAAAGTCCCTGATTATGTGAAGAATGAGAATGCCAAGAAGTGGGTTGAAAAAATGGTGGCGATGTGTCAACCGGATGACGTTTACTGGTGCGACGGCTCCCAGGCGGAGTACGACCGTTTGTGCACTGAGATGGTGGAAAGCGGAACCTTCGTCCGCCTTAACCCGGAATTGCGCCCCAACAGTTTTCTGGCCCGCTCCGACCCCAACGATGTCGCGCGTGTTGAGGACCGCACCTATATCTGCAGCATCAGCAAAAACGACGCGGGTCCCACCAACAACTGGATGGCGCCCAAAGATATGAAGAAAATTCTCAAGGGCCATTTCAAGGGTTCGATGAAGGGGCGCACCATGTATGTGATTCCCTTCAGCATGGGGCCTTTGGGCGGCAACATCTCCCATATCGGGGTTCAGGTAACGGATTCCCCTTACGTGGTGGTCAACATGCGGATTATGACTCGCATGGGCAAGGCGGTTTGGGATGTCCTGGGTGGTGGGGAATACATTCCCTGTCTGCACTCGGTGGGTGCCCCGCTGGAAGAGGGTGAAAAAGATGTTCCCTGGCCCTGTAATTCCGAAAACAAGTACATCGTGCATTTTCCGGAAGAGCGCGCCATTTGGTCTTACGGCAGCGGTTACGGCGGAAATGCCCTGCTGGGCAAAAAGTGTTTTGCCCTGCGCATCGCCTCGACCATGGCCCGCGATGAGGGGTGGCTGGCCGAGCACATGCTCATCCTGGGGGTGGAAAATCCCAAGGGCGAAAAAACCTATGTTGCCGCGGCCTTTCCCAGCGCCTGCGGTAAAACCAACTTTGCCATGTTGATTCCCCCCAAATCCTTCGAGGGGTGGAAAATTACCACCGTTGGCGACGATATCGCCTGGATTAAACCGGGGGATGACGGCAAACTTTATGCGATTAACCCGGAAGCGGGGTATTTCGGGGTGGCCCCGGGGACCTCGGTTAAATCCAACCCCAACGCCATGGCCTCGATCCGTGAAAACACCATTTTTACCAATGTTGCCTTAACCCCGGAAGGGGATGTCTGGTGGGAGGGGATGACCAAGGAAATCCCGGATAGTCTGGTGGACTGGACCGGTAAGGACTGGACGCCGGATTGCGGGCGCAAAGCGGCTCATCCCAACGCTCGTTTTACCGCCCCGGCCAGCCAGTGCCCGTCCATCGACAAGGATTGGGAAAATCCCAACGGCGTTCCTGTCAAAGCTTTTATTTTCGGCGGACGTCGCTCCGGGGTTGTGCCCCTGGTTTGCCAGGCTTTCAACTGGAACTACGGGGTCTACATGGCAGCTACCATGGGTTCGGAAACAACTGCCGCCGCAGCCGGCGCGGTTGGCAAGGTTCGCCGCGACCCCTTTGCCATGCTGCCCTTCTGCGGATATCACATGGGCGATTATTTCAACCATTGGTTCCAGTTTGGCCGCCAGATTGCCAATCCCCCGCGGATCTTCAGCGTTAACTGGTTCCGCAAGGATGAAGACGGCAACTTCCTGTGGCCGGGATTCGGCGAAAATATGCGGATTCTGAAATGGGTGGTGGAACGCGCCAACGGCAAAGCGGTGAGTGTGGAAAGCCCCCTGGGCTGGATGCCGCGCTACGACGATCTGGACTGGACCGGTCTGGATGGAATGGACCGCGAAGCCTTCCAGAATCTGATGTCCGTGGATCGCGAAGTGTGGGTTAATGAAGTGCTGTCCCACGAAGAGTTGTTCATCAAGCTGTACGACCGGCTGCCCAAGGAAATGCTCTTCATCCGGCAGCTGATTCTCTCCGCCCTGTGGCGTTCTCCCGAACATTGGGAGCTTGCTCCGGAACGGGCATAACCTGCTTTACGCCCGGGTCCGGCTTATGCCGGGCCCGGGTTTAGTACCAATCCTCAATCGCCAACTGCTGTACGCGTTGAAATTCCCCGATATTGTGCGTTACCAGGACCCCCTGATTTCCCAGGGCCGTGCCGGCAATAAGGATGTCGGTGGGGCCAATTGGAGTACCGGTTTTTTCCAAACGGGCCCGGATTTGGGCGCTGGCCTGGGCTTCTCGCTCTCCGAAAGGGAAAAAGGTGACAAGAGATACCAGTTCATTAAGCTGACTTTGACGTTTTCCGGAGCGGTCCGACTTTGCAATACCCACCAGGAGTTCGTAATACACCACCGCGGGAAGGGCAATTTGATCGGGTTTTTTTGCAAAAAGGTTATCGGCGACGTTACCCATACCTTTGAAAAAATAGATCAGGGTGTTGGTATCCAGAAAATACATTACAGGATCTCACGAGTGGCGTCCTGGCCCTCCCCCTGGCGAAGGGCTTCCAACTCCGGAAAGTCCTGCCATGCACCGGCCAGGTCTTTGATGGATTCAGGCCATTCGTTTTGCAATTTGGCCTCAATAAGGCTGCTGATCCACTTGCTTTGCGAGATATTTAAGGTTTTGACCGTCGCGCGCATTTTAGCCTCGAGTTTGTCATCGATATAAAATGTTACCTGTCCCATAAAGTCCCCTTCTGTTATATGTGCTAATATAAGTGGATTGCTGCCATTTCCCAAAAGGTACCTTGTATTTTTACAAACTCGCCAATTTGTCGCCCTGGCGAAAACCGGCGTTTGGATTCCAGGCCCCGGCCAATTAAATCTTTTAAAAATGGGGCATGATTTGTTTATATAGATGCGAAAATTTGCCGCTTTCCATAAAAAATTTATCATCGCCTACATTTTTCTTGACATCTTTCGATTCTATAACTAATCTCTTCAGCAACGTCAACATGTAGAAAATTTCAACATTATGAAAAATTTTGCCGCCATTATTCTCCGACTTATTGTGCTTCCGGTGATTATTATTCACTAGGTCGGGAATGGCACGTCGCACCAAACTTGCGCTTTAGGCCGTTCCAAAAAAGGGACGGCCTTTTTTTGGGCCCAATTGAAAACGGAAACAGGATTTACTTTCGCATGATTCGCATTAGCCAGCTCATTCTCAGCATTATTCTCATTAGCATTCTCGTGCTTATTAGCAGCGAACGGGAGTGAGACGGCTTACCCAAACGAGACCACCAACTTGAAAAGCCCTTCTCACTCCCGAGAGGGGCTTTTTTTTTGACCCAAAACCCAATTGAAGACCATGACCAAGCTCAACAAATACAGTCAACGCGTTACCCAGGACGAAACTCAGCCGGCCGCCCAGGCCATGTTGCACGCCATCGGCCTTACCCGGGAGGATCTGCAGAAACCCCAGGTCGGGATCGTAAGCACCGGTTTCGATGGCAACCCCTGCAACATGCATCTCAACGACCTGGCCCGTAAGGTCCAGCAGGGGATGGCCGGAGAGGACCTGGTGGGGCTGGTATTCCACACCATCGGGGTGAGCGACGGCATTTCCATGGGCACTCCGGGAATGCGCTATTCCCTGCCTTCCCGGGATCTGATCGCCGATTCCGTGGAAACGGTGGTAAATGCCCAGAGCTACGACGGGGTGATCGCCGTGGTGGGCTGCGACAAAAATATGCCCGGGGCCCTGATGGCCATCTGCCGCCTGAACCGCCCCGCGGTAATGATGTTCGGCGGCACCATTGCTCCGGGTTGCCACAACGAGCAAAAACTGGACGTGGTTTCCGCCTTCGAAGCCTGGGGACAAAAAGTGGCCGGGAAAATCAGCCGTGAAGAATTCGAACAGGTGGTTCTGAAAGCCTGCCCGGGTCCCGGAGCCTGCGGCGGCATGTACACCGCCAATACCATGGCCTCCGCCATCGAAGCGATGGGAATGGCCCTGCCTTACAACGCCTCCAATCCGGCGATTAGCCGAACCAAGGAGGCGGAATGCGCGGCCATGGCCCCCGCCATGCGCCACCTGCTGGAAGCCGACCTCAAACCCGCCGATATCCTGATTCCCCAAGCTTTTGAAAACGCCATGTCCCTGATAACCGTGCTCGGCGGCTCCACCAATGCCGTGCTGCACCTTCTGGCTATTGCCGATGCCATCCGGATTCCCCTGGCCCTGGCGGATTTTCAGCGCATCAGCGATCGCACCCCTTTTCTGGCCGACCTCAAACCCAGCGGCCGTTTCCTGATGCAGGACGTCCACGAAAACGGGGGGATTCCCGCGGTGATGAAATACCTTCTGGAAAAAGATATGCTGCACGGGGACTGCCCAACGGTAACGGGCAAAACCATTGCCGAAAATCTGGCCCCGGTTAAACCGCTGTCCCCGACCCAGAAAGTGCTTTTCCCGCTGGAAAATCCCATCAAAAAAAGCGGCCATATCCAGATCCTCTTTGGCAATCTGGCCCCGGAGGGGGCAGTGGCCAAGATTACCGGCAAGGAAGGGGAGCGCTTCGAAGGGCGGGCCCGGGTTTTCGACGGGGAATATGCCGCCAACGACGCCATTGGGGCGGGGGAAATCCGACCCGGAGAGGTGGTGGTTATTCGCTACGAAGGCCCCAAGGGGGGGCCGGGAATGCCGGAAATGCTGAAGCCCACTGCCGCCTTGATGGGCGCCGGGCTGGGGAATTCGGTGGCCCTGATCACCGATGGGCGCTTCTCCGGGGGGACCCATGGTTTTGTGGTGGGGCACATCACCCCGGAAGCGCAGGACGGGGGAACGATTGCCCTGCTGGAAAACGGAGACCGCATCGTTATCGACGCTGCGAACAACCGGATCGATGTCGAGATTGAGGAAACGGTCCTGGCGGAACGGCGGCGGCGCTGGCAGTGTCCACCCCTGAAGTTCAATCGCGGGGTGTTGTATCGCTATGCGCGGACCGTTTCTTCCGCGTCGCACGGCTGCGTAACCGATGCCATTCCACACCTGAAAATGGGAACAGTTAAGTCAACTTAAAACATGAACCTAAAGTCACTCAAAAAAGGAGATTCTCCTATGGACGCAGTGGATATCAAAACCGAGACCGACAACAGCCCGGGGGCTGCCAGAACCATTCGCATAAGCGGTGCGGAAGCGGTGGTCCGGTCTCTGATTGCCGAGGGAGTGGATCTGGTCTTTGGGTATCCCGGCGGGGCGATTATGCCGGTTTACGATTCCCTCTATCATTTCCGGGAGGAAATTCACCATGTCTTAACCCGCCATGAGCAGGGCGCCACCCATGCCGCCCAGGGTTTTGCCCGGGTTACCGGACGGGTGGGGGTTTGCATCGCCACCTCCGGCCCCGGCGCCACCAATCTGATTACCGGTCTGGCGGATGCCCAGATCGATTCCACCCCTATTGTTTGCCTCACCGGACAGGTGACCGCCGGTTTACTGGGGACCGATGCCTTTCAGGAAACCGATGTGGTGGGTATTTCCACCCCGGTTACCAAGTGGAATTACCAGATCACCGATGCGGCGGAAATTCCCGAGGCGATTGCCCGGGCTTTTTATATCGCCCGGACCGGGCGTCCCGGCCCGGTGCTGCTGGATATTACCAAAAATGCCCAGTTCGGCGAACTGGATTATGCCTACCAACCCTGTCAGGGAATTCGCAGTTACCGGCCCAAACCGGTGGTTTCCGTGAACAAAGTGGAAGAGGCGGCCGCGCTGATCAATCAGGCCAGGCGTCCCTACGTGCTGTTCGGACAGGGCATTATTCTGGGTGAGGCGGAGCAGGAGCTGCGCGAATTCCTGGAAAAAAGCGGTATTCCGGCGGCATGGACCCTGCTGGGCCTTTCTGCGCTGCCCACCGACCATCCCCAAAACGTGGGGATGCTGGGCATGCACGGTAATTACGGCCCCAACGTGTTGACCAATGAATGCGATGTTTTGATCGGTCTGGGGCTGCGTTTTGATGACCGGGTAACCGGCAAGGTCTCGGAATATGCCCGGCAGGCCAAGGTGGTTCACGTGGAGATCGACCCCTCCGAAATCGACAAGATCGTTAAGGCGGACGTGGCGGTAAACGGGGACGTCAAGGAGGTATTGCCCATGCTCACCGCCCTGGTGGAAAAGCGCGACCACAGCGCCTGGATGAGTCGTTTCCGGGAATGCGCCGCCATCGAGCAGGAAAAGATCATCCAAAAAGAACTTTTTCCCACCAAAGCCGGGCTGACCATGGGTGAAGTGATTCGCCTGGTCTCCGAAAAAACCGGTGGGGAAGCGGTGGTGGTCAGCGATGTGGGGCAGCACCAGATGGTAGCCTCCCGCTACTATAACTTCCGCAGAAGCCGCAGCAACGTTACCTCGGGAGGGCTGGGCACCATGGGATTCAGCCTGCCTGCGGCGATCGGGGCCAAGCTGGGTTGCCCGAAGCGGGAAGTGGTGGCCATTATCGGGGACGGCAGCTTCCAGATGACCATTCAGGAACTGGGCACCGTTTTGCAAACCCAGGTGGCGGTGAAGATCATCATCCTCAACAACGAATTTCTGGGAATGGTGCGCCAGTGGCAGCAGCTATTCTTCGACCGCCGTTATTCCGCCACCGAGATGATCAACCCGGATTTTGTTCAGGTTGCCCGGGGATACGGGCTGGAAGCAGAGTCGGTTTCGGAGCGGGATGGCCTGAGCGAGGCGGTCGACCGGCTATTGGAATCTCCCGGGTCCTATTTGCTGGAAGTCCGGGTGGAAAAAGAAGATAACGTATTTCCCATGGTGCCTTCGGGGGCTTCCGTTGCGGAAATCCGGCTGGACTAGGGCGTGTTGATAATTCGAAAATTTAGATGATCATCAACACGCCCTAAACATCGTCAGAAAGGAAGGTTATGAAACAGCCATTTACCATTTCGGTTTTTACCGAAAACCACATCGGTCTGCTGAACCGCATTACCATCATTTTTACCCGGCGGCATATCAATATCGAGAGCATTACCGCCTCGGAATCGGAAGTCGAGGGCATCCACCGCTTTACCATTGCCGTGGTGGAGAACCGGGAACTGGTGGAAAAAGTGGTGAAACAGATCGAAAAGCAGGTGGAAGTGCTCAAAGCATTTTTCAACACCGAAGAAGAGATCTTTTATCAGGAGATCGCCCTTTACAAAATCCCCACCAACGCTTTGGGCAACGGGGTTTCCATGGAAAGTCTGGTTCGGGAGCACCGGGCCCGGGTGTTGAGCATGGAAGAGGAATTTGTGATTATCGAAAAGACCGGCCACAAAGAGGAAACCCAGGCTCTGCTGGAAGAACTGCGGCCCCTGGGGGTTCTGGAATTTGTGCGCTCCGGCCGGGTGGCAATCCGCCGTCCCATGCACAAAATCACCGATGCCATGCTGGCATTGGAAGCGGTTACGGAGGCTTAGGGCGAGAAGCGAGGAGCGAAAAGCGAGAAGCGAGAAGCGAAAAGCGAAAAGCGAAAAGCGAAAAGCGAAAAGCGAAAAGCGAAAAGCGAAAAGCGAAAAGCGAAAAGCGAAGAGCG
>JAGRBF010000203.1:6563-6785 GCA_020434205.1 Calditrichota bacterium | reverse complement strand
GGCCCGGGAAGGGAAATACGCTTTGCTGAAAATGCCGTCTGGTGAGGTTCGCCGCTTTCTGGTTGCCTGTTATGCCACCATCGGAACGGTTGGCAACGGCGATCATTTTAACGAATCCCTGGGCAAAGCCGGGCGTACCCGCTGGCGTGGTCGCCGTCCCAATGTTCGTGGGGTGGTTATGAACCCGGTGGATCACCCTATGGGTGGTGGTGAAGGCCGCAC
>JAGRBF010000203.1:2072-6553 GCA_020434205.1 Calditrichota bacterium | reverse complement strand
TCCGGTGGTCGCCATCCTTGTTCCCCCTGGGGGCAATTGAGTAAAGGCTTGAAGACCCGTAAGAAGCGCAAGCCCTCGGATAAGTTTATTGTAAAACGTCGCGGTAAATAAAGGATTTTTCTATGGCCAGATCGTTGAAAAAAGGTCCGTATATCGACAAAAAACTTCTCGACAAACTGGAGAAGTTGAACAACAGTGGACAGAAAAAGGTGATCAAAACCTGGGCACGGCGCAGCACGATTTCGCCGGAATTTGTCGGACACACTGTTGCGGTTCACAACGGTATCAAATTTATCCCCGTTTATGTTACCGAAAACATGGTAGGTCATAAACTCGGGGAATTTGCCCCGACCCGGACTTTCCGTGGGCACGGCGGTAAGTTGGCCGAGCGTCAAACAAGAGTTCGTTAACGAGTAAACCGAGAACGGCAATTATCATGGAAATGAAAGTTCAAGCAAAATTTGTTCGCATGTCGCCCCAGAAGATCCGTCAGGTTCTGGAGTTGGTAAAAGGCAAGAGCGTCGCCGAAGCGGTGAGCATCCTGCGTTTCACCAACAAACGCGCCGCGACGCCGGTGGAGAAAGCCATTCGTTCCGCCAGCGCCAACTATCTGCAGCGCGATGATGCGGGTGATGTTAGCGAGCACGACCTCGTGGTAACCCGGGCGTTTGCGGACCAGGGACCGACTCTGCGTCGCTTCCGGCCCATGTCCATGGGACGGGTTGGTCGTATTCGTCGTAAGACGAGCCACATTACCATCGTGATAGACGAGAAAAGTTAACAAAAAGAAGAGAACCTTAGTGTTCTGGAGGACTAGTTTTGGGTCAGAAATCTAATCCCATCGGCTACCGGCTCGGATTTATTAAAACCTGGAATTCCCAATGGTTTGATGAAAAAAGTTTCGCTGAGAAGCTGAACGAGGATCTGTTGATCCGCCGCTACATTCAGCGGCGCATCAGTGACGGTGCCATTGCCAAAATCGGGATTGAGCGCACGGCCCGCCGTATCCTGATTACCATTTTCACCGCCCGTCCCGGGGTTGTGATTGGTAAAAAGGGTGCCGAGGTGGATAAACTGAAAGAAGAGTTGAAAAAACTGGTTAAGAAAGAAATCCAGATTAACATCAACGAGGTGAAGCACCCGGAAATGGATGCTTACCTGGTGGCTGCCAGCATTGCCCGTCAGTTGGAGGGCAAAGTTTCCTTCCGTCGTGCGATGAAGCGCTCCATCACTTCCGCAATCCGGTTGGGCGCCGAGGGTGTTAAGATCACCTGTTCCGGGCGTCTGGGCGGTGCCGAAATGGCCCGTACCGAGAGTTACAAGGAAGGTCGCATCCCGCTGCACACCTTGCGTGCCGACATCGATTACGCCACGGCGACCGCGCACACTACCTACGGATGTATCGGGGTAAAGGTGTGGATTTATAATGGTGAAGTGATCGGAACCAATTCTTGATTTGAGGAGCTGTTGAATCATGTTAATGCCCAAAAGGACAAAGTATCGCCGCACTCACCGCGGCCGCAGGCGTGGTAAAGCCATTCGCGGCAGCAGCGTGGATTTCGGTCAATACGGATTGAAAACCATGGAAGCCGGGTGGATAACCAGCCGCCAGATTGAGGCTGCCCGTATCGCCATGACCCGTTACATCAAACGGGGTGGAAAAGTCTGGATCCGGATTTTCCCGGACAAGCCCATCACCAAGAAGCCTGCCGAAACCCGCATGGGTAAAGGTAAAGGTTCTCCGGAATACTGGGTTGCCGTGGTTAAGCCGGGACGGGTTATGTTCGAGTTGACCGGTGTGGCAGAGGAGATTGCACGGGAAGCCATGCGTCTTGCTTCTCACAAGCTGCCGGTTAAGACCAAATTTGTGACCCGTAAAGACGGTGGAGAATAACGATGAAAAGTGTTGAGCTGAGAAAGCTTTCCGTTGAGGAGCTCAAGCAAAAGTTGGAAGATGGTCTGGATGAGCTGGCAAACCTGCGCATTCAAAAAGCCACGCACCAGCTGAGCAATCCCAGTAAAATCAAAGCAGTGCGCCGGGATATCGCTCGAATCAAGACCCTCCTGCAGGAGCAGGCAGGGGTGGAATCCGAAGGTTAATAACCGTTAAAAGCAGGTGTAAGTAGTGATGAAACGAGGCATTCGTAAAACCCGGGTCGGCATGGTAGTTAGCGACAAGATGGACAAAACGGTGGTGGTGGCAGTTGAGCGCCCCGTAAAACATCCGCTCTACAAGAAGTTTATTCGCCAGACGACCAAATTTCATGCTCACGATGACAGCAATCAGTGTGATATTGGGGATAAGGTTCGCATTATGGAAACCCGTCCGCTCAGTCGCACCAAACGCTGGCGTATCGTCGAGATTATCGAGAAAGTGAAATAAACTCTTAAGAGTTGAGGTTCAGGAAATGATTCAGGAACAAACCCGGCTCACCGTGGCAGACAACTCCGGGGCCAAAAATGTTATGTGTATCCGGATCCTCGGCGGTTCCGGGAAAAAGACCGGCACCGTTGGCGACGTGATTGTTGTTGCCGTAAAAAGCGCTATTCCCAATGCCCCGGTGAAAAAGGGCGATGTGTCTAAAGCGGTGATTGTCCGCACCAACAAAGAAGTTCGGCGTCGCGACGGGTCTTATATCCGATTTGATGAAAACGCAGCGGTGTTGTTGGACAACAACGGGGAGCCCCGGGGGACCCGTATTTTTGGCCCGGTTGCCAGAGAGTTGCGTGAAAAGAACTACATGAAAATTGTCTCGTTGGCACCTGAAGTGCTCTAGTGAGGATGTGACTTATGCATAAAATAAAAAAAGAAGATACGGTTCTGGTAATATCCGGGGCATCCCGGGGCGCCAAAGGGCGGGTTCTCAAAGTTCTTCCCGGTGGCGACAAGTTGATTGTGGAAGGGGTAAACCTTCACAAACGTCATACCAGGCCCACTCAGCAGATGCCCCAGGGCGGCATCATTGAAAAAGAAGCGCCGATTCACATTTCCAATGTGAAGCTGGTGGCCCCCAAAAGCGGGGTTGCTACCCGGGTAGGGGTCAAGGTGCTTCAAGACGGTTCCAAGGTACGGGTTGCCAAGCATCCCGATGCCGGTGGGGAAGAAATCATTTAACAGGGTCTTAGTGTAATGGAAAACTACGTACCAACTCTGAAGAAAAAATACAACGACGAGATTGTGCAGGCTCTTCGCAAGCGCTTTGAATACAAAAGCGTTATGGAAGTGCCCAAGCTGACCAAGATCAACCTCAATATGGGGGTTGGCGATGCGGTTCAGGATAAGAAGTTGTTGGAAAGCGCGGTTGAGGATCTGACCATGATCAGCGGTCAGAAGCCGGCCATTACCGCTGCCAAGAAATCCATCTCGAACTTCAAACTGCGCGACGGCATGAAAATCGGATGTCGGGTTACCCTGCGCGGGGTTCGCATGTATGAATTTCTGGAGCGTTTTATTAACCTGGCCGTTCCCCGTATCCGCGACTTTCGCGGCTTGCCGGACAAATCCTTTGACGGCCGCGGCAATTATTCTGTCGGTGCGCGCGAGCAGATTATCTTCCCGGAAATCAACGTCGACAAAGTTGATCGTATTCGCGGGTTGGATATTACCTTTGTAACCACCGCGAAAAGCGATGAAGAAGCTTATGAGCTCCTGAAGTTGTTCGGGATGCCATTTAAAAAGTAAGTTAGGAGAATCGGCGTGGCCAAGAAATCGATGATTGCCAAGTCCAAAAGTAAACAAAAGTTTAAAGTTCGCGAATACAATCGTTGTGAACGTTGTGGACGTCCGCGTGCATACTACCGGAAATTCGGATTGTGCCGTATTTGTTTCCGCGAATTGGCTAACCGCGGTGAAATCCCCGGTGTAACCAAAGCCAGCTGGTAAAAATTCAGGAGAAGACCTAATGGGGATGACCGACCCGATTGCTGATTTTTTAACGCGCATTCGCAATGCGATTCAGGCCAAGCACAAAACCGTGGATATACCGGCCTCCAACACCAAAAAGCGACTGGCGCAGATCTTATTCGATCACAAATTTATATCCAATTACATCGTCATAGACGATGGTAAGCAGGGCCAAATCCGGATTTTCCTGCGTTATCTGGATGAAGAAGGTACTTCGGTGATTCACCAACTCCAGCGCATCAGCAAACCCGGTTTGCGCAAGTATGTTGGGGTGGATGAGTTGCCGCGGGTTAAAAACAATCTGGGGATTGCCATTCTGAGCACCTCCCGGGGGATTTTGACCGAACGCGAAGCCCGCCGTGAAAAAGTTGGTGGCGAGGTTCTCTGCTACGTCTGGTAATTTTGTTACGATCAAAGAGGTGATTCCGTGTCACGTATTGGTAAACTTGCAATTTCGCTCCCCAGTGGGGTAGACCTTAAAATCAATCAGAACCTGGTAACCGTAAAAGGGCCCAAGGGCGAGCTTACTTATCAGGCCGATCCGGGAATGATTCTGGAGCAGGAAGAAGGAACGCTG
>JAGRBF010000203.1:0-1970 GCA_020434205.1 Calditrichota bacterium | reverse complement strand
TATACCCGGGTTCTGCTGATTGAAGGGGTCGGGTATCGCGCCGAACAACGGGGTGCCGGCCTGCAATTGGCCCTGGGATATTCGCATCCCATCATTTTTCTGCCGCCGCAAGGGGTTGAGATCAAAGTTGCCAGCCCCAGCCGGATCGAAGTATCCGGTATCGACAAGGTGCTGGTTGGGCAGGTAACTGCCAAGATCCGCTCTTTCCGCAAGCCGGAGCCTTATAAAGGCAAAGGTGTTCGCTATGAAAACGAAGTTGTTCGCCGCAAAGCCGGTAAAACCGCTAAATAATTGAGTAAGTAAGGAAACTGGTAAGATGGCAAAGACCCAAAAAATTCGCCGCAAGAAACGCCTGTTCGGGACCCCGGAGCGTCCCCGCCTGGTGGTTTTCAGAAGCATTAAGCACATTTCCGGTCAGATTATTGACGATGCCAATCAACGCACCCTGGTCGGAGCTGCAGACTTCAGCAAAGAAATCGCCGACGCCTGTAAAAAGGCCGGAAGCCCGGTTGAGGTTTCCAAGGTTCTTGGCGAATTCCTGGCCAAAAAAGCCAAAGAGAATAAGATCGAGCAGGTTGTTTTTGATCGCAACGGCTACAAATACCACGGCCGGGTCAAAGCCCTTGCAGACGGCGCCCGCGAAGGCGGCTTGAAATTTTAAACATTTGGAGTAAAGATCGTGTCGGAACGTATCAATCCCCATGAGTTAGATCTTAAGGACAAAGTCGTTTACATCAATCGCGTAGCCAAAGTGGTAAAGGGCGGTCGCCGTTTCAGCTTCAGCGCTATTGTGGTTGTTGGTGACGGTAACGGACACGTCGGCATCGGGTTGGGAAAAGCCAACGAGGTGGTAAACGCCATTTCCAAGGCGACCGAACGCGCCAAAAAAGACGTATTCCGGGTTAACCTGTTCAACGGAACCCTTCCGCATGAGTCCTACGGTAAATTCGGGGCCGGGAAAGTGGTCCTGAAACCGGCATCCGCTGGTACCGGTGTGATCGCCGGTGGCCCGGTGCGCGCCATTTGTGAGATGGTAGGGGTCAGCGATGTCCTTTCCAAGATCATGGGTTCCTCCAATCCGCACAATGTGGTGAAGGCAACCATTGACGCCCTGAGGAAACTAAAAGACCCGGCACAGGTTGCCCGCAATCGCGGTATGTCGGTCAAGGAATTGTACAGTCTCTAACCGAGAGTAGAGTTTTATCATGGCCAAAAAGAAAAAAGAACAACTGTTGAAGCTGACCCAGGTGCGCAGCCTGATTGGTCAGAAGAAAGACCAGAAGCTGACGGTAGAGGCTCTGGGCTTGCGCCGGATTCGGCACAGCGTGATTAAAACGGATTCCCCGCAGATTCGGGGTATGGTTTTTAAAGTTAGGCACCTCGTTTCACTCGAAGAAGTTGACGCCTAAGACGTGAGGATAATGTTATGGATTTAGGATCCTTGAAAAAAGCACCTGGCTCGACGCACAGCGACAAACGCATCGGCCGTGGTCCCGGTTCCGGGCAGGGTTGTCAGGCAGGCCGCGGACACAAAGGGCAGCGTTCCCGCTCCGGTTCCAAGCAAAAAGCCTGGTTTGAGGGCGGTCAGATGCCCATCCAACGCCGTTTGCCCAAGTTCGGTTTTTACCAGCACAACAGCAAAGATTACCAGGTGGTCAATGTTGCCGATCTGGAGCGTTTTGATGCTGAGGTTGAGGTAACCCCGGAACTGCTTCAGCAGAACGGTTTGATCAAAAAAGCCGATGCCCTGGTGAAAGTGCTGGGCAATGGTGATCTGAGCAAGAAGCTGACCCTTAAGGTTCATGCCGTCAGCAAGACCGCTCAGGAGAAGATCGAAAAATCAGGAGGCGCTGTTACGCTGTTATGATCGAGACCTTTCGCAATATCTTCAAGATTAAGGAGCTGTGGCAGCGTATCACCTTTACCTTTGGGATTCTGGCGCTTTCCCGAATCGGTACCCACATTGTAAC
>JAGRBF010000202.1 GCA_020434205.1 Calditrichota bacterium | reverse complement strand
GAATCCGGCCAGCCTCCCCAATTCCAACGTCTACTCCCTTTTAATCGATCAGCAGAACCGCCTTTGGGTGGGCACCCACGACGGCCTGGCGCTCTGCGAAAATCCCCCCGCAGCAGTGGGCCGGGAAGCACTTTTCGAGCGGCTGCAAAATGATCCCGCCGACTCTCACAGCCTGCTGGGCAAACAAATTACCGTTATTTCTGAAATGGAAGGCGATCGGGGGCATCTGCTGTGGGTGGCCAGCTATTCCGGCGGACTGCAAATTCTGGAGATAAACAGTCGCCGGTTCTACCGCTGGCCTCACGATCTCTCCCGCCCAAATGCCGTTTTCCCGGCTATCGGGGGAATTGTCCCGGAAAATGCAGGCCAAACAAGCGATCCCCGGGTGCTGTGGATCGCCACTGAAGACGGCCTCTTCCGTTTAACCCTGAAGCCGGATTTCCGGCCGGAATTTCCGGGGACGTATTTCGACAAGGGGCTCCTGCCCGGAGAAGTGCAGCGCTTTGGCGAAGCCCAGGGTGTGGAGGCCCTGCTTGCAGATGTGGTTGTGGACCCGGTGGGCACCCTTTGGGTGGGAGCGGGCAGCAGTTTGCTGCAGATCCGCCCCGGCCCCTTTACCATTCGCAAACTGGATCAAAACACCGGCTTTCCGGCGGTAAGCCTCAATCCATCCGCTGCTCTAAGCAAACCCAATGGAGAAATCTGGTGGGGCACCAACCGGGGGCTTCTACGGGTTGATCCCAACCGCCTGCCGGTCCCGGAAGGGATTCCGCCCGTAGCCGTTTCCGGATTCCGGGTCTTCAACCAGCCCGGTACATCCATCCTCAGTGAAACCGCCTCGGACCTTTTCCGGGAGAATGGGCAGTTGAATCTGGATTGGCGGCAGAATGTTTTTTCCCTGGAATACGCGGTGCTGGATTTCCGAAATCCGGAAAACCACCTTTACCGGGTCTGGCTGGAGGGATTTCACTCATCCTGGCAGGATATGGGAAACCGCCATATCGTCGATTTCACCAACCTGGATCCCGGCCACTATCGTTTCCGGGTGCAGGGCGCCGGCACGAACGGGGTTTGGGGAGAAACCCGGCAGGCTCTGGATATTTACATCGCTCCCCCGTTTTGGGGCACCTGGTGGTTCCGCCTTCTGGCAATATTGATAGCCGCCGGGTTGGGATACACCTTTTATCGCCTGCGCCGCCAGCAGCAACTGGTGCTTCGCAAAACCAGGTTTCAGATTGCCCGGGACCTTCACGATGAGGTCAGCGCAACCCTGAGCAGCCTCAGCTTCTTTTCCGAGGCCATCCGCAATAATCCCCGGGGAGACAACAGCGAGTTTCTGGATTTGATCCGCAGCGGGGCCAGGGAAGCCCGGGAATCCATCGGCGAAATCGTGTGGACCATCAGCCCGGATCAGGATCAATGGGCGGATTTACTGACCCGCATGCGGCGCTTCGCCTCAGATCTTCTTGCCAGCAGGGACATATCCGCCGAGCTGCATTTTCCGGTGAAAACCCCACGCAAGAACCTTTCGGGAGAGCAGCAGCGGGAAATCTGGCGCATTTTCAAGGAAATCCTGAACAATGCGGTTCGCCACAGCGGCGGAAGCCGGGTGCTGGTCGAAGCTGAATTTGCCCCGGGCACCTTCATCCTGAAAATCGAAGACGACGGTTCCGGTTTTGATGAAAACGCGGTGATGTTGGGGAACGGCCTCAAAAGCATCCGGCTGCGCGCCGGGCGGTTAAACGGTAAACTAATCCTGAAAACCGCCCCCGGAATGGGCTGCCAATGGACCCTTTCCGTTCCCCTCAAATAACCGCATGATGATGTCTTGCCCCGGATTCAGCCGTCGCCGATATTGATTTTTTCAACCCCTTAACCGGACCCTGAAACCGTGCCAAAGCCCAAATTGCCAGACCGCTTTATCCGGGTTTCCCTGGTGGAGGACAACCCCTACATCCGCAGCGGATGGCGGGCCCTTTTGGAAGGAATTCCCGATTTGCTGGTCCTGGGAGCTTATGAGAGTGTCGAAGCGGCCTTTGACGGCGAGGATTTTTTCGAGTCCGAGGTGGTGGTGATGGACATCGGTCTGCCGGGCATGAAAGGCACCGAAGCGGTCCGCCATATTTTGCAGCAAAACCCCGCGGTTCACGTTCTGATTTGTTCGGTTCATGAGGATGACGACAACATTTTTGAAGCGATCTGCAACGGGGCGGTCGGCTACCTGTTGAAAAGCACCTCCCCGGAGGACTTTGTTCGGGCCATCCGGATCGCCGTCGCGGACGGCTCCCCGATGTCGCCCTCCATCGCCCGAAAAGTTTTGCGTTCCTTCCGGAAATTCCCGGTGGAAAGTCCCGATGCCGAAACCGATCGGCTCAATGAGCGGGAACAGGCCGTTCTCGGCGAACTTGCCAGGGGGAAATCCTACCGGGAAATCGCCTCGGATTTAAACCTGTCCCTGGACGGGGTTCGCTACCACATTCGCGCCATTTACCGCAAGCTTCAGGTGCACGGCGCACCTGAAGCCATCGCCGTTGCCCTCAAAAAGCGGCTGATTCGCTAGGGCGTGTTGATCATCAGAATAGGGCTACTGCAACTCCACCGCCATTTTTACGCCCCGGGAACAATCGGGCTGCTTAACCGCCACCTCCAGAATCGCTCCCGCCTGCGGGGCCGGTTTGCTGCCGGGTCCCCTAAAGGGCATGGCCTGCGGGTTGGACTCAGCTTCGGTTAGAAGCCGGACTTCCGGATTGTTGTCCATATCCACTTTTTTGCCGTTTACAGTGAGGTTTTCCGGCCGGGCATTCACCGGCAGATGTAACCGCAACACCCAATCCCGCTGAGATACCGCACCGGCATAATCTCCCTGCCTCGGGGCGATTTTAACCGAAACGCTGTTGCCTTTTTTGCCCAGTTCCACCGCCGTTTTGGCAAATGCGCCGCTCCGGTAGGCCGTGGATTCACCATCATCCTCATATAAAATCCGGGTTTTTTGCCCATCCCCCGAGGGCACGAAGGCATCCACCATCACCGTTTCCCAGGGCTTTTCGGCGGTGTACTGCATCTGCGGGACGGACAAAATAATCCCGCTCTCGCGAACGTATAGCGGGGTTTGCCACAAATTGGGATGAATTTCCAGCGTTTTGGGTCCTTGTAAACGCTCCCCGCTCCACACATCCTGCCAGCTTCCCGGGGGAATCCACACCTGGTGGGTTGGCTCGATTTCGATGGTCTGCATCAGCTGCAGGCGCGCCTCCCCGCCGTTTTCGTAATATTCGATGCGAATGGGGTAGCTTTGCCCGGCCTGCACCGCCAAACGAACCGGATAATCCGTGGCGCCCTGGTCTATCCAGGCATCCACCAGCAGCTTATCGCCGATCCAGAGGCGCACCCCGTCATCGGCGACTACCTTCAGGTCCAACACCCCATCCTCGCCAAAAGGGCCAATTTGGCCGGTCCATCGCACCGAAAAATGATCCTTCCCCAACGGCGCGCCGGGCCCCCCGTTGCCCCAGTTGAAGTTCACCACTGTGTCTTCCCGGGTTAAAACCGGTCCCCCGCTTAAATCCTGAGAATTGAAATAATGCCCCGTTAATCCCCGGCCGCCTTTTTCGGATTTCAGCAGATCCCCGGAGAACGGAACATCCCGGGTTTTGCCCAGAACAACGGGCGCCACCAGGAGGTCCTCACCCAGAAAAAATTGCAGATCGCCGTTGGCATCCGGCTTATCCGGCCACTCCAGATCCCCGCGTCGCATCAGGGGGGTGCCGTCCTCGTAAGCCTGGCGGGCGGCGGCATAAATGGTGGGCAGCAACCGGTAGCGAAGCCGGATATAGGCCGAAGCAATCGCCTCGGCCTCCTCCCCGAATGCCCACGGGTAGCGCACCAGTCCCCGGGTACAGTGCAGGCGCATCACCGGGGAGAATGCCCCGAATTGCACCCAGCGGATGTACTGCTCCGGATCCGGATCCCCACCGGTATGGCCACCGAGATCCTCGTTGACGTAGGGCATCAGGCGGGCAATGCCGCTATTGACCCCGTTGGCCACCCCGCGCTGCAGATCCTCCCAGCGGGAAACCTGATCCCCGGTCCACCAGATGGGAAAGCGGTGGGCGGCGGGATGCGACGGCGAATTCCAGGCGCCGTTGTCGATGCCGTCGACGTTGGACATGATCAGGGGTCGCCGCCGGGGATTAAATTTTTGGGTGATGTCGTGATAAAGGCGCATTCCCCAGACCTCCTTGCTGAGGCCCGGCATGGGTTCCAGCAAGCCGGTATGCCAGTTGCGATCGTACCACCACACGTCGATGCCCATTTCCAGAAGGCTGGTGAGCCCTTCCCAGCGATAGCCGATTTCCGCGGGATCGAGGGCCGATTTTTGTTGCGGCTCCGGATGGTCGTTGTACATCAGCTTAACATTTTTCTGATGAGCCCTTTCGATAAAGCCCCGCATGTCCGGAAAGAGGGAATCGTTCACCCCGTATCCGTGGGAGGCGCCTACCCGCCAGTCGGTATCCACCACGAAGACGTCCAGGGGAATTTTTTTATCGCGATAGGTTTGGATGGTGGCCAGGGCGGTTTCTTCGGAATAGGGATGATAACGACTGTCCCATAAGCCGAAGGTGTAAAGCGGGGGCATGGGCACCGGGCCGGTCAGCTTCAGAAATTCGCTGCGAAAACGGGGGTATTCCCCGGGATCCAGGGCAAAAATGTAAACATCCGGTGCGTTATTGCCCGTATCCCAGCCAGAGGTGGGGGCGCTGGCGGTATTTTCGGGCGGGGGAATTGCCCCCCATTGCGGGGGCACCAGGCGGGGGCTGTCCGGCATTATCCAGAGACCCGGTTTATCCACCGGCCCCGGGAGATAGGTGGTTTCGGGCATTCCCTCCAATTGAATGGTGGCCCCATCCAAGTAGCGAATGCTGATGCCTGTCAGCATATTGGCATTCTGAGGAAGGCTGATTTCCCAGTTTGCCGTTTTCAGCACGGTCTCCGCACCCCGCTTTTCCACGCGGATTTTTTCTCCCGCCCAGGTGCGCTCCACCACCGTGAAGGTTTGGCGATCCTCAAAACCGGCAGGGCCTTTTTGTTCGATGCGGATTAAATGGGGAGAGAGCGATTGAACGCGAATATTCCCCACCACCGTCTCACCTTCTTTGGCTTGCATAGCGATGGTTCCCACCAAAAATAACAGCAGCATGATATATGCAATGCGATGCCCAGGATGGAAAGCAATTTTGCCCACTATTTTCTCCTTCAGTAAAAAGACAGGTGGAATGGTCATTCAGTTGGCAACAAACCTTAACCGCCAACACCGTTTTTCGATCATAAACCGCGAAATCACGAAAGCGCGGACAAACGGCAACGGCTGGTTTGTAACGGAATTTACCGAAAACGGCCAACATAAAGAATCGCCCACAAGCATCATTGATACGCTCTAGTAGTCTGTCAATTGTGCTTAGTCTGGTTGTGGCCTCTGGACC
>JAGRBF010000201.1:5783-11375 GCA_020434205.1 Calditrichota bacterium | reverse complement strand
CGCCCTGCGCAATCCAACATCGCTATCCTGCGATGTTGTCAATCCCACAATTCGCTTGAACTCACAATATTTCGCGGAGAGGGTGGGATTCGAACCCACGGTACGCTTGCACGCACAACGGTTTTCAAGACCGCCCCATTCAACCACTCTGGCACCTCTCCCGGGGCATGTTGATCATCAGAAATTTCGGATGATTAACGAGAAGCCCGGAAACCGGCCGCTAATTTAAGTCCGCCCCGCCCGGGGCAAAAGCAAAAAAAGGACAATCTCTCTCCGGTCGCCCCGCCCGGATTTTTCCCGCCTTTGGCCATTCACTTGTGGCATATTCCTCCCCAGCCTGTTATTTTAGGTAATGCCGGCATCCCCATGCCCCTTTGAAGTCTCCATTCACGAGGATGCCCATCCGGCCCGGATTATCCTTTCCGGCCAGGCGGCCTGCATCACCATTAAACCACTGATGAAAACGTCTGCCTGCGGATCTTTTCCCTTGTGATCATCCATGAAAACGTACCAGCTCACATTTTTTCTGCGTTTTTGGTTGGCCGGACTGCTGGCTCTGGCCGGCCTGACCGGCGGACTGCTGGCCCAGAATGCCCTCCCCGCGCTGCAGAGCGGGCTTCCCTTCTTTCGCTTTTTCGAACAGGACGATTATCAGGGCAGCACCCAGAACTGGGCGGTTGGCCAGGACCGGCGGGGCCTCATTTACGTGGGCAATAACCTGGGGGTTCTGGAATTCGACGGCACCCGCTGGCGTAAAATTCGCACCCGCGCCACCGAAAGCACCCCGATTCGCTCCCTGGATCTCGATGAAAACAACAGGATTTTTGTCGGGGCAACCGGCGAGTTCGGCTATTTAAGTCCGGATTCCGGCGGCGCGCTGTCCTTTGTCAACCTGGTGCCCCTGCTACCCGCGGATCAGCAGGGGGTGTCCACGGTCTGGCAGACCCTGGCGATCGGAAAATCCGTTTTTTTCCGCACCGCGGAGGTCCTGTTTCGCTATCGGCAGGGAGAGTTGAGCAGCATCCGTCCCCAGAACCGCTTCCACGTAGCCTTTAAGGTAGACAGCACCCTGTACATCCGGGAGCGCCAGGCCGGGTTAAAAAAGCTGGTCGGGGATTCCCTGGTGATGGTCCGCGGCGGAGAGCGATTCGGGAAAACCACCATCTACGCCATGCTTCCCCTTCAGGACGGTCGTATTCTGATTGGCACCGGCGATGAGGGGTTGTATGTGATGGACAGCCAGGGCATCCTGCCCTTCCCCGGCCCGGCCCATCAACTGCTGACCGAAAGCCTGTTGTATTGCGGCGCCGCACTCCGGGACGGCACCATCGCCCTGGGAACCCGCCGCAACGGGGTGCTCCTGCTGGATCAGCAGGGGGAGCTTTTGCAGGTCCTCAATTCAAAAACCGGGCTGCGCAACGATTACGTTCACCATCTTTTCGAGGATGCCCGCGGCAACATCTGGGCAGCTCTGGACGACGGACTGGCCTGTTGGGAATGGTCCCTGCCCATCCGCACTTTCAACAGCCAGATCGGGCTAAAAGGCCAGGTGCTGAGCCTCCAGAAATTTCAGGGTCGGATGTTCGCCGGCAGCAACCAGGGCCTTTTTCAGGAAATTTTTCCCCCGCTTTCCCGGATGGCCCCCGGTGAAATCGGCACCCCTTATTTCGAAGCATTTCCGGAAATCAACAATCCGGTATCGGACTTTCTGGCTTTTCCCGATCAACTGCTTATCGGCACCGGCTTAGGGGTGATGGCCCTGCGCGATAACCAAATTCTCAAAATCGAAACCCCCTGGCGCTGGGTAACCGTATTGCTGAGGTCCCGAAAGGATCCCAACCTGGTTTTTGCCGGAACCCGCTCAGGGCTGGCCGGCCTGCGTTTCCAGCAAGGCACCTGGATAGACCTGGGTCTTTCTAACGCCTTTACCAGCGAGATCACCAGTCTGGCCCAGGACAGCAGCGGGGCGTTGTGGGTCGGCACCAACTTCGATGGGGTATTCCGCCTGAAAGGTCCGGGTCTGGATGAACCGGGGCCCTTTTCCGGGCGGGTGGTGGCTCAGGATAACATCGAGGTCATCCCGGGTCTGCCGGCCCGCTCCTATACCTACGTCAACCGGGTGGGCGAAAACATCCTGATCGGCAATAACTCGGTGGTTATGCAATACGACCCCGACCAGGGCAAACTGGTTCGGGACCCCCTTCTCTGGGAGGCCATCCACGATTCCACCCTGTGGTGCTACATTATTCAGGAGGACGGGAGCGGTAATCTGTGGCTGAAGTCCGAGGTGGGGCATCCCAGCACCATCGGCTTTGCCCGGTTAAAGGACGGCAAATACGGCATTGAGAAAACCCCTCTTTCGACCATCAGCAACTTCGGGGCCCTTCACGAAATATATCTGGATTCGCCGGGGGAGACCTGGTTCGGCGGGAGTCGCGGTGCGGTGCGTTACAAGCCGCCGGCGGTGGCTTACCCGGAGAAACTTTTTCCCGCCCGGATCCGCTCGGTGCAGGTTAATCAGGACTCCCTGATATTCCTGGACAACCCGGTTGCCGGAGAAACGGCAGCGGCCATCAACCTGCCTCACGCGATGAACGCCCTGCGTTTTGAGGTAGCCACCCCGATCTTCTCCTCGCGCGGCCAACCCGAATTTCAATTTTTGTTGAAGGGCTTCGACCGCCAGTGGTCCAACTGGACCACCGATACCCGGCGCGATTATACCAACCTCCCGGAAGACGATTATCTGTTTATGGTGCGCAGCCGCGATTTGGATGGACGCCTCAGCCCGGCCGGGGAATTTGCCTTTACCATCCTGCCCCCGTGGTATCGCAGCTGGTGGGCCAATCTGCTGTATCTGGCCCTCTTTGCCCTGGGGTTGCTGTTGTTTGCCAATCTGATCATCCTGCGCCAGCGCCAGCGGGCCGCCCGGGATCTGGAGCGGGAGCGGGAAAAGGCTGCTCTGCGGGAAGCGGAACTGAAGCTGCAAACCCTGGAAACCCGCAAGGAACTGGAAAAAGAGCAGGTTCGCAACCGGATTGCCCGGGACCTGCACGACGAGCTGAGCGCCACCCTGAGCAGTATCTACTTTTTCAGCGAGGCCTTAAAAGGCAAGGAAAAGGATCCCTCCGGCCATGGCCGCTACGTCGACCTGATCGCCGAGGGCGCCACCGATGCCCAGGAGAAGGTTCAGGACATTATCTGGTCCATCAACAGCGCCAACGATTCCTGGGAGGAGCTGCTCATCAAATGCCGGCGCTTTGCCAGCGATCTGCTGGACAGCAAGGAAATCGACTACGAAATCGATCTCCCGGACAACTTGCCCCAACCCGCCATAGACATGGAACAACGGCGGGATTTCTGGCTGATGTTCAAGGAGATCGTCACCAATATCGCCCGGCATTCCCGGGCCAATGGGGCCTTTTTCGGGCTGAGCCGCGACGGCGATTTTCTGAAGCTGGAAATCCGCGACGACGGAATCGGCTTCGAGGCCAGCCAGTCCACCCACCGTCATGGCCTGAAAAACATCCGGACCCGGGCCGAAAAGCTGGGGGCCACCTGCCAGCTGCAGACCGCCCCGGACCGCGGCACCCACTGGACCATCCTGATGAAAATTGCCGGGGAAGCGAATAGCGAATAGCAACGCCCCCTCGCCCCCTCGTACCCTCGTACCCTCGTACCCTCAATCTTTTTTGTAACCCCCCAATGCCGAACACATCTATATATCTACATATAAAAAACACTATATCAGGAGAAGGCTAATGCCCAAACCACCTTTCTTGTCCACCATCCTTACTGCCATGGCTATAGCCGGCGGGGTTTTCGCCCAGAATGAGCGCCCCCTCTCGCTGGACGAAGCGCTACACCTGGCCCGCGAGCAGGGATACCAAATGGAGATCGCCCGCGGCAAGGTCGGCGAAGCCCGTGGCGAAAACACCGCCGCCTGGAAGGGTTTCCTTCCCCAGGTGACCCTGGAGGAACAATACATCGACTCCGACGACCCGGTTGCGGTATTCGGTATGAAGCTGCGCCAGGGGGTTTTCGCCGCCAGCGACTTCGACATTGCCGCCCTCAACTCCCCGGAATCCTTCGAAAACTACGCCACCCAGGTGCAGGTTAATCTCCCCCTCCTCAATTTGGACGCCATTTGGGGCAAGCTGGCCGCCGGTAAAATGCTGGCCGCTCAGAAAGCCGGCCTGCAGCGCACCGGAGAGCAGGTCGATCTGATGGTTCGCGCCCTGTACTTCGGCCTCACCCTGGCCCGCGAGCAGGTACGCACCTATCAGGATGCCCTGCAGTCTGTTAGCCAATTCCGGGACAATGCCCGCCTGGCCTTCGAGCAAGGCATCATCAACCGCGCCGATTATCTGGCCATGGAAGTGCGGGTCCTGGAACTGCAACAAGGGCTCCTGGAAGCGCAGAACAATCTGGCGGGGGTCAACGAAAATTTGCGCCTGGTGATGGCCATTGAAGATGAGGTTAGCTTCCTGCCCACGGATTCCCTCAGCCTGCCCGCCGCCCCGGAAACGGCCGGCATCACCCTCAATGAAGAACGCCCCGACCTCCTGGCCGCCCGCTACAAAAAGCAGGCCGCCGGTTACGCCAACTGGGCGGCAAAGGGCTCCTGGCTCCCCCGCCTCAACGGCTTCGGGAACTGGCAATGGCACGGGGCGGAAGCCTTCGCCAGCGATTCGGAAAACCGCACTCTGGGACTCTCCCTCTCCTGGAACATTTTCGACGGGCTGGGCAATCTGGGACGCAATATGCAGTCCTCCGCCCGCTACAATATGGCCAAAACCGCTTTTGAGATGACCCGGCAGCAAGCCCATAACGAGCTGGCCGCCGCGCAACGTAAAGTGGCCGTTTCCCGCCAGCAGATCGAGCTGGGCCAAACCGCGGTGGTGCAGGCCCGGGAAAGCGTCCGGCTCACCGAACAGCGTTTCCGGCAGGGTCTGGAGAATACCGCAGACCTGCTGGCCCGGGAAGCCAGCCTTACCCGCGCCCGGCTCACCTACCTCAAAGCCTTATACGATTACAATATCGCCTTACATGAACTCAACTTCGCCAGCGGGCAAAACGCCTTTGCCGCGCAGGACAACGACCAAGGAGACCGTTAGACATGAAATATGGCATTCTGAAATACCTTTCCCTTGCCCTGCTGCTCCTGGTGAGCGCCTGTGGCAGCGATGAGGAGGCTTCCCGGTCTTACACCGGTAAAACCGTTGCGGTTAGCGCCATCACCGCCAAATCGAACGATCAGGGCGGCGGCAACACCTATTCCGGAAGTATCGTGGCCGTCCAGTCCGCGGTGCTCTCCACCCGCATGAGCGGCTGGGTGGAGGCCATTCCCGTTAAGGAAGGCGACCGGGTCAGCAAGGGTCAGGTGCTGCTGCGCCTGCGCAACAACGATCTGGAAGCCCGGCTGGCGCAAACCGAAGCGGGCATCAGGGAGGCGGAAGCGCACTTCAAAAATATGGAAACCAACCTGAAGCGCCTGGAAGCGCTGTATGCCCAGAAGGCCGCCACTCAGAAGGAAATGGACGACATGCGCACCGCCTTCGTGAGTGCGGAATCCCGCCTCACCCAGGCCCGCCA
>JAGRBF010000201.1:1588-5662 GCA_020434205.1 Calditrichota bacterium | reverse complement strand
CCATCGAAAACGCCGGCCAGGTTGAGGCGGTCATCCAAATTCCCGAGAGCGACATCAGCAAACTCGCCAAAGGCGATGCGGTTACGGTTACGGTAACCTCCCTGCCCGGCGACAACCGTTTTTCCGGGGTCATTTCCCAACTGGTAACCGCTGCCGATCCCATGAGCCGCCAGTTTTCGGCCCGCATCCTTCTCAACAACAAGGACGGGCGCATCAAATCCGGCATGTTTGCCCGGGTGGCGGCCAGCAGCAGCGGCAACAGCACCATCATGGTCCCGGACCAGGCCCTGGTGCGCCGCGGCCAGTTGACCGGTCTCTTTGTGATCAACGAAGACCAGACGGCCCGCCTGCGCTGGGTTCGCATTGGGCGGGACAACGGCGACATGCTGGAAGTTCTCTCCGGCCTGCAGGATGGCGACCGGGTGGTTTCGCCGGTGCCCGGCGCCTTGTATGACGGCATGCGGGTGGAGGTACAATAATGCGAGAAGGTTTTGCCGGTCGCCTGGCGGCCTCATTCATCGATTCCAAACTGACCCCGCTGCTGATTATTTCCGCCCTTCTGGTGGGGATTTTTGCCGCCTACCTGACCCCGCGTGAGGAAGAGCCGCAAATTATCCTGCCGGTGGTGGACATCTACGTCGGGTTTCCCGGAGGCTCTCCGGACGAAATTGCCGAGCGGGTCACCCGCCCCCTGGAACAGGCCATCAGCACCATTCCCGGGGTAGAATTTGTGTATTCCGCATCCCGCCAGGACATGTCCCTGATTACGGTGCGCTTTTACGTGGGCGACGATACCGAGGAAAGTTTGGTAAAGCTGTGGAGCACCCTCCTCAAAAACGCCGACAAAATGCCGCCCGGGGTGCAATTTCCGCCCTTAATGCGCAGCAAATCCATCGACGATGTGCCGGTTCTCACCCTGACCCTGTGGAGCGATCAATACGATGGCTACCAACTGCGTCGGGTGGGGCAGGAACTGGCCACCGAGCTGAAAAAGGTGGAAAACGTCGCCGACCTGACGGTAACCGGAGGGCAGAAGCGCCAGATCAAGATCACCCTGGATCCCGCCCGTATGCAGGCTTTCCGGGTAGATCCCCTGCGCATCGCCGGCCAGATCCAGGCAGCCAACAGCTCCCTTTCCGTGGGGGAATTCCCCAGGCTTAACCAGCAGTTCCAGGTAGAAACCGGGGATTTTCTGCAGAATATCGACGATGTCCGCAGTCTGGTGGTGGGGGTTTTCGACCAGCGCCCGGTTTACCTGCACATGGTCGCCGACGTGGAGGACGGTCCCGAAGAGGTTAAGGATTACGTGTTTATGGGCTTCGGCCCGGCCGGGGTCGATCAGGATCCCGCCGCCGCGCAGAACCTGCCCCTGCAGAGCTATCCGGCGGTTACCCTTTCGGTCGCCAAGGTTCAGGGCGCGGACGCCATGCAGGTTTCCGATAAAGTTCTGGCCAAGCTGGAGGCCCTCAAAGGTCCCCTGATTCCCGAAGATATCCGGGTGGTGGAAACCCGCAACTACGGGCGCACCGCTTCGGAAAAGGTGAACACCCTGCTGGAGCACCTGTTTGGGGCCATCATCGCGGTAACCATCATCGTCGGGCTTTTCCTGGGCTGGCGCGGTGGTCTGGTGGTTTTTGCCTCGGTGCCCATCACCTTCGCCCTGACCCTCTTCGTTTACTATCTGTTCGATTACACCCTCAACCGGGTAACCCTCTTCGCCCTGATCTTCGTAACCGGGATCGTGGTGGACGACTCCATCATCATCGCCGAAAACCTGCACCGCCACTTCAGCATGAAGCGCCTGCCCAAGCTGCAGGCGGCCATGGCGGCCATCAACGAAGTGGGAAATCCCACCGTGCTGGCCACCTTCACGGTTATTGCCTCGGTGCTGCCCATGGTCTTCGTTTCCGGCCTGATGGGTCCCTACATGAGCCCCATGCCCATCGGCGCCTCGCTGGCCATGTTGTTCTCGCTGATTATCGCGCTGATCGCCACCCCCTGGCTGGCCTATCGCCTGCTCAAATACGGGGAAGACGGCCACACCGATGAAACCGCGGGACTGGAAAAGTCGCTCATTTACCGGGCCTACAACGCCACCCTGGCCCCCCTGCTGGACAATGCCCGCCGGGCCTGGACCATTCTGATCGCCATGGGCGTGCTGCTCCTGCTGGCGGTGAGCATGCTTTTCTTCAAGATGGTGGAAGTGAAGATGCTGCCCTTCGACAACAAAAGCGAGCTGCAGGTGATCATCGATCTGCCGGAAGGCGCCGCCCTGGAACAAACCGCCCGGGTGGCCCAGGACATGGCCGCCACCCTCCGGGATGTCCCCGAGGTTACCGACTTCCAGTATTATGTGGGCACCAACGCCCCGATCAACTTCAACGGTCTGGTGCGCCAGTACGATCTGCGCCGCGGACCCAACATGGCCGATATTCAGGTCAATTTCGTGCACAAGTCGCAGCGCGACGATCAGAGTCATGACATTGCCAAGCGCATCCGGCCCGCTCTCAAGGCGGTTGCCGATCGCTACGGCGCCCGGGTGAAAATTGCCGAAGTGCCTCCGGGACCGCCGGTGTTGTCCACCCTGGTGGCGGAAGTTTACGGCCCCGGGATAAATCAGCAAACCGACGTGGCCCGCCAAATCCGGGACATCTTCGACAGCACCCCCGGGGTTGTGGACGTCGACTGGCTGGTGGAGGACGATCAGACCCGTTACCAGCTGGTGGTGGACAAGGAAAAGGCGGCCCTGCGCGGGGTGAGCACCCAGCAGATTTCCCAGGCCTTGCGCATGGCCCTCAGCGGCGCCGAGGTCGGTTTGCTGCACCTCTCTAACGAAAAAGAGCCGGTGGCCATTCACCTGCAGTTGGACCCTTCCCAGCGCGGCTCTCTGGAGCAGCTCACCGCGGTAACGGTTCAGAATCCCATGGGGGAGATGGTGCCCGTTTCCGACGTGGTGAAGGTCCTGAAATCAGTCGCCGACAAAACCATCTACCGCAAGAACCAGAAGCGGGTGGTGTATGTTACCGGGGATGTGGCCGGAGAAGTGGAAAGCCCCATTTACGCCATGCTGAACATGGATGAAAAAATTGCGGAAATCGACCTGCCCAACGGGGTGAAGCTGGACCCCATTTATGCCGGAACGCCCTTTATGGAAGAAGAGGCGGCGGTGCGCTGGGACGGGGAATGGCATATTACCCTGGAGGTGTTTCGCGATCTGGGCGCCGCCTTCGCGGTGGTTTTGGTGATCATCTATTTGCTGATTATCGGCTGGTTTCAGTCCTTCAAAGTGCCCCTGCTGATGATGGTGGCCATCCCCCTGAGCCTGGTGGGCATTCTGCCCGGCCACTGGCTGCACGGAGCCTTCTTTACCGCCACCTCCATGATCGGGATGATCGCCCTGGCGGGCATCATGGTGCGCAACTCCATTCTGATTATCGACTTCATCCACCTGCGCCTGGACGACGACGTTCCCCTCCGGCAGGCGGTTATCGAAGCCAGTGCGGTGCGCACCCGGCCTATTCTCTTAACCGCGGGAACGGTGGTTATAGGCGCCATCGTCATCCTGTTCGATCCCATCTTCCAGGGGTTGGCCATCGCGCTGATGTGGGGAGCCTTCGCCTCCACGGTACTGACCCTCGGCGCCGTTCCGCTGCTGTATTATCTCTCGGAGCGCAAAAATCATCCCGAAGCAGCAACCCCGAAAAAGTAACCCATTATACAGGATTCACCGGCGCTGCGGCGCCGGGAACCTCAGGAGGCTCCTATGAAAATGATCGGTATTATGACCATCGACGAATACGTCAAGCAGGTTCGCAAACTGCTTAAGGACCATCACATTCACATTTACAGCGAATTCCCCCTGATCGGCCATTCGGACCGGGGGGGAAGCGGTTTCGGCTTCTGGCATGCCGAGGGTGACCTGCCCATCGCTTCGACCATGTGCTTTGCCATTGTCGACCAGGCCACCGCGGACGAGCTCTTTACCGCCGTGGAAGAGCTGGCCCAGGAGGTGGATCCCAACCACCCGCCCCGCGCCTTTCAAATGAATGTCGAGAAGATGATTTAATTTTGTTT